>NZ_CP087135.1:3197500-3530395 GCF_020911945.1 Flavobacterium galactosidilyticum
AGCCGCACCTTCCGGTACGGCTACCTTGTTACGACTTAGCCCTAGTTACCAGTTTTACCCTAGGCAGCTCCTTGCGGTCACCGACTTCAGGCACCCCCAGCTTCCATGGCTTGACGGGCGGTGTGTACAAGGCCCGGGAACGTATTCACCGGATCATGGCTGATATCCGATTACTAGCGATTCCAGCTTCACGGAGTCGAGTTGCAGACTCCGATCCGAACTGTGACCGGTTTTGTAGATTCGCTCCTGGTCGCCCAGTGGCTGCTCTCTGTACCGGCCATTGTAGCACGTGTGTAGCCCAAGGCGTAAGGGCCGTGATGATTTGACGTCATCCCCACCTTCCTCACAGTTTGCACTGGCAGTCTTGTTAGAGTTCCCGACATGACTCGCTGGCAACTAACAACAGGGGTTGCGCTCGTTATAGGACTTAACCTGACACCTCACGGCACGAGCTGACGACAACCATGCAGCACCTTGTAAATTGTCTTGCGAAAAGTCTGTTTCCAAACCGGTCAATCTACATTTAAGCCTTGGTAAGGTTCCTCGCGTATCATCGAATTAAACCACATGCTCCACCGCTTGTGCGGGCCCCCGTCAATTCCTTTGAGTTTCATTCTTGCGAACGTACTCCCCAGGTGGGATACTTATCACTTTCGCTTAGCCACTGAACTTGCGCCCAACAGCTAGTATCCATCGTTTACGGCGTGGACTACCAGGGTATCTAATCCTGTTCGCTACCCACGCTTTCGTCCATCAGCGTCAATCCATTAGTAGTAACCTGCCTTCGCAATTGGTATTCCATGTAATCTCTAAGCATTTCACCGCTACACTACATATTCTAGTTACTTCCTAATAATTCAAGTCTAGCAGTATCAATGGCCGTTCCACCGTTGAGCGATGGGCTTTCACCACTGACTTACTAAACCGCCTACGGACCCTTTAAACCCAATGATTCCGGATAACGCTTGGATCCTCCGTATTACCGCGGCTGCTGGCACGGAGTTAGCCGATCCTTATTCTTACGATACCGTCAAGCTACTTCACGAAGTAGTGTTTCTTCTCGTATAAAAGCAGTTTACAATCCATAGGACCGTCATCCTGCACGCGGCATGGCTGGATCAGGCTTGCGCCCATTGTCCAATATTCCTCACTGCTGCCTCCCGTAGGAGTCTGGTCCGTGTCTCAGTACCAGTGTGGGGGATCTCCCTCTCAGGACCCCTACCCATCGTAGTCTTGGTAAGCCGTTACCTTACCAACTAACTAATGGGACGCATGCTCATCTTTTACCGTTGTGACTTTAATAGTGGTCTCATGCGAAACTGCTATACTATGCGGTATTAATCCAAATTTCTCTGGGCTATCCCGCTGTAAAAGGTAGATTGCATACGCGTTACGCACCCGTGCGCCGGTCTCTAGGTCCGAAAACCTATACCCCTCGACTTGCATGTGTTAAGCCTGCCGCTAGCGTTCATCCTGAGCCAGGATCAAACTCTTCATCGTATATTGTGCGTCAAGCTAAGCTTGACTATTATTATGCGACTCCAATTCTATCGGTGTTATTCAAATCTTTCGATTCTATTACTCTTATTCTTGTGTCACGCTTGTTAGCGTGACGGCTGTCAATTCAATATGTCTAGGAACGTGTTCTTCTTGTTTTTTTTTTCGCCTCGTTCAACTCACATGGTGTGTCTCTGGAAGCGGCTGCAAAAGTAAAACTTGTTTTCTTAACTGGCAAGAAAAATTTGAAGTTTTTTTTGAGAAATTTTATCCCTCTTTTCTTCTGGTTTTCTTATCAATCTGTCAAGGAACTTTGCTTGTTTTGCGGGGTGCAAATGTAGTAAGGACTTTCGAATCTCACAAGCTTTTTTAAATCTTTTTTAGAAAATAATTTCTAATCTTAATTTGATGTGCTTGTCAGTATTTTAAAGAACGCCTGCGTTGTTGCGGGTGCAAAAGTAGCGAGTTTAAACCACTATTCAATACTTTTTAAGCGCTTTTTTAAAAAATTTTAAAACATTTTTTTTAACCCGCTCTAAACGTGAAGCTTGAAGTGAAAAGTTTTTTCTTAATCATTGCTAGCGTTTAAATAGAGTAACTCAAATAACGCAATAACTAGCCCCGTAGGGTCTTTTGATTGATTTGGTTGTTCCTGTTTTAGGCACGCTCCTATGCTTCTTCTTATACCTACTATATCTAGGGAGTACATGTATCGCTTTTTATAGGAAGTACCAGAACGCTTATTACTACGAAATCCAACCGTAGATCAGACCAAGGCTGAAACCATCAGCGATGATTGAGCATAATTAATTTAAGTTTTATCTCTATACCTTATATATAGGAATGATCGTGATTTTTAAATAATAACAATAAGCCCTGATTTTAAATACAGAATCGCATTAGGATTAGAAAAGCAATAGATAAGCGAAGCAGAACCAAACTTGACAAGGACTTGCAGCCAATCCCCCAACAATCTATAAAAGAACAGCTATTACTAAAAAAAGTAATAAAGGCTCTTTTATAAAGGGAAACGCCAAAAAAAATTAAAACTTAATCGTAACGAATAGCTTTGACTGTTACTATTTTGGTTATTATATAAGGTAGAAATATTAAACGAGTCAAGACAAAGGAAAATCTTGAGCAAATTCAAGTATGTTTTCAGCAAAATATCTTAGTATATCCTTTAGAAAAATCATATTAAAATAAACAATTCGCTATTAGTCATTTAATAGCTTACTTTTGCAAAAAAATTAGCATTGTGAATTACTTATCAGTTGAAAATATATCCAAGTCTTTTGGAGAAAGAACACTTTTTGAAAACATTTCTTTTGGAATTAACAAAGACCAAAAAATTGCCTTTATAGCCAAAAATGGCTCTGGAAAAACTACAATTATGAGTATCATTAATGGTTTGGAAGAATCAGATACTGGCCAAGTGGTTTTGAGAAAAGGAATTAGAATGGCTTTCCTATCGCAAAATAACAATTTGCAAGATGAACTAACCATTGAAGAAAGCATTTTCGCTTCGGATAACGAAATTCTGAAAGTTATTGAAGCCTATGAAAAAGCATTAGAAAATCCTGAAGATGAAGAAGCGTATCAAAAAGCTTTTGACGGAATGGATCAGCATAATGCCTGGGATTTTGAAACGCAATACAAACAAATTTTGTTCAAATTGAAGTTGGAAGACTTTAAACTGAAAGTAAAAAATCTTTCGGGTGGACAGAAAAAACGTTTGTCATTGGCTATTATTTTAATTAATCGTCCTGATTTATTAATTCTGGATGAACCTACGAATCACCTGGATTTAGAGATGATTGAATGGTTAGAAAGTTATTTTGCTAAAGAAAACATTACTTTGTTTATGGTTACGCACGACCGTTTCTTTTTAGAACGTGTTTGTAACGAAATCATTGAACTTGATAATGGAAAATTATACAACTACAAAGGAAATTACTCATACTATTTAGAGAAAAAAGAGGAACGCATTGCATCTGAAAACGCGAGTGTGGATAAAGCGCAAAACCTTTTTGTAAAAGAATTAGAATGGATGCGTCGCCAACCCAAAGCGAGAACGACTAAATCGAAATCGCGTCAAGATGATTTTTACGATATCAAGGAAAAGGCACAAAGTCGTCGTCGCGAGAATAAAGTAGAGCTTGAAATAAATATGGAGCGTATGGGAAGCAAGATTATAGAGCTTCACAAAATTTCCAAAAAATTCAAGGATCATGTAATCATGGATAATTTCAGTTTTGACTTTCAACCAGGAGAACGCATTGGAATCATTGGAAAAAACGGAACTGGAAAATCGACTTTTTTAAACTTATTGACAGGAACTTTACCACTTGATAGCGGAAAAGTAGTAATTGGTGAAACTATAAAATTAGGGTATTATACTCAAAGTGGAATCAACCCGAAACCTGGACAACGTGTAATTGACGTTATTAAGGAATATGGGGAATTTATTCCTTTGATGAAAGGAAAATTAATTTCAGCTTCGCAATTATTAGAGCGTTTTCTTTTTGATGCCAAAAAACAATACGATTTTGTAGATCGCTTGAGTGGTGGAGAATTAAAACGTCTGTACTTGTGTACCGTTTTGATTCAGAACCCGAACTTTTTGATTTTGGATGAGCCAACAAACGATTTGGATATCGTAACCTTAAACGTTCTAGAAAGCTTCCTTTTGGATTATCCTGGATGCCTTTTGGTAGTTTCGCACGACCGTTATTTCATGGATAAAATTGTGGATCACTTGTTTATTTTTAGAGGACAAGGAGTTGTAGAAAATTTCCCTGGGAACTATTCCGATTTTAGAGCTTATGAAGACAGTGCTGATGTAGCTCAAAAGGAAGAAAATAAAGCGGAGAAAAAAGATTGGAAACAAAATAATCCTACAGGAAATTTGACTTTCAACGAGCAAAAAGAATATCAGAAAACAGAAAAGGAAATAAAGGAATTAGAAGCTCAAAAGATTTTGATAGAACAACTTTTTGCTGATGGGAAAGTAGCTGATGACAGCATCGAAAAGAAAGCAAATGAATTGCAAAATATCATAAACAAAATAGAAGCAAAAGAAGAACGTTGGTTTGAGTTGAGTGCCAAAATGGAGGGATAAAATTAGCACTCAGTGTTCAGTCGCAGTTTTCCTTAAACACTAAACTTTTTAAAAGCCACTACAAAATTTTATTTTGTAGTGGCTTTTTTGATATAAAACTCAAACCTCTACCAAGGTATCGGATTATAGTCTTTTAAAAATTTCCCACACCAATGTTTTCCTGTGTTTATGCCGTCAAATAAAGGATCCATTACACGCGCTGCGCCATCCACAATATCTAAAGGAGGTTGGAAATCTTCTTCTTCTTGTTTTCTTTTGGCTAATTCTGCTGGATCTTCATCAGTCACCCAGCCCGTATCAACTGCATTCATGAAAATTCCGGCTTTCGCCAATTCTCCTGCAGCAGTATGAGTAAGCATGTTCAAGGCCGCTTTGGCCATATTAGTATGTGGATGACGCGCTTCTTTAAAAAAGCGATGAAACTTGCCTTCCATTGCTGAAACATTTATAATATGCTTTTGACCCGTATTATCCTTTTTCATCACTTCCGAAAGTCGATTACACAATACAAACGGTGCTACAGAATTCACCAATTGTACTTCGATCATTTCGGTAGTTTCTATTTGGCCTAATTTCAAACGCCAACTGTTGGTTTTTCGCAAATCTACTTGCTGCAAGTCGGCATCGAGTTCTCCTTCCGGGAAAACTTCGTTCGCCACCAATGCATTATCAAATGAATACGGAATCTGCGATAATTTGGCAGAAGCCCGTAACCCTATTCCAGGTTCCGGTCCGTGCCAAGTTACTGGCATATTTTGATTAGAAGATACTCCCGATGTCAACACTTTTAATTCCTCCAAACAATTCGTATGATCTAACAATAATTCTTGCGCCTGCTTTGGCAAATCTGCTATAGCACGTTCTTCGTTTTCCATCATATGCGTATAAAATCCGGCGGGACGTCGTACTGTTTGCGCCGCATTATTGATTAGAATGTCTAATCGGTCATACTTTTGGTCAATAAAATTACAGAAGATTTCGACACTAGGAATATGTCGTAAATCTAATCCGTGAATTTTCAAACGGTGTCCCCAATCCATAAAATCTGGCTCTTTACCAAAACGTAAAGCAGAATCTACTGGAAAACGAGTGGTTGCTATAACAGTTGCTCCACCACGCAACAACATCAATGTAATATGATACCCAATTTTTAATCGGGATCCAGTGATAATAGCCACTTGCCCTTTGACATTGGCTGTTTGAAAGCGTTTGGCGTAATTAAAATCACCACAATCAGTACACATCGTGTCGTAAAAATGGTGCATTTTACTATACGAAGTTTTACATACGTAACAATTTCTAGGTGTTTCTAGCTCCAGTTGCTCTTTACTATTAAGTTCATTAAAAGCTAATAATTTTGGTGCAACAAAAACACTTGCTTCACGAGCATAACGAATTCCTGTTTCTTTACGTGCCGTTCTATCTTGCTTTTCTTTTTTGCGTTTCGCAACTGCTTTTCCATCTTTTTTTCTACGAGAAAGTTCGTCACGATCGGGTCTTGAAAATTGACCTGCGGCTTTGATTAACGCTGTTCTTTGTTGTTTTGGAATATCAAATATCTGATCGGTATCCGTATTTAATTGAGAGAGAATTTCAATACAACGGTTAATTTCTTCCGAGGTGATTACTCCTTCATGTACTTGTTCTTCGTTCATCATCTGCTGAAATTATATAACTATTGATTTTTAAGAGCGCAAAGATAGTTTTTTTGAAGTGACTTAATTTTTGAACTGACATCTATCTTTTAAACTTTAAAAACGCAACTCACATTAACTCCTAAACTTTGTATCTTTACCCCTTGAAGCTTAAAAAAACTATGCTATTCCAAATAAAGTCCTACTTAAAATTTCTTTGGCTATCAAAAAACGAACATGCAGTACATTCTCCGTTTGTGTTTACATTGATTACAAAATGTTTTTATGATAAAAAGTCCAAACACGAATATCTGGTCTTGAAAAAATATCGAAAATCACTTCTAGAAAATAAAAATACTATTGAAGTAACTGATTTTGGTGCTGGCTCCAAAGTTTTTAAATCCAACAGTAGAGAAATTTCAAAAATTGCTGAGACAGCTGGAATAAGTTCAAAAAGAGCTGAATTGCTATTTAGAGTTACCAATTATTTTCAACCCAAACACATTCTAGAAATTGGTACATCCTTAGGATTGGCAACCGCTGCCCTCTCGTTAGGGAATAAAAATTCCGAAATAACTACCTTAGAAGGTTGCGAAAATACGATAGGAATTGCAAAAAATCAATTACAAACAATTAATTGTGCAACTGTTAAATTTATAAATACGGAATTCAGTGCCTATTTAAAAAACACCAAGCTTAAAAGTCAATTTTTCGACCTAATTTATTTTGATGGAAATCACCAGAAGCAAGCTACTTTAGACTATTTTGAAGCATTACTCCCTACAATTACTAACGACACAGTATGGATCTTTGATGATATTCATTGGTCTAAAGAAATGGAAGAAGCATGGAAAATCATACAAAAACACCCAAAGGTTACGGTAACTATCGACACGTTTCAATGGGGATTTGTATTTTTTAGACGAGAACAACCAAAAGAACATTTCATCATTAGGGTATAGATTATTATATTTGCAATCTAAACACACCTATATGGACATCAAACAAATATTCGAGAATAACAAAAATTGGATTGCAAAAAAGCTTCAGAGCGACAACAAGTATTTTGAAAAGCTTTCCGACGGACAAACTCCAGAATTCCTATATATAGGTTGTTCAGATAGTCGTGTTTCTGCTGAAGACCTTATGGGACTAGAACCCGGACAAGTTTTTGTACATCGAAATATTGCGAACATGGTCCCAAATACGGACCTTAATTCAATGTCAGTTATTAATTACGCAGTGACCAGCTTAAAAGTTAATCACATTGTAGTTTGTGGACATTACGGCTGTGGTGGTGTACTCGCCGCTATGCAACAAGCAGATTTGGGAATATTAAATCCTTGGTTAAGAAACATTCGCGATGTATTTCGTTTGCATAGAAATGAACTCGATGCTATTGAAGATGAAGGGCAAAAATATAGAAGGCTAGTTGAACTTAATGTTCAAGAACAATGCATCAACGTGATAAAAACTGCTGAAGTTCAAAGAGCAAACAGACAGCGCAATCTAAAGGTGTACGGATGGGTTTTTGATATTCACACTGGAAATTTAATTGATTTGAATATTGATGTTGACGCTATATTTAAAGAAATTACATCTATTTATAAAATAGCAGATTAAATTTTTATTTACTTTTTTGAAAAGTAATGAATATAAAAATAGGCTAGTTCACCTCTTGTGAAATAGCCTATTTTTATATTATTCGAGTCAAATTTAAAAAAATATGACAGCCATCCCTGACTGTCATATTTCACCTAAACTAATAATCCCTTATTGTTTAGCTTTATTCATTTCTTCTGATTTTGCTCCCATTCTATTTAAGGTATACATTGGTGCAAATTTGATTTTTAAACCAGCAATTTTTCTATTGTCTTCAGAAGAAAGACCTTCTTTTTCAACAGTATTTTTTCTGCTATCTAATGCTTCATACATTGCTTTAACCTCGTCCCAATCTTCACGTGAATATTGATCTTTATTGTTTTCTACGGTGTGAATAAATTGTTGATATACACTATGAATGTTAGCTGCATTTACCCAACTAAAATTCATATCATCACCAATTTTTCCAGCACCAAACAAAGCATTTCTAATTTTTTGTTTGCTACTTGGTTCTGCAGCTGCTTCATCAGCCATTTTTTTAGCTTCCATTTTAATTTTCAAAGCTTCGTATTTCGCTTTACTTGCATCAATACGTGCTTGTTCAGTGGTATTATCTTTGACATCTGCAATTGCAGCTTCAGCTTCAACAATTTTCATGTCATAAGAAGATTCGATTGCTTTCCAATTACCTTCTGCTTCAGCCTCAGCTACATTACCTAATGAATCTACATAAGTAACATAAGAGTCGATTTTCTTTTCTGCTTGTTCTGCTTTCTCATCTTTACAAGATGCAAATCCAATAGTCATTACGGCTAATCCTAAAACTAATTTTGTATTTTTCATAATATTTTGTTTTGATTAATTATTATGTAGCAAATGTAAATGATATTGCTATATATTCAATAAATAACCAATAATTATGTAATTAATTAATATAATTGTGAAATTAACAGTGAATGAGAAGTAATTATACAAAATTACAATTTAATTGTATAAGCTTTTTTCATGCATTTTAAGTATTGTTTAAGCAATTTCAATTGCCCATCTATCATTAAAGAAAGAGAAATAGTGAAAACGCTAGATTTCATTATTTTAATAGTGTAACAAATTTTAAAAATGTCTACTTACTGTTAGTTCAAAAGTTTTTGTACTTTTAAAATCTGAATTAATAGCATCCTAAGCATCGTCTCAGGTTAAAAATCATACATTCTAATGGCAAACCCGCTTATAAAAATAACGAATATCAAAAGAGATTTTGTACTAGGAAATGAAATCGTTTATGTGCTTAAAGGCATTGATTTAGAAATAAACAAAGGCGAATATGTAGCATTAATGGGTCCTTCAGGCTCTGGAAAGTCTACACTAATGAATTTATTAGGCTGTTTAGACACACCAACATCCGGAAATTATATTTTAAACGGAAAAGATGTGAGTCAGATGAAAGATGATGAACTAGCCGAAATTAGAAATAAAGAAATAGGTTTCGTTTTCCAGACATTCAACCTTTTACCAAGAACAACAGCACTAGATAATGTGGCTTTACCCATGATTTATGCAGGTTTTTCTAAAGCAGATCGAAGTAAAAGAGCAACCGAAGTTCTTGAGCAAGTAAATCTTGCGGACAGAATGGATCACCAACCCAACCAACTGTCAGGAGGACAACGTCAGCGTGTTGCTATTGCTAGAGCTCTGGTAAACAAACCATCTATTATTCTTGCCGATGAACCTACAGGAAACCTTGACAGCAAGACTTCACTTGAAATCATGAAACTCTTTGGAGATATCCACGCTAATGGAAATACTGTAATTCTGGTAACGCATGAGGAAGAAATTGCTGCTTATGCGCATAGAATCATCCGCTTGAGAGATGGTTTAATTGAGAGTGACACTACAAATAAGTAATATCAAATTTATGATATTAGATTTATGATTTTCTATTCATAACATCAAATCTGCAATGCTTCCTTAGTTAGCCATCGCTCAGGTCTAAAATCGTTAATAAACAATCTAAAATCACAATGAAAGTATATACAAAAACAGGAGATAAAGGCACAACAGCTCTTTTTGGAGGAACGCGCGTCCCTAAAGATCACGCCCGCATAGAAAGTTACGGAACAGTTGACGAATTAAATTCACATATAGGATTAATTCGTGATCAAGATATGAATGCACACTATAAAGATATTTTAATCGAAATTCAAGATCGTTTGTTTACCGTAGGTGCAATTCTTGCTACGCCACCTGAAAAAGAAGTAATGAAAAATGGAGAGCTACGATTGAAAAAATTAGGAATTATAGAATCTGACATTGAATTATTAGAAAATGAAATTGACGCCATGGAAGAAGTATTACCACCAATGACGCATTTCGTACTTCCTGGTGGACACACTACTGTGTCATATTGTCATATAGCACGTTGTGTTTGTCGTCGTGCAGAACGTTTAGCGGTCCATTTAAGCCATAATGAACCTGTTGCTGAGATCGCAATCATGTACTTAAACCGACTTTCTGACTATCTTTTTGTGTTGGCACGAAAGTTGTCTCATGACTTGAACGCTAACGAAGTTCAATGGATACCGAGGAAGTAAGATTTCAGATTAAGGAATAACGATTTTTGATTTTAAATGTATTAAAAAAATCAAAAATCGTTATTCAAAAGTCAAAAATCTGAAATGAATTTAAACGTTCTTAACTTTAACTAAAAATAAATCATTTTTTACTTGTCTCTGTCAGTAAAAATTTTATTTTTGCACAAAACTAAATCGACAACAAATGTATTGGACATTAGAATTAGCATCCTACCTGAGCGATGCCCCGTGGCCTGCTAACAAAGACGAACTTATTGACTACGCTATTAGAGCAGGAGCTCCATTAGAAGTAGTAGAAAACCTTCAATCTATAGAGGATGAAGGCGAGATATATGAATCAATGGAAGAAATATGGCCAGATTATCCTACTGACGAAGATTATCTTTGGAATGAGGATGAATATTAAAAGGTAAACCAATAAAAAAGTCTCTAAAGAGGCTTTTTTTTGGTTTTAATTAATAGAATTACACAATTAGAAATAAAATCATATCATGAGTTTCATAAATAGCATTATTAAAGTCTTTGTTGGTGATAAATCACAGAAAGATGTAAAAGCATTACAACCTTATCTTAACAAAATTAAAACTTTTGAAAAGCCTTTAATGTCATTAACCAATGACGAACTTAGAGGACGTACTGCATTTTTCAAAGAAAAAATAAAACAAGATCGTTCTGAAAAAGATGCGAAAATTGCTGCCTTGAAGAAGGAAGTAGAAAGTATTCTTGACATTGACAAAAGAGAAGATATTTATATCGCTATTGATGCTCTAGAAAAAGAAGCTTATGATATTTCTGAAAAAACGTTGATGGACATTCTTCCTGAAGCATTTGCTGTAGTTAAAGAAACAGCAAGACGTTTTAAAGACAATTCACAAATTGTAGTTACGGCAACTCCTAAAGACCGTGAATTATCAGCTTCAAAAACTTATATTACTTTAGATGGAGACAACTCAGTTTGGAGTAATACGTGGAGTGCTGCAGGTAAAGAAATCACTTGGGACATGATTCACTATGACGTACAATTAATTGGCGGAATGGTGCTTCACGAAGGAAAAGTAGCAGAGATGCAAACTGGTGAGGGAAAAACATTAGTAGCAACTTTACCACTTTACTTAAATGCTTTGACTGGAAACGGAGTGCATTTAGTTACTGTGAATGACTATTTAGCAAAACGTGATAGTACTTGGAAAGCACCTTTGTTCGAATTCCATGGTATGACCGTTGAATGTATCGATAATTACCAACCTAATTCAGACGAAAGAAGAAAAGCATATGATGCTGATATTACTTACGGAACGAATAACGAATTTGGTTTTGACTACTTAAGAGATAATATGGCGCATTCGCCAAATGATTTAGTTCAAAGAAAACATAACTATGCTATTGTTGATGAGGTCGATTCAGTATTAATTGATGATGCTAGAACACCATTAATTATTTCTGGACCAGTTCCGCAGGGAGATCGTCATGAATTTATCGAAATGAAACCAAAAATCGAAAACCTAGTAGCGCTGCAACGTCAACTAGCAAACGGTTTTTTAACTGAAGCAAAAAAATTAATAAAAGAAGGAAACACTAAAGATGGTGGTTTCCAATTACTAAGAGCTTACAGAGCATTGCCAAAAAACAAAGCTTTAATTAAGTTTTTAAGTGAAGAAGGAATTAAACAATTGCTTCAAAAAACTGAAAACCAATACATGCAGGATAACAAAAGAGAAATGCACAAGATTGATGAGGCATTGTATTTTGTTATCGAAGAAAAAAATAATCAAGTAGAATTATCTGACAACGGTATCATGTACCTTTCTGGAGATACTGATGCTGATTTCTTCGTACTTCCAGATATTGGAACAGAAATCGCTACTATTGAAAAGAAAAATTTAGATAAAGACACTGAAGCAGAAGAGAAAGAAAAATTATTCCAAGATTTTGGAGTAAAAAGTGAGCGCATCCATACATTGACACAGCTTTTGAAAGCCTACACTTTGTTTGAAAAAGATGTTGAATATGTAATCATGGAAAACAAAATCATGATTGTAGATGAGCAAACAGGTCGTATTATGGATGGTCGTCGTTATTCTGACGGACTACACCAAGCGATTGAAGCTAAAGAAAATGTAAAAATCGAAGCGGCTACTCAAACATTTGCAACAGTTACTTTACAAAACTACTTTAGA
This sequence comes from Flavobacterium galactosidilyticum, assembly GCF_020911945.1. Lineage (NCBI taxonomy): Bacteria > Pseudomonadati > Bacteroidota > Flavobacteriia > Flavobacteriales > Flavobacteriaceae > Flavobacterium > Flavobacterium galactosidilyticum. Next base: position 3,210,120 of record NZ_CP087135.1, read on the forward strand.
ATGTACAACAAACTAGGTGGAATGACAGGAACTGCTGTTACCGAAGCTGGTGAGTTATGGACTATATACAAATTAGATGTTGTAGAAATTCCTACTAACAGACCAATGGCACGATTAGATAAAGAGGATTTTATTTATAAAACTACTCGTGAAAAATTCAACGCCGTTATTGAAGATGTAACCGAATTGTCTAAAGCAGGAAGACCAGTACTTATAGGAACAACTTCGGTAGAGATTTCAGAATTATTGAGCCGAATGTTGAAAATGAGAGGCGTTACACACAATGTCTTGAATGCAAAAATGCACAAACAAGAAGCACAAATTGTTGAAGAAGCTGGTAAACCAGGAGTAGTTACTATTGCAACAAACATGGCTGGTCGTGGTACCGATATTAAATTATCTGCTGAAGTAAAAGCAGCTGGTGGATTAGCTATTGTAGGTACAGAACGTCATGACTCTCGTCGTGTTGACCGTCAATTACGAGGTCGTGCAGGACGTCAAGGAGATCCAGGAAGCTCACAGTTTTACGTTTCTCTTGAAGACAACTTAATGCGTTTGTTTGGTTCTGAAAGAGTAGCCAAAGTAATGGACAGAATGGGATTGCAAGAAGGAGAAGTGATTCAACACTCGATGATGACAAAATCTATCGAGCGCGCGCAGAAAAAAGTAGAGGAAAATAACTTTGGTGTTCGTAAGCGTTTATTAGAATACGATGATGTTATGAATGCGCAACGTGAAGTAATTTACAAACGTCGTCGTCATGCTTTGTTTGGAGAGCGTTTGAAACTGGATATTGCTAATATGCTTTATGATACTTGCGAAGTAATTATCGCAAATAATAAAGTTGCAAATGATTTCAAAAACTTCGAATTTGAATTGATTCGTTATTTCTCTATCACTTCACCAGTTACTGAAAGTGAATTCAATAAGCTGAACGAAATCGAATTAACTGGAAAAGTATATAAAGCGACATTAGAATATTACACAGAGAAAACGGCACGAAGCGCGAGAGAAGCGTTCCCAATTATTAAAAGTGTTTACGAAGATCAAAACAACCAATTTGAGCGTATTGTAGTTCCGTTTACAGATGGAATCAAATCGTTGAATGTGGTTACTGATTTGAAAATAGCTTATGATACTCAAGGAGCCCAATTAGTTGCTGATTTCGAGAAAAACATAACATTAGCAATCGTTGATGAAGCTTGGAAAAAACACTTGCGCAAAATGGACGAATTGAAACAATCTGTTCAATTAGCCGTTCACGAACAAAAAGATCCGTTACTTATTTACAAATTAGAAGCATTTAATTTGTTTAGAAGTATGATTGACAGTGTAAATAAAGAAGTAATTTCATTCTTGTTCAAAGGAGATTTACCAGCACAAGAAAATCAAAGAATTCAAGAAGCAATTGACGTTGCGCCAAGAGAAGACTACGAACTAAATAAGGACGAAATTCCTAGTAGTGAGGAAGCTAATCGCGAAGCGGGACAAACACAACCACGCCAAGTGACTGAAACGATCACGAGAGATATGCCAAAAATCAATCGTAATGATAACGTAACCGTTCAAAACGTGGCTAACGGACAAATACAAGAAATGAAATACAAAAAAGCCGAAAGCTTAATCGCTTCAGGACAATGGGTTATTGTTAAATAATAACCGTTTTATTTTTTCAATAATTAAATTTCCCAATTACTTTTTTGTAGTTGGGATTTTTTTTGCGCTCATTTTCAGGAGCAATTAGCATAATCCATTATATGGGCATACTAAATTAGCCATAACATAAAGTTAAGAAGTAATATTAATGTTAATCTATGGAACAAGTCCACAAAATTTATGAGAAAGCTTTTAAAGAGAGCTGTCCAATTGAGTTACTATAAAAAAAACATATAAGAACTTAACAGAAAACTAGGCATTACAGCTCCACAGTTATATAAATAGCGTAAATAGTCCGAGGACTTTGGAGCAGTACGTTTCCTGGAAAATAAAATTTGAAACAAAAAAAGTATATCATTGATTTATGGAAACAAGCTTAATTCTAAAGAGCAAATTGAAACTGTAAATCTCTGAATAAATTGAAGTTTGGCACAATAAAAAAAGAAGGAGAAAAAGGTATACTGCTCTGAATACGAAACTAATTAATATTTTGATAATCAATTAATTGCAAAAATACAACTTAACTTAATATATAGTTTTCGTTTGGATATCCAGATATAAAAAGAGGCTATTTCATAAATTTTTAATAGCCTCTTTTTACAATTTCCAGTGACCAAATCCTATTGTATGGACACAATGATAAACTCACTGCGTCGGTTTGATTGGTGCTCTTCTTCAGTACAGGCGACACCATCTGCACATTTATTGACCAATTGATATTCACCATACCCTTTTGCTGATAAGCGAGAGCCCTTAATTCCATTTTTAATCAACCAAGATTTACTAGAAATTGCTCTTCTTTCTGATAAGCGCTCATTATATTCAGCAGTATTCCTACTATCTGTATGCGAACGAATATCTATTTTAATGGTTGGATTTTGCAGCATTACATCTAAAATTTTAGACAATTCTAAAGCTGCATCCGGACGAATATCTGATTTATTTAAATCAAAATAGATCGTTTTTATGCCAAATGCTTTTGCAATATCGTCTCCAATTGTTACTTTTTTCAAGGTTTTTTCTATTGTTATCGGAACAAAGGTTTTACCGGTATAATTTACAATTATGGTCGGAATTTCATCTTTATTGTATTCTTCTTTTTCAGTTTTGATGTAATATTTAGTATCACAATCTACCGCTCCAAAATCAAATTCACCTTTATCATTTGTGGCAGTCGTTTGTAACAATTCATAACTACTAGATAATTCATATATTCAAAAGAAAATTAGATTCAAATTTAAATCTAAAATTTAAACAAAAAAGCATATTTTGAAGGTATTGATAAGTAAATACTAGTTGGGCAATTTTATCTGATAATTACAATCGAACAAAAACACACTTAATATCAGTGGAAGATTTACCATTCTAAATAAAAAAAGCGATCTCACCTGAGCCCTCTGTCAAAATTGCGAATTTTGCAATAAATTCACTTTTAGGTTTCTTAATAAATTTTATCTTAGCCTAAAGAACGAGGTTGCGAAGCTCAAATGCCGACAAACGTTCAGGCCAGCGGATACAAAACCAATTAAAAAAAATACGAGATGAGATTGCCTAGGTCCTCATAATAGCCTAGTGCAATTCTTTTTTTTTTTAAAACCGTGTGAACTAAAAAAAAATCAGTACGAGCGTATTTCAAAATGACAATTGGTTACTTGTATCCATCATACTGCACAAAAGTGGAGTAGAAAAATAAAACCAAAGAAGAATTGCTTCAAGTGAGTACTTGGTCAAAGAGCGTAAAATGAAAAATATTGAGAGCTACTTAGCTTTAAATTCTCTAATATTAGAGTAAAACTATCTTAAAATTAAAACAAATGATTAATAAAAATAGCATTACAATTCACAGCGATTTACTCCTTGCAAAAGAACATCTTTACGAAATCTGTAATTTTGAGTGGACGAATCTGCAAAAGGATAAAGAAAGCGCAGAATATGGAGCTCATTCTTTTCAAGTAAATAATCAATCTGTATTATTTCGTTCTGCTAAAATCACTCCAACTAAAATAGGACAATTTGTAACTTTATGGAAGAGAATTGACAATGGCCCAATTCAACCTTTCGATGTTTCTGACGGCATTAATCTATTTATTATTAGCACTAGAAAAGACAATCGTCTTGGACAATTTATTTTCCCAAAATCAGTCCTTCATGATAAAGGGATTATTTCAACAAATAACATAGGAGGAAAACGAGCAATTCGCGTCTATCCGCCTTGGGATGAAACTCTAAATAAGCAAGCTCAAAAAACGCAACAATGGCAATTGGATTATTTTTTAGAAATTCCGATAGACAAACCAATCGACAAGGAACGCGCAAAAATGCTATATGATTTATAGAACTAATTTAGGATTATCCAAAAAATAACGCTCTTCGATTCTTTTGATATCTTTGATAGACTTTTTAGCCCAATCTAATCTTTTTTCTAAAATTTCATCTTTGGATAAATGCCAATCAATATTGGAATTGCGCAATCGATTCGTCAAGTTTTGAATAAGAATTGCAGCAGAAACGGAAATATTCAAACTTTCGGTAAAACCGACCATTGGGATTTTTAGAAAACCATCAGCACGATTCATAATTTCTTCTGATAAACCGTCTCTTTCAGTTCCAAAAAATAAAGCGCTTGGTTTACTAATATCAAAATCATCCATCAGGCAATCGCCTTCATGAGGAGTAGTGGCAATGATTTGGTAGCCTTTATCCTTTAAAGTATCTACACAATTCGTAATACTATCGAAAGCATTAATATCTACCCATTTCTGAGCGCCCATAGCAATTTCCTTATCAATTCTTTTGCCATAACGCTGCTCGATCACATTCAATTCTTGAATCCCAAAAACTTCACAACTACGCATAACCGCACTGGTATTATGCATCTGGAAAATATCTTCGACAACAATGGTGAAATGCTTGGTTCTATTTTCCAATACTTTTAGGAATTTTTCTTTACGGTTGTCAGTCAGTATATTTTCAAGAAAATTAAGGTAAGCGGTATCGACCATTTTATATTGTTTTGTTGGCAAAAATACTAAAAAAGACTAGCTTTCATTAACTCAACAAATTAATAAACCGCAAAAAACTATCTTAGCCACCAATTCACTAATTTTATTTTTTACAATTTGAAATAATACAATTTCGCCATTTTTAAAATAAATTTTCAGTAAAAATACATCAAAGATTAAAAACAGGTAAAACGGTTGTAAATAAAGGATTTACAGCCGTTTTGTATTTTTTTTGGTAATGAGTTATCGAGCAGTAAAAAGCGAGGTTTTGCAAAAGTAAGGTTACTAAAACGTTACTTTTAAACATTGAGAATAATCGTTTCAAAATACTGTATTTCAACTTTTTGCCTAGTTTTTCATATTGTTCTGTAGCTCATATAAGTTTAATTTTATCATTAAGAATTGTGAGTATGAGAACGACTAAAAAATCAACGTTTAAAGTACTGTTCTACCTTAAAAAGAACGCCCCAAAGAAAAACGGAAAAGTTACGGTTATGTGCAGGATTACCGTAAACGGCAAACAATCTGCATTCAGCACCAAGTTGGATATTTCCGCAACAAATTGGGATTTGAAGTACGGCAGGGTTTTAGGCAAGAGCCGAGAAGCCCAGGAGGTAAACAGCAAACTTGACAAAATCCTTCAGGTATTGACGAATGCTATTCTAAAATTCTGAAGAATGAGGGGCTGTAAACAGTGCTAAACTTAAAAACGCCTTTCTCGGTATGGAAAGCGGAGAACTTACCTTTTTCAAGTTCTATGAACAGTTCCTTTCCGATTATGAGAAAAAAGTAAACAGCGGACTTCGGGAAAATGGTACACGCAGTAAATACAAAATACTTCTAAAACACCTGCGCAATTTTGCACTGACAAAATACGGTTACTCTGACTTATCATTCAATGACCTTACATCTGATTTTGTGCAGGACTTTGATTATTACCCGCGTGACGACCAAAGTTTGACACACAACACTATTTGGCTGTATATGATTGAATTTACCACACTTTGCCGATTAGCAATGAGCAGAAAGCATCTTGCTTTCAATCCGTTCAGTGAGTATAAGAATACCAAAAAAGACAAAGACAGAGGTTATTTGCTAAGGAATGAATTGGAACAGCTCGTAACGTTCAACTGCGAGAAAAAGAAAGACGAATTGGTTAAAGATTCGTTTGTTTTCAGTTGCTTTACAGGGCTTTCTTATTCAGATATGAAAGGTCTAAAAAACAGTAATATTCAAGATTTCTTTGACGGTAACCAGTGGATTATTGTACGCAGAAAGAAAACGGCAACATCATCAAACGTGATGCTCTTGGATATTCCAAAAATGATTATTGAGAAATATGCAGGGTTCTCAAAGGAGGGAAAGGTATTTCCCGTACCATCAAATACAGTTTGTAATGACAGCCTAAAGCGAATATCCGAACAAATCGACTGCTTGAAAGAAAAGAAAGTAACCTTTCATTTGGCTCGTCATACGTTTTGTCTTGCTCGGAGCGATTTCAGTGCAAGTGCAATGGTGTTGAGTAACTCTTTGTCCACGTATTGTTTTGTCATACGTGCAAAGTGCAAAATGTTGTGTGAGTAAATAATTACATATTTGCCATTTTAATTTATATATTTGAGGGTATTAAAAAACGGGCAAGGCGAAAACCAAATAGAGTAGGCAAAATAAAAAACTATAAAACTATGAACATATTAAAAATTGTAAACGGTAAGTTAGAATTAAGAAAATCAAATGGTTCACTAATTCGGATTATACAAACATCAGGTGTTGTAAATGCCGACATTAAAAATGACGGCAGTTTGATTGTTATAACTAACGATAAAGGACAAGTTATTTTGCGGAAAGAAAATGCTGCTTTAGTTCGCACTATCTCTACAAGTAATAATACTAATGCAAAATTTAACGGAAACGATATCTTATTAACAAAAAGCAATGGTAAATTAGAAGTGAGAAAAGAAAACGGAAGTTTAATAAGAACAATGTAAATATATGGTTGAGAAAAACTTATCACAATTATTAGCTAAAATTACTTCCACAATTAAAGTTTATGAAAAACATGCTGAACTTTCTGGAGAAAATTTCAATATTTTCTCCATAATGGGAATGGAATCTGATGAAGTTCGAACACATTCTGCCGTAATTGGAGAGTTGTTAAATCCAAAAGGAAGTCATTCATTAGGAAGTAAACCTTTGGAATTGTTTTTAAATCAAATTTCATTTTTGCAAAATTTAATTTTAGATTGTAATTCATCAATTTGTCAGAAAGAAGTACATATTGGAAAAATTAATGAGGATAAAACAGAAGGAGGAAGGATTGATCTAATTGTAAAAGATAATGGAGGTGTAAAATTGGTGATTGAAAATAAAATTTATGCCGCTGAACAAAAAAATCAATTAAAGAGGTATAAAGAAAAATACACTAATGCAAAAGTTCTGTATTTAACTTTAGATGGATTGGATAGTAAAGGGGATTTTAATGAATATGATATAATTTCTTATCAAAATCATATTTTAAATTGGATTGAAGCTTGTGCAAAAGAAGCTTTTGATAAACCAATGGTGAGAGAAGTTTTAAACCAATATGCATATTTAATAAGAAAGTTAACGAATCAATCAACTAATGTGGAAATGAAAGATGAAATACAAAAGATAATTAAAGATTACTATACAGAGTCTGCCGAAATTTATAAAAATTTTGTCGATGTAAGGAATAGCTTTGTTAAAGAAGCTTTTGATGAAATTAAAAACAGAGGAAATCTTCTTGGCAAGTGGAATATTGAATTTGATATATTAAATATTTGGAGTTCTAATACTTCACAAGCTTTACTTTTTTCTGATATAAAAGATTCTACAAATTTTTATTATTTGAGATACGAATATTCATCTTCAAAATTATTTTTAGGAATCGTCCCAAGAACATTAAAGAAAAGCGGTAAACGTTCGATTCAAAGAGAAGAAATACGTTTTTTAAATGACGTTGACTTTGTTACAGAATATTTAAATTTAAAGATGAAAGCTATAGATAATGTTATTAAAGTCATACAGAATTATATCGAAAATAATATATCAACATATAGTCCTCATCATATAAACGAGAAAGAATGAAAAAAATATTTACAATAATTGCAATTACGATATCTGCCTTAGGGAACGCACAAATTGAAGAAGCTATAGAAAAAATTACATTTAACAAAGAATATTTAGTTGATTTTAAAAGCAAAGAATTAGCAGTTACTAAAGACACCACAATTGTTAAATTGTCAAAGACACCAGAAATAACGAGTTTAGAATTACAATTATCACGTATAGAAGAGTCAATAAATAAGCCGTTTGACTTTAAACAATATATGAAAAATGGAGAGCTTAAAATTCCTCTACCTCAATTTAGGCGACCTTACTATTCTGAAAAAACAATTTACAAGGCTAAATATGATTTTTCAAAGTATAGGGATTCACTAAAAACACAAGTTATAAGCAAACTAAATAAATATTTGGAAGATCGAAAAAATAATTCATACTTAATAGTTTCGGTTGAGAACGATCTTTCACAAATTGGTTTTACATTCAGTAGTACAACTACTCAACGCTCAAGGAGTAGTACTTCATACACAGCTGGATTTACATCCTATAAAGTGGTTGTAGAGTCATCAAAATTTTCAAGTGACAAACCAAGCAAAAAAGAAGTTCAAGATTTAATAACTCAATTAACTGAATATCAAATTGAATATCCAGTTAAATTAATAGAACCTACTGCTACTGAAATTGAATATACTAATATCAAGTCTAAACTAGAAAAAGAAATAGCAAAAAATTCACGTAATGTAATTGATCAAGTGATTGATAAGTCTTTCAATATAGAAACACTATATGGAAAAACATTTGTATATGCATATCTTGATCCCTATAAAATTTACGACAAATCAAATGGAAAAAGTTTAAAATTAACTGAATCAGCAATAGTACTCAATAGGCATATGAATCAGCATAGAGTAGCTGCGGATATTGAAAAAGCAAAATCTCTTGGTTATAATATACAAGGGAATACAATTGTTTCAAAATCAGGACGTGTTTACAATTTAGTAATGAATTCATTAAATTATTTAATTGAGAATCCTGACTATTTCAGTAAAATTGATTTGGCAGTTAAAAATTATTTTGATAAAAAGAAAACTGCAAATAGCTATAATACCCAATTTGAGAAATATATTAGACTTTACAGAATAAATATTTTGAGAGGAATGAATAAAGCTGATATCAACGCTTGGCATACACTAACATTAAAAGCAAGAAAATTACAATTTGAAATTGGAAAATTAAAAGAAGAATTGTTTCAGAGTTATGGACTAATTTATCCAAGGTCAACCCCAGAACATGACAATATTGATACTACTTATGTTGATATTTTTTTATCAAATGTATTGTATTCATTGAATGCATTATCAATTCAGGAATAAGAACATAGTGTACTTTAATAACTAGATGGCTCGGATTTATAGTATGTAGACAAACGTTAGCGCAGGCATTTGCCTGTGCCCACAAAGAGTAGCAAATACAATAAAAAAAGTTGTAGTCAAAAAAAGCTACAACTTTTTTGTTTATTTTTAAAATAAAAAACATTTAGAAATCAAGTCGTATTAAGTCTTAATTTTCTTAATACCTAAATGATTCAAAACGAGATTTTATATTTTACAATTTGAAAATTGGTGAATTGGTGGCTAAAAATATAAACATGAAAAAGAAATTAGTAGTTTTAACGGGCGCGGGAATCAGTGCAGAAAGTGGCATAAAAACTTTTCGAGACGGCGACGGACTTTGGGAAGGTCATAACGTGATGGATGTAGCTACGCCTGAAGGTTGGCATAAAAATCCAGCTTTAGTACTTGATTTTTATAACCAGAGAAGAAGACAACTTAAAGAGGCCAAACCCAATTTAGGACATGAAATTCTGGCTGAATTAGAAAAAGATTTCGAGGTGCATATTATCACACAAAATGTTGATGATTTACACGAACGAGCTGGTAGCACGAATGTTTTGCACCTACATGGCGAATTATTAAAAGTGCGTAGTGTACGTAATCTGAATCATATTTTAGATTGGCAGGAAGATTTGAACTTTGGAGATCTTGACGACGAAAACAATCAGTTGCGACCTCACATTGTTTGGTTTGGAGAGGAAGTTCCTGCGCTTGACCAAGCGATACAAATTACAGAAACTGCTGATTATTTTGCTGTTATTGGAACGTCACTACAAGTATATCCTGCAGCTGGATTAATTGATTTTACCTCTAGAGAAACACCGCTTTTTTACATTGACCCAAAACCTATAAAAATTCCAAATCTTAGAAATCCATTAGAAATCATTCCAGAAGTGGCCTCCAAAGGTGTTGAAATCATGAGAAATAAGTTGCTTTCATTTCTATAAAACAAAAAAAAAGGATAAAGAAGTGTTTTTATCCAGTTCAAATATCATAAATCGTACTACTAATTTCTAATATCTGCTTATATTTGCGACTTTCGAACAAACAACTAAACAATGACTACTTTAAACGAATTGAATGCTATATCGCCAATAGATGGTAGATATAGAAACAAGACTATTTCGCTGGCTCCATTTTTCTCAGAAGAAGCCTTAATCAAATACCGCGTATTGGTTGAAATTGAATATTTTATTGCTTTGTGCGAAGTGCCTTTGCCACAACTAAAAGACGTAAACCCAAATTTATTTGAAAGCTTACGTGACATTTATAAAAACTTTTCTACTGAAGATGCGCTGTGGATCAAGGAAACCGAGAAAGTAACAAACCACGATGTAAAAGCAGTAGAATATTTCATCAAAGATGCTTTTGAGAAATTAGGTTTGTCCCAATATAAAGAATTCATCCATTTTGGATTGACTTCTCAAGATATTAATAACACGGCGATTCCACTTTCTACAAAAGAAGCTTTTGAAAAAGTATATATGCCTTCATTGATTACTTTGACTTCTAAATTAAAAGATTTAAGTGTCGAATGGAAGGACATTCCAATGCTTGCTCGTACGCACGGACAACCAGCTTCTCCTACTCGTTTGGGTAAAGAAATTGGTGTTTTTGTAGAGCGTCTAGAAGAGCAAATGCGTTTGTTGTTTAATATTCCTTTTGCAGCTAAATTTGGTGGAGCAACTGGAAATTACAATGCACATCATGTAGCGTATCCTCAAATTGACTGGAGAAAATTTGGTGGGAAATTTGTGGAAGAGAATCTTGGTTTACACCACTCCTTCCCTACTACACAAATTGAACATTACGATCACTTTGCAGCATTTTTTGATGCATTAAAAAGAATCAACACGATCATTATCGATTTAGACAGAGATATTTGGACGTATGTTTCTATGGAATATTTCAAACAAAAAATCAAAGCAGGAGAAATAGGATCTTCGGCAATGCCACATAAAGTAAATCCAATTGATTTTGAAAATTCAGAAGGGAATTTAGGAATTGCAAATGCTATTTTCGAACATTTATCTGCTAAATTACCGATATCAAGATTACAACGCGATTTAACGGATAGTACAGTTTTAAGAAACATTGGAGTTCCAATTGGTCACACGATAATCGCATTTGAAGCGACTTTGAAAGGATTAAACAAATTATTACTAAACGAATCTAAATTTCACGAAGATTTAGAGAAAAACTGGGCAGTTGTAGCTGAAGCTATTCAAACGATATTGCGTAGAGAAGCGTATCCAAATCCTTATGAAGCACTGAAAGGATTAACTAGAACCAATGAGGCGATTGACAAAAAAGCAATTCATGGTTTTATAGCAACACTTGATGTTTCAGCAGAAATAAAAGCAGAATTAATGCAAATAACGCCAAGCAATTTCTTGGGAATCTAAGACTTATAAAATCATTAGAATCATCAATTCCCATTAAAAAGAGAAAAACACTTCTTTTTAATGGGAATTTTTCGTTTAAATCAATTCATAAAAAGTCATTTTAACAAAAAACACTATCATTAAAAAAATATTTTATATACCTTACCACAATACAAAAAACAATTATAACACGAATAAATGCCCATGAATACCGAGGAAACAGTAGCGAACGTATCGCTACATTTACAACCCTTAATTAGTGATTTAGGATTGATATTAATGACGGCTGCAGTTGCAGTTTTATTATCTAAAAAAATTAAACAACCGCTAGTTCTTGGTTATTTAATTGCTGGTTTTTTGGCAGGACCACATTTTGTATTTTTCCCTACTGTAAAAGAAGTTAGCAGCGTAGAAGTTTGGGCAGAGATTGGAGTAATTTTTCTCTTATTCAGTTTAGGACTGGAATTTAGCTTTAAAAAGTTAATGAAAGTAGGCGGAAGCGCCTCAATTACTGCTATTACACAAATAATTTCCATGATTGTCATAGGTTATATGGTAGGTCAATGGATTGGTTGGAACTCTATGGATAGCGTGTTTTTAGGAGTTATTCTCTCAGTTTCGTCAACCACTATCATTCTCAAAACGTTCGACGAATTAGGTGTAAAAACTCAAAAATTTGCAGGAATTGTTATTGGTTCCTTAATTGTTCAGGATATTGTTGCGATTTTAATGATGGTATTATTATCAACCATTGCCGTGAGCCAGCAGTTTTCAGGAAGTGAATTGATGTTATCCGTTTTAAAACTGATATTTTTCTTGACAATTTGGTTTGTTGGCGGAATCTTTTTTATTCCAACATTACTAAAAAAGGCTAAGAATATATTAACTGACGAAATGCTATTGATCATCTCGCTTGCCTTGTGCTTGATGATGGTTATTCTAGCTGCTAATGTTGGATTTTCTCCCGCATTAGGTGCTTTTATTATGGGATCTATCATTGCCGAAACTACACAGGCAGAACATATTGAACATCTAGTTAAACCGGTAAAAGATCTTTTTGGAGCAGTATTTTTTGTTTCTGTTGGTATGTTAATTAATCCAGAAACGTTGTATGAATATGCTTTACCTGTGGCTATTTTAACCTTAGTGGTTATTATTTGTCAATCTATAAGTTCTACAATAGGTGCGTTACTATCCGGATTACCCTTAAAACAATCCGTACAGACAGGAATGAGTTTATCGCAAATAGGGGAATTCTCCTTCATTATTGCAACATTAGGAATGTCTTTAAATGTCACCAGTGATTTCCTTTATCCTATTGTAGTAGCGGTCTCAGCGGTGACGACTTTTACTACTCCTTTTATGATAAAATTTGCTACTCCATTTTCTGAATTTTTGGAAGACAAATTACCTAGAAGATGGATTAAAAGAATTGAACGTTATAGTGCCAATGCACAATCAATCAAGTTAGTGACAAATTGGCAAATAGTAGTTCGGGCTTTTTTGACTCAAGTAATTATTCATTCCGTAATTATTGTAGCTATTATTCTACTATCATCTAAATATATTTTACCCTTAGTACAAGATCTAAAATTTGGAAATCTCTTTGGCGCATTAATAACATTAGTGATAATATCACCATTTTTATGGGCTCTTTCATTGCGACGTGTTGCTGTTAAAGAAGTGGCAATTTTAAGAGAGGAGCGTAAATATCGTGGCCCTATTCTCATGATGGTTTTACTGCGAATGGTTTTAACCCTTTTTTATATTGGTTTTTTACTAAATATCTTTTTCTCACCAGGAATCGCCTTTATAGCGCTGATTTTTGCTGTCGTTGTATATTTTGTTTTTCCAAAAAAATTAAATGCACAGTATGACAAAATTGAAGATCACTTTTTGAGAAATTTAAATGCAAGAGAAGTCAAGAAGATTGTCAGAAGCAGAAGTGATTTAACACCTTGGGACGGACACATGTCCACATTTACAATTGCACCAACTTCAAATGTAGTTGGCAAGACATTAAACGAATTAAAAATACGTGAACTATTAGGAGTTAATATCGCCTTTATCAAAAGAGGAGACTTTACTATAAATATCCCCACTAAAAATGAACGTTTGTTCCCAGGAGATGAGATTTGTATCATTGGTACAGATAATCAAGTCAACCAGTTTAAAGGGTATTTACATCAAAATGAAATTGAAATTCCAGAAATCATTGTATCTGATATTATCTTAAAACAATTAGAACTAAAGGAAGAGGAATTCATTGGCAAAAATATTCGTGAATCACAACTTCGTGAAAAAACTAATGCCTTAATTGTAGGAATAGAACGAAGTGGAAAGCGAATTCTTAACCCAGAATCAACAATGATTTTGGAGAAAAATGACATTCTATGGGTTGTGGGAAGTAAAAGTTTATTAAAAGCATTTTTCAAGAATTAAAGTTAAATACATTCTTTACTAAATCCTTCTAAAAATATTTTTATTTTCTGGAAGGATTTAGTGGTTTTTGAAACTAAAAATCAATCCTTTTTTTATACCTTTCAACAAATAAATCAATAAAAAACTACTGTATGTCATGCAATTACAACTTTAAAAAAAACAAATAGCAAAATCGTAAATTAATGTCTAAGAATAAAATATTAATATTATTTTCTCATCCTCTATTCGAAAAATCCCACGCAAACAAGGCGCTGGTGGATAATATTCCCATATCAGAAAACATCACTTTTCATGATTTGTATGAAGAATACCCTGATTTTGACATTGATGTAAAGCGAGAACAGCTGTTATTAAGCAAACATGATATTATTATTTGGCACCATCCCATGTACTGGTATAGCTGTCCGCCACTTATGAAACAATGGATCGACATGGTTTTAGAGCATAATTGGGCATATGGAAAAAAAGGGAAAGCATTAATAAACAAAATTATATTTCAAGTAATAACGACGGGAGGCGATAAAGAAAATTATTGCGAAACAGGAAAGGATCGTTATAGCATTCTTGAACTACTAGAGCCTTTTAATCAAACTGCTAAAGTGTGTAATATGTTATACTTACCACCATATGTCGTGCACGGAACACACAATATGACAGCAGAAGATTACGAGAAAAATGGCTTAATTTTCGGCTATTTCCTCGACTACTTGGAAAATATCAACTTAGACACAGATGAAATTTTGCAACACCATTATTTGAATGAATGGTTTGCTACAATAAAAGTTTAATATGGAGACTGATTTTTTATTACAAGCAATTATTTATTTAGCGGCAGCTGTAATCTGTGTTCCTATTGCAAAAAAACTAGGTCTGAGTTCAATCTTGGGTTATCTTCTTGCGGGAATAGTTATTGGCCCTTACGTTCTGGGATTTATAGGTCAAGAAGGACAAGACATTATGCACTTTGCTGAATTTGGAGTAGTAATGATGTTGTTCTTAATTGGTTTAGAATTGGAACCTCGCAAGTTTTGGAAAATGCGAAAATTCATTGTTGGGATGGGTTCTGCGCAACTCATAGGAACTACCGTCATTTTATTTTTAGGCTTTCTTCTTTTCATGGATTGGAGTTGGAAAACAGGATTGGCTATTTCATTAGCTTTAGCATTATCATCGACCGCGATTGTATTACAAACCTTAAAAGAAAAAGGATTGTTAAACACTTCTCTTGGGCGTTCTTCATTTGCCGTTTTACTCTTTCAAGATATTGCAGTAATTCCCATTTTAGCATTTTTACCGTTACTATCTACCGTAAATATAGAAGCTGTAAGCGAAGGACCACAATCCTTAATTGCTGGCTATCCTAGTTGGTTACAAACCTTAATTGTACTTGGCATCATATCTACTATCTACTTTGCTGGTCGTTATGTATTTGTTCCACTATTACATATTATAGCAAAAACGAGGTTGCAGGAATTGTTTACTGCTTCGGCTTTATTGCTAGTTGTAGGAGTTTCTTATTCGATGCAATTAGTAGGATTAAGTCCGGCACTTGGCGCATTTATGGCAGGAGTGGTATTGGCAAATTCTGAATTTCGTCACGAATTAGAAGGTGATATTGCTCCATTCAAAGGTTTACTTTTAGGCCTTTTCTTCCTTGGTGTCGGTGCCTCGATAAATTTTCAATTGATTATTCAAAATCCACTTTTCATATTTGTTTTTGGAGCTATTTTAACGCTTGTAAAATTCGTGGTTTTATTTTTAATGAGCCGATTCAATAAAAAAAGCTTAGACCAAAATTTTCTTTTTGCGATTGGATTGAGTCAAGCAGGTGAATTTGGTTTTGTTATCATGAGTTTCTGTATGCAACTAAGTATTATTCCTACTATTTTGGCTAATCAGGTTATGGCTGTTATTGCTATGAGTATGGTCGCTACTCCTTTTTTACTACTAATCAACGAACGCTTAATTTACCCATTTACAAGAGTCAAAGAAAAAGTTACTGAACCAAAAAAAGAAAATGATTTTATAGACGAGCCTACTCCTGTTATTATTGCCGGTTTTGGGCATTTTGGCAGTACGGTTGGGCGTTTATTAAAAGCTAATAAGGTAAAATTAACAATACTAGATTATGACTCAGAACGAATTGATCTATTGCGAAAAATGGGATTCAGGGTATATTATGGAGATGCAACACGATTGGAATTATTGAAAGCAGCGGGTTGTGAAAATGCAAAAATATTTATTGCAGCAATTGATAATCCATCGGTTAATTTACAAATGATTGAAACTTTACAGAAACATTTTCCTCATTTAAAAATTTTAACTCGGGCTCGTAATCGAAATGATGCTTACGAACTCATCGATCACAGCGTAAAACACATTTATAGGGAAACCTTATTTAGCGCCGTTAATATGGGAGTTGACGCGTTAGTTGAACTAGGCCATCGCAAATATTCTGCAACACGACAAGGGCAACAATTTATAAAATATGACGAAATTACAACACTGAAGTTGGCAGAAAAACGACATGATAAAATGGCCTACATGATCACCATAAAAGAAGAAGTCGAAATACAAGAAGAACTACTAAAAACGGATACTTATTCCCAAATTGCGGCTACAAATCATAGTTGGGATAGTGAACATTTGAAAAATAATTTAGCGGACAATAACGAATAATTTCTGTTCGTATTAAAATCTGAGCTGTTTTTTAAAATTCAAAATACCACCAAATAAAAAAGCATAATTAAAATCCTAAACGGAAATTAATTATGCTTTTTTCTATTTTCTTAGAAAACTATTTTACTGGTATGTTAGCTAAAATTTCTAATACAAATTTCCAGAACTTCTGAGAAGATGAAATACTTGCTCTTTCGTCTGGTGAATGCGCACCGTGAATAGTTGGTCCAAAAGAAATCATATCCATATTAGGGTAATTAGTTCCTAAAATACCACATTCTAATCCAGCGTGACACGCCACTACTTGTGGTTTTGCATTATTTTGTTTCTCGTAAATCCCAACCAAAATATCTAATATTTCTGATTCTGAATTAGGAGTCCATCCTGGATAAGATCCTGAAAACTCTACTTCACAACCCATCAATTCAAATGCGGAACGCAAAGCGTTAGCCAAATCAAATTTAGAAGTTTCAACAGATGAACGTGTTAAACACTGTACTACAAGTTGTCCATTACCTAAAACTACTTTAGCAATATTGTTTGATGTTTCTACAAGGTTATCAAAATCAGCGCTCATTCTGTAAACGCCATTATGAGCCGTGTACATTGCTCTCACAAAATAAAACTGCGCAATAGACGGCATCACTTTAGCAGGAGCAGCATCCATTTTTTCAAAAATAACTTCTAAATTAGGTTCAGTTGTTTTATATTCTGTTTTTATCTCGTTTACAATTTGCTGCATATCAAAAACAAAAGCTTCATCATACACGCCCGCAATAATAACTTTAGCCGTGCTTTCACGGGGAATCGCATTACGCAAACTACCTCCAATTATTTCTGAAATTTGCAATCCAAAATTATCAAAACCATCAAATAATAAACGGTTCATAATTTTGTTAGCATTACCTAAACCTTTGTGAATATCCATTCCTGAATGTCCACCTTTCAAGCCTTTTACACTGATTGTATACCCTACTGAACCTTCAGGAGTTTCCTCTTCATCATATTCTGCAGTTGCTGTTACATCAATTCCACCAGCGCAACCAATATCAATTTCATCATCTTCTTCGGTATCCATATTCAAAAGAATTTCTCCTTGAAGAACGTCACCTTTAAGATTCAAAGCGCCCGTCATTCCAGTTTCTTCGTCAATGGTAAACAAAGCTTCGATGGCAGGATGCGGAATGTCAGTGCTTTCTAGGATTGCCATCATAGCAGCAACTCCAAGACCGTTATCAGCACCAAGAGTCGTCCCTCTAGCGCGAACCCAATCCCCATCAACATACATATCGATTCCTTGTGTATCAAAATCAAAAACGGTATCCGCATTTTTTTGATGCACCATATCCAGATGGCCTTGAAGTACGATTGGTTTTCGGTTTTCCATTCCAGCAGTTGCAGGCTTGCGGATAATTACATTGCGAATTTCATCTTCAAAAGTCTCTAATCCAAGGCTTTTTCCGAAATTTTTTATAAACTCAATTACAAGCTCTTCTTTTTTAGAAGGACGAGGTACGGCATTCAAATCAGCAAACTTATTCCAAAGTGCTTTTGGTTCTAAATTTCTTATTTCTTGACTCATTTATTTTTGTTTGAAGTTTAACATTTACAAGTCACAAAGTTACAAAGTTTAAATTCCTTATGGTACTAATTGATATTGTAATTATATTTACAATTCGAAAAAACATACTGTGAAACGCAAATACATCCTTCCTTACTTTTTATTTTTTCAAATAATACTCTTGAAAATTATTCCTTACTTTCCAGAAACGGTGGAGCAGTATTATAGCAATAGATTATATCTTATTATTTCCAAAATCGAAAGAATTGTTTTAGGAAATATTCCTTTTTCAGTTGGTGATTGTCTTTATTTTATTTTGATTGTATTGGGTCTTAAATGGCTTCTAAAAAAGAGAAAAACCTGGAAATTAGACTGGAAAAATAATACTCTAGCTATTTTAAGCTTTATTTCAGTATTTTATTTTTGTTTTCATCTACTTTGGGGATTAAATTATTATCGCCAACCACTATTTGAAAAAATGGCTATTGAAAGGGAATACTCGGATGCAGATTTATTGGCTTTCACCAAAAAGATAATCGTAAAGACAAATGCTGTCCAAAATCAGATAACAAATAATGATAATCTAAAAGTCGTGGTTCCCTATTCACAAGAACAGTTTTTTGAAAAGAGTTTGAATGGATACAAAACACTTTCCAATCAATATTCTTTTTTTGATTATGAAAACACAAGTATCAAGAAATCATTATTCAGTTTGCCCCTGACTTATATGGGTTTTGGTGGATATTTGAACCCGTTTACTAACGAAGCCCAAGTAAATTATCTTGGCCCTATGTATAGGTTCCCTATGACAACAAATCACGAAATGGCGCACCAAATGGGTTTTGCCAGTGAAAGTGAATGCAACTTCATCGGATTTCTAGCTTGTATAAAAAATGAAGATTACTACATTCAGTATTCCGGTTATAGTATGGCCTTGCAGTATTGTTTGGGAAATTTATACGCAAAAGATGAAAAAATTTACGATGAATTATTAAAAACCGTAAATCCTGGTGTATTAAAAAACTATCAAGAGAGTGAACTTTTCTGGAAGCAATATGATACGATTATTGACAAAGGTTTCCATGCTTTTTATGACCAATTCTTGAAAGCAAATCAGCAGCAAGACGGATTAGACAGTTATAGTAAATATGTAAATTTGATGGTTAATTATTATAAGGACAAAGAGTTTTGAAATGATTTATGGTTGTATATTAACGATTTCAGATTTACGACCAGTGACTAGAAAATATAACTTTATTTAATAATTCATTTTAAACTTTAGATTTTAGGACTAACTACTAATCAATAGTTACTAATTCGTCTTAACATTAACTTTGAAGCGCATTCCTTCTATATCTCATCACTTATAAAAGTTGTAAAACTTTTCTTTTTGTAGGGTCTTATTATTAGTCGGCCTTCGCGGTCGAAGCGAATGTAATTGTATACCCAATTTAAGAAAACTACTGCTTTATTTTTGAATCCAATGAGAGAAAACAAATGAACAAACATCCAAACGAACCAAGCAAAAACTCCACTGAAGTGATAGTTTGGTAAATCGACAACTGCTTTATTCCTGCCAATTGTTGCCATCGAACCTTTGTCTTTATACTCAAATGCTTTCATGGTTTTGTTTTGAATTAATCTCACGAGGTTATCGCCTAATAAATCGCCTTGCTGTATAGCAGGTTGTGCCATCATAGCGTGTCCTTGTGGATATAATTCTGATTCCATCGAAGCGATGTCTCCTAATGCAAAAATATCAGTGTAGCTAAAAACTTGATTGAATTCGTTGACACGAATACGCTCTGCTTTTTCCACTACTGATTTACTATCTAACCCTGCAACGATTGCCCCTTGAACTCCTGCGGTCCATATTACAGTTGCCGTTTCAAAAATTAAATCGGAATTAGTGGTTATCGTGCGACCGTCATAATTAGTAACACGTACATTTTTCCAAATTTTCACTCCTAAATCTGTTAGAAATTTCTCTGCTGCTACTGAGGCTTTCTCACTCATAGTGTTTAGGATTCGGTCCCCACTTTGAATCAGATTAATTTGCATTTTAGCAATATCAAGATCAGGGTAATCTTTTTGAAGAATCGCTTTTTTCATCTCTGCCAAAGCACCTGAAAGCTCAACTCCTGTTGGTCCACCACCAACGAGGACAAAATTGATCAGACTATTTTGTTCCGTTGTATCTTTAGTTAAAACTGCCTGTTCAAAATTCTCTAATATCAGACTTCGAATGTTGAGCGACTGCGGTATGGTTTTCATAGCCATACTGTTGCGCTCAATTTCTTTGTTCCCAAAATAATTAGTTTTAGAACCAGTGGCAATTACGAGATAATCATAACTTAATTCTCCAATTTCAGCGATTACTTTTTTGTTAGCAGTATCAATTTCTTCAACGTTAGTTAACCTAAAATAAAAATTATCATACTCCTGAATTACTTTTCGAATTGGATAAGCAATAGAACCCGCTTCGAGTCCGCCAGTAGCAACTTGGTACATTAACGGTTGGAAATTATGATAATTATGTTTGTCCAATAGAACGACTTGCACTTTTTTATTTTTTAGCTTTTTGGCTAGTGCAATTCCGGCAAAACCCCCGCCAATGATAACTACTCTAGGTAAAGTTGAATTTGGGATATTCATATATTTTCTTGGTACTGAAATTAAGTGTTGCTAATATACGAAGTAATATTGTTTTTTGATTTCTGATTCATGATTAACTATTTTTGCTTGCAGATTTTAGAATAAGTTTTTTTTATTGAAATGGCTATTGACATTCCCATTGCTATTTACATTGATTTTCTTGAAAAGTTCTTATAAAAATAAAACGCTCTATACTAGCCGTGATTGAAGCGGCATCCCTTGCTGATTGTGTGAGGAACGACACAATAAGCGAGGATACAGCGAAAAGCAGGTTCACACTCACTTTTGAATGAAAATGTATGTGCTCCTAAAAAAAAACCGCTACTTTGTAACAAAATCTACTATTAGATTACTAACGTATATATGAGTGAAAATTTAGAATATTCTTTTGTCAAGCAACTGCGCGAAAATCAGAATATAATCCACAAAATTTGTAGGTTATATACTAACGACGACGATGCACACAAGGATTTGTTCCAAGAAATCACGATTCAGTTATGGAAAGCGTTTCCAAAGTTTAGAGGCGATAGCAAATTTTCTACTTGGGCTTACCGAGTAGCTCTAAACACTGCAATTACCCTATATCGAAAAACAAAACGTTCCATAAATACGGTTGAATTTGAAGGACGGCAGCATTTCTTGAATGACGTAGAATATGATTATGAGGAGGAAGAACAATTGAAATTAATGTACCAAGCGGTTTACCAACTAAATGATATTGAAAAAGCGCTGATATTTATGTATCTTGAAGATAAGGATTATCACGAAATATCAGAAACGTTGGGGATTAGCGAAGTGAATGCGAGGGTTAAAATGAACAGGATAAAGGGTAAATTAAAAAAAATATTAAATCCATTAGGAATATGAAAGAGCTGGATTTATTAAAAAAAGATTGGCAAAAGATTGACAATCATTTCGAGCAAGTATCTGAAAATGAAATATATAAAATGATTCATAAAAGATCATCTTCCATTGTGAAGTGGATCTTTATTATTAGTATTTTAGAATTTGTAGTATTAAATTCTCTAAGTTATTTAATGCCAAATGAAAAAACGAGCGAATCACCAACGGTCGAGCTAGTAATTAGCGTTTTAGATTATTTAAGCTACGGAGTGGCATTATTTTTCATGTATTTATTTTATAGAAATTATCGTTCTATAACAGTTACTTCGAATACAAAAAAATTAATGGAATGCATTTTAAACACCAGAAAAACAGTACGTTATTACATTATTTTTAATCTGATGCTAGTTTTTGTTGTGTCAGTAGTAGTTTTCTTTAATGAATTCCAAACTGAATCTGCAAATACTGATGGAGGGAAAATGTTCTTTATCTGTCTACTAATGTTGTTTTTTATTGCAATTTTAATTGGCGTTGTATGGCTTTTTTATCAATTAATTTATGGAATTTTATTAAAAAAACTGAATAGAAACTACGTCGAATTAAGAAAAATTGACTTGTAAAACTGATTGTTTTACAGAAGATAAGAAATACACTTTTTAAAATTTTAAAAAGTATTAATCGCTAAAAGAGTGACTGGATTCTCCATTATCACCTCATTTTTAAAATACTTCCTTATTTTGTAAAATTTAGACTAACAAACATCAGCTATTTATTGCTTGTCTTTTCCTAATAATCTATCTTTGCAGTCATAAAATTTTAAAAAATGATTAAGATTACTTTACCCGATGGGTCAATTAGAGAGTATGCTTCTGATGTAACTCCGATGGATGTTGCTAAAAGCATTAGTGAAGGATTTGCTAGAAATGTAATTTCAGCTTCTTTTAATGGTACAACTCTTGAGACCAGTACTCCATTGACAACGGACGGAAATCTTACATTATTCACTTGGAATGACGAGAATGGTAAGAAAGCTTTTTGGCATTCTACTTCTCACGTCATGGCGCAGGTTTTAGAAGAAATGTATCCAGGAATTAAATTAACTCTTGGGCCAGCAATCGCTAACGGATTTTACTATGATGTAGATTTTGAAGATCATAAAATCACAGATGCTGATTTCAAAAAAATTGAAGACCGCGTCCTTGAAATTGCAAGAGGGAAACATGAATTTAAATTACGTCCTGTTACTAAAGCAGAAGCTTTAGAATTATACAAAGACAACGTTTATAAAACAGAACTTATTACTAATCTTGAAGACGGAACAATTACATTCTGCGATCATGATACCTTTACTGATTTATGTCGTGGTGGTCATATTCCAAACACTGGAATTATCAAAGCGATGAAAATCATGAGTGTTGCGGGTGCCTACTGGCGTGGTGATGAGAAAAATAAGCAGTTGACTCGTGTTTACGGAACATCATTCCCTAAGCAAAAAGATCTTACAGAATATTTAGCGCTACTTGAAGAAGCAAAACGTAGAGATCATAGAAAACTAGGTAAAGAGCTTGAATTGTTTGCTTTTTCTTCTAAAGTAGGACAAGGTCTACCGTTATGGTTGCCAAAAGGTGCTGCTTTGAGAGAGCGTTTAGAGCAATTTTTGAAAAAAGCACAGAAAAAAGCAGGTTACGAACAAGTAGTTACACCACATATTGGTCAAAAAGAATTGTATGTAACTTCAGGTCACTATGCAAAATATGGTGCCGATAGTTTTCAACCCATAACTACTCCGCATGAAGGAGAAGAATTTTTGTTGAAACCAATGAACTGTCCACATCACTGTGAAATCTATAATGTAAGACCATGGTCTTATAAAGATTTGCCAAAGCGTTACGCTGAATTTGGTACTGTTTACAGATATGAACAAAGTGGTGAGTTGCACGGTCTAACGCGTGTACGTGGGTTTACTCAAGATGATGCACATATTTTTTGTACCCCTGATCAGCTAGATGAGGAATTCAAGAAAGTAATTGACCTTGTACTTTATGTATTTGGATCTTTAGGTTTCGAAAATTTCACAGCTCAGATTTCGTTAAGAGACAAAGAAAATAGAGAAAAATACATTGGTACCGATGAAAATTGGGAAAAAGCAGAAAATGCTATTATTAGCGCTGCTGCCGACAAAGGATTAAATACTGTTATTGAATATGGTGAAGCTGCTTTCTATGGTCCAAAATTGGATTTCATGGTAAAGGATGCTTTAGGAAGACAATGGCAATTAGGTACAATTCAGGTAGATTACAACCTGCCAGAACGTTTTGAATTGACTTATAAAGGTTCTGACAACGAATTACATAGACCTGTGATGATTCACAGAGCGCCATTTGGTTCAATGGAACGATTTATTGCGATATTATTAGAGCATACAGCAGGAAATTTCCCACTGTGGTTAATGCCAGAACAGGCTATAATATTGTCTTTGAGCGAGAAATATGAAATATATGCGAAAAAAGTTTTAGATTTGCTAGAAAATCACGAAATTCGCGCCCTCATTGATAACAGAAACGAAACTATAGGTAAGAAAATTAGGGATGCCGAAATGCAAAAAATCCCTTTTATGCTTATCGTAGGTGAAGAAGAAGAGAAAAATGGAACGATTTCTATCCGCCGTCACGGTCAGGAAGGAAAAGGAAATATTACAATTACAATCGATGAATTTGCTGCAATTGTAAATGATGAAATCAGCAAAACATTAAAAGTATTTACAGTTTAACTTAAATTATAAAGTCATAGCAATAAGAAGCAACAGAGGTTACCAACCTCGCGTAGAAAAAAAAGATGCCCACAGAATAAACGGACTTATTCGTGGTATACAAGAAGTACGACTTGTAGGTGAAAATATTGAGCCTGGAGTTTTTAAACTTACAGAAGCTTTAAGATTAGCAGATCAATTCGAACTGGATTTAGTTGAAATTTCGCCTAATGCAGAGCCTCCAGTTTGTAAAATCATGGATTACAAGAAATTTGTTTACGAACAAAAGAAACGTGATAAAGTTTTAAAAGCTAAATCGACTCAGGTAACTGTAAAAGAGATCCGTTTTGGACCTCAAACAGATGAGCATGATTATGAGTTTAAGAGAAAAAACGCAGAAAAATTCTTAAAAGAGGGTTCTAAATTGAAAGCATTCGTTTTCTTTAAAGGACGTTCCATTATCTATAAAGATCAAGGTCAAATCTTATTATTAAGATTAGCAACAGATCTAGAAGAATTTGGTAAAGTAGAAGCGATGCCAGTTTTAGAAGGAAAGAGAATGATCATGTTCATTGCTCCTAAGAAGAAAAAATAGTATTCAGTTTACAGTGCTCAGTGTTCACTTTTAAAATCTTGAACTTGAAACCTTAAGCTTGAAATAATATAATGAGCTTGCTTCACAAGCTCGCAAAGATAAGTAAGTAAGAATAAATTAAAACACTAGGAAAAAATGCCTAAAATGAAAACCAAATCTAGCGCCAAGAAACGTTTTAAAGTTACTGGTTCTGGAAAGATTAAAAGAAAGCATGCTTTTAAAAGTCACATCTTGACTAAAAAATCTAAAAAACGTAAATTAGCATTGACACACTCTGCGCTAGTTCACAAAACAGATATGAAAAGCATCAAACAACAATTAAGAATTATCTAATAAAAGTTTCCAGTCTTAAGAATTAAGTAATAAGACTAAAGCTTAGAGATTTCTTTAGGTTAAAAAAATTTAAAATAACCTTGGAGTATGGCCATTAAGTGCTTTTGATTAAATTCAAGCCGCCTGCTACAAAAAAAACAATAAAATTATGCCAAGATCGGTAAATTCAGTTGCTAAAAGAGCAAGAAGAAAAAAAATAATGAAGCAAGCCAAAGGGTTCTTTGGTAGACGTAAAAACGTTTGGACAGTTGCTAAGAACGCGGTAGAGAAAGCAATGTGCTACGCTTACCGTGATAGAAAAGTGAATAAAAGAAATTTCCGTGCATTATGGATTCAACGTATCAACGCTGGAGCTAGATTGGAAGGGATGTCTTATTCTCAATTCATGGGTAAAGTGAAAAAGAACAATATCGAATTGAACCGTAAAGTTCTTGCAGATTTGGCTATGAATCACCCAGAAGCTTTCAAAGCAATACTTAATAAAGTAAAATAAACGTTTTATCAACATAATTTAGATTACTTACTTACACAAACCCCATCCGCATAGCGTGATGGGGTTTTTTATTCATAACGAATTATGAAATGAAAGTAATCAATAGATCATAATTTAAATATTTTAGTACAATAGCTTTCAAAAAAAAAAATCTGTCATTTACACAACCGTTGTAATCATTCTTACGCTACAGTTTTATTCATGTGATAAAAAAATTCTGGCATTATTCCAAATAGTAATAGCAGTTAAGAAAAACGGATTAACAGATTGAAAATTTACTTCAAAGCCAATAACAACGTGCATTTGATTGCCATTACAAATGATTTAGGATTGATCTAAATTGTTAATACAACAGCGCAAAACGCGTGATTTCATTGCTACTCTAACTTCTTTACCGAGAGAAAATCACCAACTCGTTATTACTTTTTTGAGTTCTATTAGGATTCATGATGTACTAAATTAATATACCATTAAGACCCTAATACAACGAATGTTTTTTAGCTTTTTTTGACAAATTAAATCAGTCAAAGCCATTCTTACACTTTTATTATTAGTTCAAACTATATTCTTTATATTTAGTAAGGATTACAGATTAGCTCCTATTTTTAAAACCACACTAATGTTGGTACATTCATTTTTTTATACTTAAAAAAATAAAAACAAGGCGTTTACGGTTTCCCGTAAAGTAATGCGTTTTAGTTATACTAGTTTTGATTTACTGAAATCATTAATATAAAACCAGAGTATGCAGAAAAGTGAATCAAATTACGTTTGGGTAAGTCTAAAAACAATATTTGACACCTGTAGTAAATAAAAATATGAGAAAAATAATAGCCATAGGACTATTGATGCTTGTTGCCTTATTTACAAGTCCAATCCAAAAACAACACATTCAAAAAACACAAACAAATTATTTCAAAATTCATATTAAAGTAAACACTCCAGAGATATCCATTAGCCAAAATAAAAAAAAACAACATCATAATAACAATGCTTCTTTAAATAATATTAATAGTTTTTATGAAAATCCAAAATTTGATTTAATACAAAATCTCACCAATACAAATAAAAAGCATATCACCTCTAGACATAAAAAAGGTAAGATTGCTTATATCCAAAAAACTACAACTCCATAATAGAAATATGTACTTGACTCAAAAAAAGTACACTCTTTCTATTTTCCCAACCTCATTAAGACAGGAATGAATTATCAATGATGAAACTAAATCTATTCTTTTTAATACAAGTAGGAATAATAATTTTAGGTGGAGTATTCATTGTCTATTTAGTATATCACATTTGGAAGAATAAATAAAAAACGATGAGTTTAGAAATTATTTAAATTAAACAAAAAATCAAAATTAGTAATAAATACTATCTCCAATTTTCGATAGTCCTAGACAAAATTATTTGTTCAGAATCTAATTCGTTAAAACCTACTCATACCTAATAAACACTGCTTTTTTTTCTTTTTTAACTATGAATCAACGTTATTTGAATATAATTAAGCATCAAATACATTTCATGAAATTCTTCCTTACTCTCCTACTCTTTCTAATATGCTTTTTTGGATTCTCTCAAACAAAACTCCTTTCTTGGAACATTCAGAATTTTGGCAAATCAAAATCTGAAGAAACGATAAGTTTCATTGCTAATACTTTGAGAAACTATGACATTATAGCCATACAAGAGGTTGTAGCAGGTCATGGCGGAGCTCAGGCAGTAGCAAGACTGGCAGATGAATTGAATCGTAAAGGAGCAAAATGGGATTACACCATTAGCAACCCAACAAGTAGTAGTGCTTATAAAACAGAGCGCTATGCTTTTATCTGGAAAACTAGTAAAGTAAGAAAAATAGGGAAAGCTTGGCTGGAAAAAAAATACAATTTGGAGATTGACAGAGAACCCTATTTCTGCACGTTTCAATATGAGAACAAACAATTTACTGTAGTTAATTTTCATGCTATTACTAAGAACAAACAACCAGAAACCGAAATTAAATACTTTAAATTTTTACCAGATCAATATCCTGACTTAAATTTAATTTTTGCAGGAGATTTCAATTGTCCCCAATCGTACACCGTTTTTAATCCTTTGAAAAAAATGGGATATGAGTCCGTTTTTATTGGCCAAAAAACATCTCTAAAAAAAGAGTGTAAAGAAGATGCCTGTTTAGCATCAGAATTTGACAATATCTTCTTCAAGTCTTTAAAAATAAATCATCTAAATTCAGGAATTATTCCCTTCTATAAAAGCTTTACTACACTAAAAGAAGCTAGAATAATTTCAGATCATATTCCGATATGGTTTGAGTTTTCAATTCTTAACTAAGAATGAGTAAATAAAAATGCCCTCACAAAAAATTGGAGGGCATTTTATTTTAATAATTAGTTCAAATTTACATTTTTATTTTATTTTCATTTTTTGGCAACACCACATCTAAGGCGTTATTTTCTTTAAAATAATTAGCTCCCCACATATCATAGCGTTTTTTCTGAGTTTCAATTTTAATTTGAAAATCAGGCCAGTTTTTGGTTTTCTTTGGTGACCATAATACTTCGCTTAATGCACTCAAACGAGGAAAAATCATATACTCTACTTTGGCAGGATTTTCCATATATTCTGTCCAAACATTTCCTTGAGCTCCCAAAACGTATTTTGCTTGTTCTGCATTCAATTCTTTAGGAACAGGCTCGTAGCTGTAAATTTTTTCCAATGAAGTTAATCCTCCAATAGTAAGTTCTTTATCATTCTTGGTTTGTGAATGATCAAGATAAACATGGCTTCCAGGAGTCATAATCACTTGATGATTTTCTTTAGCAGCAGCAATTCCTCCTGCTTCACCTCTCCAACTCATTACGATTGCATTTGGCGCAAGCCCACCTTCAAGGATTTCGTCCCATCCAATTAATGTTCTACCATTTTTATTAATGTATTTTTCCATACGTTGAATAAAATAGCTTTGCAATTCATGTTCATCTTTTAAACCTTTTTCCTTTATTAATTGCTGACAAAATGCACTTCTTTTCCAAGCATCTTTTGGAGATTCATCACCACCAACGTGAATGTATTTTGAAGGAAATAAAGCCATTACTTCATCAAGAACATCTTCCAAAAATTTAAAAGTGTATTCAGTGGGTGCATATACATCCGTAAAAACGCCCCAAGTTTCTTGAACTAGTTTCACTCTTCCATTTGCCAATTCTTGCTTACTTTTTTCAGAGATAACATTAGCTGGAATTTCTGTTTTTTCGTCTGGAAAACAGCTTAACATAGGATACGCAGCAATTGCAGCACTACTGTGACCTGGCATTTCGATTTCTGGAATTACCGTAATAAAACGATCCGCAGCATACTTAACAATTTCTTTCACATCCTCTTGCGTATAAAATCCACCTTCTGGAGTATTGTCACTTGCAGTCCCAGGATATCTACCTACAATAGAACCATTTCTCTTAGAACCAATTTCAGTCAATTTTGGATATTTTTTAATTTCAATTCTCCAACCTTGATCTTCAGTTAAGTGCCAATGAAAATAATTCAATTTATGCAACGCTAAATAATCAATGTATTTTTTAACGAAAGAAACTGGAAAGAAATGACGCGCTACATCTAGCATAGCCCCTCTATATTCAAAACGAGGTTCATCTTTTACAGTAACTGCTGCTATTTTCAGAGCATTGCTTTTTTCAACTGGAAGCAATTGAATCAAGGTTTGCATTCCGTAAAAAGTACCAATATCAGAATTACCTTCAATTACAACTCCTTTACTATCACTTTTTAAGCTATACCCTTCCGCTTTTAAACCTTTGATATTTTTAAGGCTATTAAATTTGATATAATCTTTAGTTGCCTTTTTTACGATTGGTAGTTTAAAACCATAATAATCTGACAAATACAAATTCAAAAAAGAAGCACTAGCCTCATCGATTTTACTAGAAACAACCAAGCTGGTTTTTGGACTAATGACAAAACTTCCTACGTTTGTAGTAACTTCCACCGGCTGAGGAATAATTTTTACTTCTTGTGCAAAAGAGATAGCACTACATAAAAGAAGCGAAAACAATAATGATTTAACCATATTTTTCATTTTTAATTATTAATACTTGACAATACAAATCGAATATAAAACATTTTAAACAAATCGTCGAACAGTGCCTACCAGTTTATTATTGGCACAAGCTAATTAGCAGTATTTTGAGCGATTTACAACTACAGTATAATTTTAACAAATGAAATAAAATTGAACTAGTCTTTCAGTGCTTTATAAAATTGTAAGCAATCGCTTGTTTGTACTTTTATCCCATAAGCCAAAAAACATATAGAAATACAAAAGCTGAGAGGTATCAATGACAATTGCCTTTTATACGTAAATACCATTATTGCAAATCTATTTAAGATTCAAATAAATTGAATCACTACAGAACTATTTATAGTAAAAAAGTGTATTTTACTCCAAAACAGAACCTATCTATATTGGAGAAAAACACGCCTTTAAATTCTATTTATTGATTTTCTATTTCACAGAAACTGTAACTTTTCCAGTCTCTAATCCATTACTTTTAGCAACTACAGTAAACTTTCCTTTTTGCCCTTTTTTAGCTTTTACAATTACTAAAGCCATACCGTTGAAAGCATTTCTTTCATGACTTTGAAACGGAGTAAAACTAGTTGCATCGCCATTATCGGTTGCCACAATTTCACCAGCACCTTCAATAGAAAACTCTATTAACGGATGCGTACGAGGAACTGTTAAACCTGCTGTATCAGTAACTTTTACTGTAATAAAAGCAAAATCAACATCATCAGCTGCAATAGTATTACGATCTACTGATAACGCTAGTTTTGAAGCTTCTCCTGTAGTTTTCACTACATCAGTTGCCCATTTTTTCCCATTTTTATACGCGACTACTTTCAATTCACCTGGAACATACTTAACATCATCCCAAATCAAACGGAAATCTACTCCTTGTTTTTTAGTTTTCTTACCAAGGCTTTTTCCATTTAAGAATAATTCTGCTGTATCACCTGAAGTGTAAACATGTACCGGAGTAATCGAATCCATTCTTTCTTTCCAGTTCCAATGCGGTAAAATATGCGCCATAGGCAATTCTGGTTTCCACTGAGATTGATAGCTATAAAAACGGTCTTTTGGGAAACCGGCTAAATCGATAATTCCAAAATAACTACTTCTTGACGGCGGATTTTTCTTTTTAATTTCTTCTAACTTTTTCTGTAATTCAGCCACTTTAGAAGGATCTGATCTAAAATTAAGCAGGTTCGTATCATCAGAATTATAAGGTGTAGGTTCTCCTAAATAATCAAAACCTGTCCATACATATTCCCCTAACATTTTTGGAAATTTAGCATTCGTTCTAAATTGCTCATCTGGAGTACATCCCCAACCTGGATGGGCAGTATCGTACGATGATATTTGCCAATTTTGATAATCATTACCAAAAAAGTATTCCCCACGAGAACTTACTGTCGAAGCAGTTTCACTTCCTAGAGTAGGCATATCTTTATAACGTGGATCAGCTTCCCATTTTGCTTGTTGACTAAAGAAATAGTTTACACCCATCAAATCTAAAGAAACTGGCGCACCTGCTTCGCGGCTTGCGTCTGGATCATTATATCCATTAGAAACTGGTCTTGTAGGATCTTCTCTTTTTACAATATCAGCCAAATGTTTCGTTATTTCGACATCTCTTTGCTGTGGCACTTCATTTCCTATCGACCAAATAAATACAGATGGATGATTGCGATCGCGGTGTATTAGTGCTTTCAAATCTTTCTCATGCCATTCGTCATAAATTTTATTGTAGTCATTTTTCTTTTTACCAACTTTCCAGTTATCAAAAGCTTCATCCCATACTAAAAATCCCATTTGGTCTGCTAATTCTAATAATTCGGGAGCAGGTGGATTGTGTGAAGTACGCAAAGAGTTTACTCCCATTTCCTTTTGGATTTTCAATTGTCTTCTCAAGGCACTAGTGTTTATAGCAGCTCCTAGGGCTCCTAAATCATGATGATTACAAGTTCCATTAATTACTACTTTCTTACCATTCAAAAGAAAACCTTTAGTCGCAGAAAATTCTATCGTACGAATCCCGAAAGGTGTATTGTAGCTATCTACTAATTTTCCGTTAATGCTAACAGTAGTTTGCGCCACATAACGATTTGGAGCCACAATATCCCATAATTTTGGATTCAAAACAGCAGTTTGAGTTTCAGTGACTACATTAGAATTTGGATTTATTGCAACCGTCACCGCTTTAGTTGCAGTCACTTTTTTCGTTGGTTTATTATTTATATCTAATTCAAAAAAACTAGTTTGTACTAAAGCATTCACTTTTTTATCCGATTGATTGTCAACCGTAACTGCCAGTTTTACTGTAGCTTTTTTACTTGTCACTTCTGGAGTTGTGATATAAGTACCCCAATGTCCTACGTGAACTGGATTTGTTTTTACCAACCATACGTGACGGTAGATTCCAGCTCCTGGATACCAACGAGAATCCCAATTTTCAGTATCAAGACGTACAGCGATTATATTTTCTTGACCTACTTTTATATAAGGCGTTAAATCCATACGGAAAGAACTATAACCATATGGCCATGTTCCAACGTACTGACCGTTTAACCAAATTTTGGCATTAGCCATCGCCCCGTCAAAATCGACAAAAATTTGCTTTCCCTGATCGTCAGCTGATACGGTAAAATGCTTGCGATACCATCCTATTCCTCTCCATGGGAGCTTTCCTGTTTCGCCAGTAATATCACTACGAAAAGGTCCTGCAATCGCCCAATCATGAGGAAGATTTAGTTTTTGCCATGTTGCATCTTTCTGGTTTGTACTTTCAAGATTTTTTGGCTCCTCCACTCTAGTTCCGTCAGGTTGTAATCCATAACGGGAATACAACCAACCTTGATCGAATGATTCTGTATTTACAGCACCCATTCTTTCAATAGTCTTATTATTTTGTGCTATAGTTAGAAAAGGAACAGTTAAACTTATCCCTACTAGAACTCTTATCAGCAACTGTAATCTATGCCTCTTTTT
Source organism: Flavobacterium galactosidilyticum (assembly GCF_020911945.1). NCBI lineage: Bacteria > Pseudomonadati > Bacteroidota > Flavobacteriia > Flavobacteriales > Flavobacteriaceae > Flavobacterium > Flavobacterium galactosidilyticum. Next base: position 3,243,053 of record NZ_CP087135.1, read on the forward strand.
CATATTAATTAATTTAGTTTTATTTTTTTTTTGCTTTCAATCTGTTAGTAATTATTGTAATCCGCCTTGTCCTGTATATAATTTAATTGGCTTGTCTAATTTAACTTTTAACACAGTTACATACTGATCTAATGCACTTTCCGGCAAATCAATATAAACTAATCCTGGAACTGGACTCCATGAAATTTTACCAACAACCTTATGTGTTAACGCAACACCTGTTCCTACGGTTGTGATACTTTCAATTTTATTATCTAATCCTTTTAGCAATAAAGGTCCGGTTGCTTTTCCATACACAAATAAGTAAAGCGTTGTACTATCCTTTGATAATGTGGTTGGTCCGTAAAAATGTCCCAAATCTATTCCTGCAACAGTATTAAAAATACCTTCGCCATTTCTTTTATTCCAAGCTCCTAGCTCTTTCAATATATGTACTTCTTGCTCTGGAATGCTTCCATCTTCTTTTGGTCCAATATCTAACAATAGATTTCCACCATTAGAAACTGCATCTACAAAAATGGTAATTACCTCGTAAGGTGTTTTCCAGTTTTGATCTTGTGGTTGGTATCCCCAGTTGTCATTTATAGTCATACACAATTCCCACCATTTGAAAGTAGGTCTTTTAACTGGAAAATTTTGCTCTGGCGTATCATAATCACCATACCCTTGTAATCGTCCGTTTATAATTGTATTTGGATTTCGAGCCAACATAATTTGGCGAACCTTTTGTGATTCCCACTCTTCAGCAGAATGCTCCCAGTCTCCATCAAACCACCACAAATCAGGATTAAACTTCTCGCTGATCTCTTTTATTTGTCCTTGAAAAAAACTTCTGAACTTATTCCATCTCCCATAATCATTGGCAATTTTGTATCGTGAACTGTCTTTTAGAAAGCCCGGATAATCCTTATTTGTCCAGTCAATTAAGGAGAAATAAGCACCTGTTTTTATATTGCGTTTACGCAATTCTTCAAAAAATGGTTTTACCATATCTCTTTTGGCCGGAGTGGCTTTTACAGAACTTAAATTATTCATTTTAGTATCGTACATGGCTACTCCGTCATGATGTTTTGTAGTAATAACAGAATATCGCGCTCCACTTTCTTGAACTAAATCAGCCCAATAAGCAGGATCGTAATTTTTAAGTGTAAATCCCTTTACTTGTTTCATGTAGTCAGGGTGCGAAATTAATTTGTTGTGAAAACTCCAAGATTCACCAATTCCGTTTACTGAATAAATACCCGTATGAATAAAAATTCCCAATTTAGCATCTGCAAACCATTGCATCTTATCTTTGATCGTATTAGGATCAATTTTATTTTGTGCTTTGGCACAGAATAAAGCTCCGCTAAACAGAGCTAATAGTATTATTTTTTTCATATTCTTCTAAATATTTATGATTAAACGAATTTACTAAAACGATTTTGCAAAACAAATAAAAACACTTTAATCGAGTAATAAAATCATAGTCAAGCTTTTATTACCTCAATTTTCACCTTACTAAAAATAGGATATTGATTTTATAAAACGGCACTACAACAGTAATCCTGGTAAGCATATAAATCATACACTTTCCAAGATTTATTTTTAAACTCTTTTGCTAAAGTAAAAAATTATTTTACCCTACTATATACTTCGATCCAAATGGGTATAACCTCCGTCTACATAAATCAATTGTCCAGTAGTATGACTGGATTTTTCGGACAAGAGAAAAACCACCATATTGGCAATTTCTTCAGCTGTTGTCATTCTGTTTTCAAACGGAATTTTATCAGTAATTTGTTTTAATTTTTCCTCTGGATTTTCAAAAGTTTGAATCCATGTATTGTATAATGGTGTGTAGCATTCAGCTACAATTACTGCATTCACACGAATACCATATTTCAATAATTCAACTGCCCATTCTCTGGTTAAAGCATTACGTCCTCCATTAGAAGCTGCATAAGCAGAAGTGCCACCTTGTCCCGTATCAGCTGTTTTTGAACCTATGTTAACCATACTGCCTTTTGATTTTTTCAGTTCAGGTAAAGCATGATGCGCCATTAAATAATAATGAACCAAGTTTTTATGCAGAGACTCGATAAAAGAATTGTAATTTCCGTTTTCTAAACCTACGCCATCATTGACTCCTGCGTTATTTACGAGCCCATCGATACGACCAAACTCAGCAACAATTTGCTTTATTGCATTTTCACAATCTTCCGGTTTTGTCAATTCAGCAACTACGGATTTTGCTATTCCACCAGCAGCTTCAATTTCTTTTATCGCGAGCTGATTGTCACTGTCTTTTCTTCCGATAATAACAGGGATTGCACCTTCTAAAGCCAGAACTTTACAAATCCCCAAACCAATCCCTTTGGCACCACCAGTTACAATAATTATTTTATTTTCTAAATGTAAATTCATTTCTGTTTCCTTTTATAAATTATAAAATTTAATGGCGTTTCCACCCCAAATTTTATGCTGCTCTTCCTCCGAAAATTTGGAAAAATAATTTTTAACAATAGCTGAAGATTGCTCATAAGATGCTGCTAATAAACTTACCGGCCAATCACTTCCGAACATTAATCGTTCTATTCCAAAATTACCAACTAAAACATCCAAACAATAATTGAAATCTTCTGCTTTCCAATTCTTCCAATCCGCTTCCGTGACCATTCCAGAAAGCTTACAAAATACGTTTTTATAGGTTGCTAATTCCCTAATTCCATTTTCCCAATTCGTAAAGTTAGCTTCCTTAAAATTCGGCTTTGCCAAATGATCAATCACGAAATTTTGTTTTGGAAAACGTTTCACAAACTCAGCAGCAACAGACAAATGCTTAGGTAAAATCAACAGATCATAAGTAAAATTATACTTCTCCAACTGCGCTATACCATTACAAAAATCAGCTCTTCGTAAAAAATCGTCCTCAGATTCTCCTTGAACAATATGCCGAAAACCTTTCAATTTTTCGAACTGTGAAAAATACTGCAATCGCTCTTCTATATCCTTCGACCTAAAATCGACCCAACCCACAACTCCCATGATAAAATCATTTTCTTGAGCAAGTTGGAGTAAAAAACGGGTTTCGGTTTCACTTTGATCTGCTTGTACAGCAATACAGCCATCAATATCGTTTTTCTGCAACAAAGGAAGTAAATCAGCAGGCATAAAATCCTGCTGAATCACTTTCATATCGTCACTTATCCAAGCATCTTTTATAGGATGATAGTTCCAAAAATGTTGATGGCTGTCTATTTTCATTTCAATTCAAATATTTTCTCCATAAGCATCCACTTTTCGCCAGCTTTAGCCCAAGGCAATGCTTGTTGAAATTTCCACATTAATGCTTCCCATTCTTGTACTTTAGGATTATTGGCATCATTTTTTGACTTTTCATCAAATGAAAATGTTTCATTTGCCTCGATAATCATAAACATTCTATTACCCACGCCATAAATATCAAGCACCTCAATTCCAGAATCTTTAATACTTTTTGTAATCTCCGGCCAAATATTTTGATGATAGGATTTGTATTCTGCCATCAACTGTGCATCATAAATTAAATCTAATGCTAAACAATATTTTTGTGCTGCCATAATTTATTTAGTATACGCTTTCGCTACTTGTTTACTAGAACCTAAACCGTCCATTCCTAACTCAATAACATCTCCCGCTTTGATGTAAATAGGATCTGGCTTAATTCCTAATCCTACACCTAGAGGCGTTCCTGTACTGATAATATCGCCTGGAAGCAAAGTCATAAACTGACTTAAATAATGCACTAAAAAGGGAATTTTGAAAACCAAATTCGAAGTATTACTATTTTGGAACTTCTTTCCGTTTACAGTCAACCACATCGGAATATTATTCACGTCATCGATTTCGTCTTGAGTAGCCAAAAAGGGGCCAAGTGGCGCAAACGTATCACAACCTTTTCCCTTTGCCCATTGCCCTCCCATTTCAATTTGAAAGGCTCTTTCGCTATAGTCATTCAATAAAGCGTAACCAGCCACATAATCTAAAGCATCCGCTTCTTCAACATAGCTCGCTTTTTTCCCAACCACAAAAGCCAATTCAATTTCCCAATCCGTTTTTGTACTGTTTTTTGGAATAATTAAATCATCATCTGGACCGCATAAAGAAGTAGTCGATTTGAAAAAAATAATGGGCTCCGTTGGTATTGGTGCACCTGTTTCTCTACAGTGATCCACATAATTTAATCCGATACAGATTATTTTTGAAGGTCTAGCTACAGGTGAACCCAATCTAATATTTTCATCTACTTCTGGTAAAACTGGATTGGTATCCAAAGCTGCTTTTAATGTTTCTAATCCATTATTCTCAAAGAAAGATTCGTTATAATCGGAAACAATTCCTGACACATCGTATCTTTTATCGTTGATTATAACTCCTGGTTTTTCTTGTCCTTCTGCTCCAAATCGTATAAGTTTCATTTGTATAAATTTTTTATTTTAATTGTAATTCTATAATCGTATCAATAGGATCTAATGTAATTCCTTCTAAATAAACATAAGTTCCTTCTGGTTTCACTTTAAATTTTAATGCTTTTTTAGTAGTGAGCAAATTGCATTTTACTATTTTATTTTTCATCTGTGGAATCAAAATAAAAGAACTATCCTTCGGTGTATTAATGATATGAGCATAGGCAGTTTTTTCTTTTTTAGTCACTACACCCCAATCTTGCGCCTTTATTATTCCGCCTCTGGTACCGTAAATGCTTTGTCCATTTACATTCATCCAATCCCCTATTTCTTTCAAAGTAGCAACGAATTCTGGTTGAATGGTTCCATCCGGCATTGGACCTACATTTAGCAACAAATTAGCATTGAGACCCGCGGCATTTACCATATAGTGAATTAAATCTTTAGTTGATTTGTATTTCTTATCGGTAATATTAAAACCCCAGGAATCATTCATGGTTTGACAAGTTTCTAATGGCAATTGCGAGATGGACTGCCCTCCAAAACCTGTCGAATTTCCTCCAGGCAAGTCTTTTTCAAAAGCTTGAAAATCTTCACCAGCAATTGGTAACAGATGATGGTTATTAGATATCAAACATTGCGGTTGCAAGGAATGTATTAATTTATAAATCTCATCATAATGCCAGTCTACTTTTGATTTTAAAGTTTTGTCTTGGTCGTTATCCAATTGATCCCAATGGCCGTCAAACCAAATTCCATCAATTTTTCCGTATTCGGTCAGCAACTCGGTCAATTGTGCCTTCATAAAACGGATGTAGCTATCCCAATCACTTTTTTGAGTTCGCCCTGTTCCTTGTCCAGTTTTCCCAGTTTCGTATTGATAATCGCTTCGGTACCAATCCAACAAAGAATAATATAAAAACAACTTGATTCCTTCTTTGTGGCATTCGTCAGCCAATTGTTTTAAGGCATCTTTGCCGTAAGGCGTATTTGTAATTTTCCAATCGGATTGTTTGGTGTCCCAATTGCTGAAACTGTCGTGATGGCGCGTGATAAACGTAATGTATTTCATTCCGCCCGCTTTGGCTGTAGCTACCCATTTCTTAGCATCAAAATTTTGTGGATTGAAAACATTTATTAGGCGTCCGTATTCATTCACTCCAATGTTCCGATTGTTCATCACCCATTCACCATCACCCAAGACGCTCGATGCTCCCCAATGAATGAACATCCCTAGTTTCATGTCCTGAAATTCCTCTCTTGCTGCCAAGTTCTCAGCAGTGGGTGTGTACGTTTGTGCTTGCAATCCTATTGAAATAAAAAAACAAAACAGCAAGCGTGAAAATAATTTTCTCATTTTGGTTATGGTTTTTTGGTAGTTATTTTATTCTTCTTCTTTTATGGCTTGAATTTGTGTTTTTGACAAAATCGTATTGAATACTTTTAAATCTTTCATTTTTCCTTTAAAAGAATTATGACTGTCTCCAATTGTATTTAAAGGACAAAACAAGGTTTTCATTACCCAAATCGAATCGTTTTTATGGCCGGTCGGAATTTTTTCTCTGGTAAGTTTTTGGGCTAATTCACCGTTTACATATAATGTCGTTGAATTATTATCTCCTGTAATGGCAACGCTAGTCCACTTGTTTTCAGGAATTGCAACTCCAAAATCGTAATCCTTTCCTTCATGTGAGAAACCGATATTTGATGTATTGCCTTGTTTTAATTTTACCGTAGCATGTTTCGATTGAAAAAGTACCGCATTTGGAGGATTATTTCCGGAAGGATTTATTTTAAAACTAACGGTATAATTATATCCAATCTCGTTGTACGGAAGCTTTGCATAACTAGTGTTTTCTTTAAAATGTAACACTTTGCGTTTTCCATCAGAAACATATTTTACACTTTCTTTTTCTTTAATCTGATCCTTTCCTTTCAAAGTATAATTCAAAACCAAAGAATCTTTAGACTTGATTATTCCTCTTAAATTCAAACCCGGACCTTCATTGATTTTTTTGGCTTTAGCTGAAAAATCATTAAAATCGACTGCCGTATTTGTGCCACTCCACATTTTCTCGCTCAACACCTGAATTGCTGGAAACACTCTGTCGGTAACATCTTGAGCGGTGATTCCGTTTTTAGCAACATCATTCCAAACTGCAAACATTCCACCTCTGATAAAAGGATCTCCGCTTTTGAAAATCACATTGCCAATTGTTAGCGGTTCCCAAGTAGCATACAAATGTTCTATATTCAAATAGTCATAGTAATATCCAGCCGCAGGAACGATGTACAACAAGCCATCGGGTGTGCTAATTAAAGGATAACCCAATTCTTTCATTTTCAAAGGATCGGCATAACCATTGTACCAAGCATTCATTGTAACTCCTTTTGAAGTTACGGGAGTAGTACCTTGTGCGTGTGTCAAAGCACCCCAAACGCGAACATCCTTACCAAAACCCTGCAAGTATTTTATAAAATGATCGGTAAATTTTCTAAAAGCTTCTGCCTCTTTTTTATCGTATTCGTCGGTGCCAATATGCACTTCCTTAAAACGAAATACCGGATTTTCTCCTTCTAAATATTCTTTGAATATATTTTCTACAATGGTATACGTTTCAGGATTTTTTATGTCTAAATGGTCTTTACCATATTCCTTGCTTGCAATTTGCGGAAATGCTTTGGAAATCGCCAAGGAATGTGCAGGAACATCAATCTCTGGAATTATATTGATACCATAACTTTCTGCCAATACTTGCAAATCAATAAATTCTTTCTTAGTATAAAATTCACCTTTAGTAGGCAGTTGCGGATAACGTTCGTTTTCCAATCGAAAACCGCTATACGTACTTTCCCAATCGTTGTTATAATGTTTTACAAATGCATTATCGTTCAGGTGCAACTGAAAATCGCCCATTTTATAATACGACATCAGCTTAACATAATCGCGTAAAAAATCAATCTTAAAGTATTTTCTTCCTACATCCAGCATAAAACCACGCACCTCATATTTAGGATAATCTCTTGAAATTCCTCTTGGTAACGAACGCATGGTAGCATCTTGTTCCAATATTTGCAAAATACTGCGCGTTCCCCAAAAAGCTCCCTTATATTGAGCCGCATGGATAGAAACATACTCTTTTATCGAAAGGAAATAACCTTCGGCTCCCAATTCTGCTGTATTTCCATCCAATGACATAAAAATGTCTCCCGCTTTCGGAATTCCTACAATAACAGCTGGTTTTAGTTTAGTTAATTCGAATAAATCGTTTTGAAAAACCGTTGCGGCTGGCACTAATGTAGTTGCATATTTGGCATCCACCACAATTCTGGATTTCGTTGTTAGCACCAAATTACCTTCAGTTCCCACCCACTCTCTTAATGAAGGAATAACAAAAGGCTTTGCATTTCCCATTTGATTTGAATGGCTTCCTTTGACCTCAACAGCAACTGGAATTTCAATAGTTGATTGGTCTTTTTCTTTAGTTGCTTTAAACAATAAATTAACCTTCATATTGTTTAAAGGAGTAAATACAGCACCGCTTTTTGTTACCACCGAAAGATTATCAGAACCAATTAATTGCAGGCTAAAACCTTCGGGAGCAACTGGCATTTTATAGTTTGAAATTCCTTTGTTTATAACTGGCTGAACGATAATTTTATCGGTTAGAAAAATAGAATCCAATTTACTCATTTTGGTCTGAGCCGATCCTTCGATTCCAATTAAAATAATAGAAATCAATAAAGCATACTTTTTATAAATCATAATTTTATTATTCGTTTTTCTTTTCAAAATAAAGTCCTATTTCTGCCAAAGCAGGTTGTAATCTTGCAGATTCAATACTCAATCTCACCTTAGAAGCCGTTATCGCAGGAAACTCTAGTAATCGTTTGTAACCAATAGTGGTTCCTTCAGTTGCTTTTTTCCATTGATTATTGTCCCAATATTCTAAAATAAACTTTTCAACTCTTTGTCCCTTTCTAATATTTTCTTGAAGCAATAAAACATTGAACGTTTTTTCTCCTTTTAAATCCATTTCAACTGCATTATCATTTCCTTTCATTGAAAATGTATGATCTGTAGCATCGTTTCCATCTAATAAAGGCTTTATTTTTTTAACCTTCCCAATGGCTTTTGCATTCTTCAACAAATTCACTTTGAAAATCTCATCCAACTTTCCTCTCCATTCTTTTAGAGCCTTAACATCATAATCTGTAAACAAACCTCTTTTGTCTGGTGGAATATTCAACAATAAAACACCATTTCTTCCTACCGAATGAAAGTAAATCTCTTTTAGATATTCTGGCGTTTTAACTTTTTTGTCTTCTGATTCGTGGTAAAACCATCCCGGACGAATCGATACATCTGTTTCGGCAGGATACCATTTTAAGGCATCTCCATCTTTTAGTTGACGGCGACTGCCCAAAACATTGCCCATCATATCTCCTGCTGGCGGCGTATCCACTTTTGTTTGAGAACCATTATCGGTTTTACTCTTTTTACCAACAGGGACTACGCTCCATTCTTCCTCACGCCCGTGTCCGGTTTCAGTACCTACCCAACGTACATCAGGACCAGAAACTGCAATTACTGCTTGAGGTTGCAATTTTCGAATCAAAGCATACCATCTTTCAAAATCATATACTTGTTTCTTTCCATTAGGACCTTCTCCATTGGCTCCATCAAACCAAACCTCATCTACTTGTCCGTATTGCGTCAATAATTCAGTAAGTTGAGCAACCATAACATCATTATAAGCCTCGGTACCATAAGTAGGATGATTTCTATCCCAAGGCGAAACATAAACTCCAAATCCAACTCCAAGTTCTTTGCAAGCATCAGCAACTTCTTTCACAACATCGCCTTTACCGTCTTTCCAAGGACTTTTTTTCAAGGAATACTCTGTCGTTTTTGTTGGCCATAAGCAAAAACCATCATGGTGTTTAGCGGTAATAATAACTTGTTTGATTCCGGCATCCTTCGAGGCTTTAACCCATTGTTTTGCATCCAATGCTGTTGGATTAAATAACTTAGGATCATCTTTACCTTCTCCCCATTCCCTTCCGGTAAAAGTGTTGATTCCAAAATGAATAAAGCCAGTTAATTCTAATTTCTGCCAACGTAATTGTTGAGGCGTTGGAACAATATTAGCAGCAATATCCACTAATTCCTTTTCAGTCATTGAAGGATTAATTACTACAAAGTTTTTTTGTTGCGCATAACCCGAAAATGCAATTGATGAAAAAGCCAAACTTAATAGTGTTCGCTTAAAACGATTTGTACCTGAATAATTTTTTATCATTTCTTTCTATATTTTTATTAAGATTTATTTTTTAAAAATTACTATTAACCTATGTAATTGATATTGATATTTATTTTCATCTTTTTATTCAATAATATAAACCTTTGCACTTCTGGCACCATGTGCACCAATTACCAAAGATTGCTCAATGTCAGCCGTTTTTGAAGGACCAGCAATAAAAACTCCGAAACCTTCAGCTCCCGCCTTAATTTTATCGTAAGCATGATGCATTGTTGCTACAATGTCCTTTCTATCGACTACTAACACCAGATGCTGACAAATAAAAGGCAACAATCTATTCTTCATTTGACTTTCATCAACCCACACTGCACCATTTTCTGCAACTGCAACAGTTCCTTTGATATAAGCACGCTCCACTTTTTCTAATTCAAAAGCTGAACTAGCACTATTATTTTCTTCGTTAGAATTTTCTCCAGTAATGGTATCAATAATACAATTACCAGTAGCTTTATCTACTCTAATTCTTTCTTTCAAAATCTCTAAATTCGGAAGCATTTCTGTCGTACCTCCTATGCTTTCTAAAACCGTTTTAAACTGCACAAAATGATCAGTATAGTTAATGACAGCAGCACGTTCTATTTCTGGAAGCGGCACTAAAGTAGGCTGATTAGTTGCAATAGCCTTCAATATATTTTCTCTTGAACTCATACTATTCCTTTAGTTTTATTTTTCCATTTTTCAAATACCACTCTCTAAATGATTCTTTTGGCGGTTCAGGCATTTCTCTTTGTTTGTACCAAGGATTTAATTTATTATTAGTCAAAGCTGGAAATGTTTTCATCATTTTTATACCCATTTTACCAGCAAAACGATATAATTTTGGTTTTGACAATAAAAAAGCCATTCCCTCCATTCCTATTTTTTTGCTTGTAGCAACATAACCTTCGGCAACAATAACTTGTCTCCATTTCCATAACTGCTCATGGATATTAATTTTCACCGGACAAACATTGGTACAACTGCCACATAAAGTAGATGCAAATGGCAAATCAGCATTGGCTTTCATGTCTAAATTTGGATTCAGAATAGAACCAATAGGTCCAGCCACGGCAGTATGATAACTGTGACCGCCACTGCGTCTGTAAACCGGACAAGTATTGAAACAGGCCGCGCAACGAATGCATTTTAACGAATTTCTGAAGTCTTCTCGACCCAATTGTCGGCTGCGACCGTTATCTACAATGACAAGGTGCATTTCCTGATTAGGTCTGGGTTTGTGAAAATGACTCGAATACGTGGTAATCGGTTGTCCAGTGGCACTTCTTGCCAATAATCTCAAGAACACAGCAAGGTGTTCGGCTTTGGGAATAATTTTTTCGAAACCCATGCAGGCAATATGTACGGGAGCGGTATGAGCGCCCATATCAGCATTTCCTTCATTGGTACAAACCACAAAACCACCAGTTTCGGCGATGGCAAAATTGACTCCGGTAATCGCTAATTCGGACTGAACAAACTTATGGCGCAAGTGTTGTCTTGCAGCTTCGGTTAAATATTGTGGGTCATTATTTCCTTTTTCTGTTTGTAAATGCTCATGAAAAGTTTCGCTAACATCCTCTCTTTTTAAGTGAATTGCCGGCAATACAATATGACTTGGTGGTTCTTTTCGGAACTGAACGATACGCTCACCAAGATCTGTATCGACTACTTCAATTCCGTGCTCCTGCAAATATTCATTCAAATGACATTCCTCCGTAAGCATGCTTTTACTCTTCACAATTTTTTGAATCTTGTGTTTGCGGATTATATCGTGAATTATTTTATTATGCTCTTCACCATCAGCAGCCCAATGCACCATGATTCCATTGGCTTTTGCCTTTTCTTCAAATTCAGTTAAATAATTATAAAGATTAGAAAGCGTATGATTTTTTATCTGCGAAGCCCATTCTCTTAGTTGCTCCCATTCTGGCAAACCATGCGCCGCCTTGTCCCGCTTTTCACGAACAAACCACAAAGTATCGTCGTGCCAATTGGTTCTTGGCTCGTCAGCTATAAATTTTTCCGCTAAGTCAGCATGCGTTTTTTTCATCTTTTTATAAACTGCTATTCAATATCTCAGCAATATGAATGGTTCGTACTTTACTTCCTTGTCTTTTTAAAATTCCTTCTAAATGCATCAAACAACTGGTATCTCCACCAGTAATATAATCCACATTGTTGTCATCGTGCTCGACAATTCTATCTTTACCCATTTTGACACTTACGGCTTCTTCGAACACACAAAAAGTCCCTCCAAAACCACAGCATTCATCGCTTCGTTTTGTCTTAGACAATTGAATGCCTTTTACCATCGATAACAATTGTTCGGGTTTAGAAAATTGAGGCAACATTCTTTCGGTCATCGAAGAAAGTCCTAATCCTCTCTGTCCGTGGCAACTATTGTGCAAACCAACTTTATAAGGAAAACGAGCATTTAGTTTTTCAACTTTTAAAATATCAGTCAAAAATTCAGTTAGCTCATAAACATTCTTTCTAATTTGCTCTACTTTTTCCGGATGTAAATCGTCTTTTAAATGCTCCTTTACATGCAAAACACAACTTCCGGAAGGCGCTACTATATACTCAAACCCATCAAAATTTTTAATAAAATTAGTATCACAACCTTTGCTTGATGTAGCAAAACCGCTATTAGCCATAGGCTGGCCACAGCAAGTTTGTTCCAATGGAAAACTTACATCACAACCTAATTTTTCTAATAACTCCAAAGTAGCAATACCTACCTTGGGGTAAAACTGATCGATATAACAAGGTATAAATAAGGCGACCTTCATTAGTTATTTAATTTTATAAATCCACCATCAATAGGATAATCAGAACCCGTAATAAAACCAGCTTCATCACTGCAAAGAAACAAGGCAAGAGCGGCCACTTCATCTGGTTTGCCCATTCGTCCGATAGGTTGTGATTGAGATAATTTGTCGAAAATTTCAGCTTCTTTTCCTGGATACGTTTTTGATATAAATCCATCTACAAAAGGCGTGTGCACTCTTGCAGGAGAAATAGAATTACAACGGATATTCTCGTTCAAATAATCCTTTGCAACCGACAATGTCATTGCCATTACGGCACCTTTTGCTGTAGAATATGCGAATCGATCTGGAATTCCTACCCAGGCCGCAATAGAAGCCATATTTACAATTACACCGCCATTGCTTTTTCTAAATTGTGGAATCGCAGCATGCAAACAGTTGTAAACTCCTTTTACGTTTACATTCATAATACGATCAAAATCAGCCTCAGGAGTTGTATCTACTTTACCAATATGAGCAATTCCTGCATTGTTTACAAGAATATTAATCGCTCCAATTTTTTCAAAAGTGGCAATCACTTCTTGTTGATTAGCCACATTACAGGCATGCGAAAAAACTTTTCCACCGTTTGCCTTTATTTCGTCAAGAGCATCTTTAGCACTTTCGTCAGTTAATTCAAGAATATGAACCGTTGCTCCTTGTTTGGCAAATAAAGCCGAAATCGCTTTTCCTATTCCGCTACCGCCTCCGGTAACTACTGCAATTTTATTTTGTAATGAAAACATACTTTCTTTTTTAAGATTTTAAATATTTTACAACGAAACTCCCCGTTTCCACGGAATAAAATCGTCTTGATTTAACTGAACCGCTTTCGGGATAATTTCGCCACTGGCTGCTTTAATACAATATTCTAGAATATCTTCTCCCATTTCTTCAATTGATTTTTCACCACTAATAACTGGACCACAGTCAATATCAATAATATCACTCATTTTTTTAGCCAAAACGGAATTAGTCGCCACCTTAATCACCGGACAAACAGGATTTCCCGTTGGCGTCCCTAAACCTGTTGTAAACAAAATTAATGTGGCTCCAGCCGCAGCTTTACCAGTTGTTGCTTCTACATCATTTCCTGGCGTGCACACTAAATTCAATCCTGGTTTTGTAACGGGTTCTGTATAATCCAAAACATCTACTACTGGTGCCGTTCCACCTTTTTTGGCCGCACCAGCACTTTTGATAGCATCAGTAATCAATCCGTCCTTGATATTTCCAGGAGATGGATTCATGTGAAAACCAGAACCCACTTTGTGCGCCAAAGCATCATAAGATTGCATCAAATCGATAAACTTCTCCGCTGATTCTTTTGTGACACAACGGTCAATTAAATTCTGCTCTACACCACACAATTCAGGGAATTCTGCTAATAAAACTTTACCTCCTAAAGCTACTAACAAATCCGAAGTATAACCAACCGCCGGATTAGCAGAAACGCCACTAAAGCCATCGCTTCCTCCGCATTTCACACCTAAAACTAAATCGCTTAATGGTGCTGGAGACCTTCCTAACTTATTTATCTCTATCAATCCTTCAAATGTTTGTTTGATCGCATCAGCAATCAATTGCTCTTCACTAACAGTTTGTTGTTGTTCGAAAACAAGCAATGGTTTATCAAATGAAGGATTTTGTTTTTTAACATCGTTTACAAAATCTTGCACTTGCAAATGCTGACAACCCAAACTCAAAAGCGTAATTCCAGCTACATTAGGATGATTGGCATACGAAGCCAACAATGCGCTCAAAGTCGCCGAATCCTGACGCGTACCGCCACATCCTCCTTGGTGATTCAAGAATTTAATTCCATCAACGTTTTTAAACACGCGACTAGTGTTCGTATTTGGTGCAAGTTGGATGTTAACCGAATCCATATCTTCACCATTTTGGTATGCTTTCAACAACTGATTGGTATATTGAGTGTATTTATCACTCACAGAATAACCCAATTCGTTTTGCAATGCTTCTTTTATTACATCAAGGTTTCTGTTTTCACAAAAAACTGTTGGCACAAACAACCAATAATTAGCGGTTCCTACACGGCCGTCTTTTCTTTTATATCCCTTAAAAGTTCTATCCTTATACTTGGTTACATCTGGTGCTTGCCAAGAGTTTTTAACTTTTCTGTAGGCATAAGGTTCAGCAGCATGTTTAAGGTTTTCGATAGTCATCAAACTGCCTTTAGCAACATCAAACTGTACTTTTCCGACTAATACGCCGTACATAATAACCTCATCACCCGCTTTTAAATCTGTGGTATAAAATTTATGTTTTGCTTTAATTGTATTCTGAAGAACGAAAGTTTCTCCTTCAAAAATCACATCTTCATTTTGCGGTAAATCTGTTAAAGCCACCAAAACATTATCTTTTGGGTGCATTTTTATTACCAGTCTTTTCGTTTCATTATTTAACATAGTTGATATAAATAAAATTTATGCTTTATTAGCTTTGTGTCCGTTGAATGCGAATAATAATATTACTGAGAAACATACTAACGGAACTAAATACCCCATTTGAATACTTCCTGTAGCGTCAGAAATTAATCCTAAAACAGGAGGTAATAGCGCTCCGCCTACAATTGACATTACGATTAATGATGATCCAATTTTAGTATTATTTCCTAAACCGTCTATGCCCATTGAAAAGATAGTAGGGAACATAATACTCATAAAGAATGCAATAGAGATTAATGTATAAACTACAACCATCCCAGTTCCTGTAATGGCGAGGATTGTCAAAAAGATATTAATCATAGCATAGATGATCAACAATTTGCGAGGTTGAATGTATTGCATCAAAAATGTACCAGCAAAACGGCCTAACATAAACGCTAAACCAAAGAATCCTAAATATTTAGCAGCTGCTCCTTCTTCTATTCCAGCAGCAGTGGTTGCCATTTTAATAAAAAAGCTTCCTACACAAACTTGAGCGCCCACATAGAAAAACTGTGCTACAATTCCCCATCTTAATTTCATTGACTTAAGTGCACTCGAAAAACTAGATTCCCCAGCACCTTCGCTATCATTTTCTTTAACATCTGGCATCCTAGTGAAATAAACTAGTATTGTAACAACAAAAATGATCAGCCCTAAAACCAAGTAAGGCATCTTAACACTTGCCGCTTCTGATGCTAAATAAGCTTGTAAATCTACTGATGACATGCTTGCCATCTCAGCTTCTGTATAATTTTTACCAGACAATATCATTGGCCCTACAAAGGTAGGTGCTATAAAAGCAGCTAGCCCATTAAAAGATTGTGCAAAATTCAGTCGCTTAGTCGCAGTCTCTGGCGGACCTAATACAGTAACATAAGGATTTGCCGCAGTCTCTAAAAATGTTAAACCACAAGCGATAATAAATAGCGCACCAAGAAAATAAACGTATTGTAACGAATTTGCCGCTGGCACAAAAAGAATCGATCCAATACCAAAAAGCACTAAACCAATTAAAATCCCTGTTTTATAACCATATTTACGGGCTACGAATCCCGCAGGCAATGCCATAGCAAAATAGGCAATAAAAACAGCGGAGTCAACTAGCGAGGATTCTAAATCTGTTAAGTTGAAAGCTTTTCGCAAATGCGGAATCAAAATAGGATCTAGATTATGAACAAATCCCCAAAAGAAAAACAAGCTAGTCACTAACATAAATGGAAAAAGCCACTTTTTTGATTCAGTAGAGTCCTCATTTCCTTTTTTATCACAAGAAAATTTACTTTCTTGCAAATCAATATTTACAGCGCTTTTTTGTGGACCCAACTGAGAATTTAATGCCATACCTATTTTTTTTATTAAATTTATAATTATTTGGAAGTCGAAAGTTATAATAATTACGATATACTAATTAATCCGATATTATCTTTGTTTAATTACTATTTACCCATACAACAGTAATGAAAATCGAAAAAACTAAAATAACTCCTTACTTAAACACCTCAATTTCTGTAATTTCCAGAGAAGAGACATTTTTTCAATCTCCTTTTCATTCGCATCCAGAACTTGAATTAGTGTATATTAAGGAGAGCTTTGGCAAGAGGATCATTGGGAATTCTGTAGCTCCTTTTGAATCTGGAGACATGGTCTTTTTAGGTTCTGATATTCCTCATGTCTGGCTGAACGATGAAATGTATTACCAAGAAGTTAATGACTTAAAAGCTAAAGCGATTGTCGTTTATTTTAATAAAGAACTCTTTGGCACTACATTTTACGAACTTAAAGAAGTTCAAAAAATAAAAACGCTCTTCAATAATGGCATCCGAGGCCTAGCTATACACGGTAAAACCAATAAAAAAATTGCAAAAAAACTTGAGAAACTCGTTCACAAAAAAAAATTCGAAATTATCATTGGATTGTTTGAAATCCTATCTATTCTCTCTGAAAGCACCGATCTAACTTTTGTAAATAACGAAGCCTATTCGCCTGCTACTAATCAAAACACAAATGACCGATTGTCAGATGTTTTTATTTTTATAAAAGAACATTATAAGAAAGATATTTCATTAATCGAAATTGCTAAAATTGCCAATCTTACTCCTACCTCGTTCTGCAGAATGTTTAAAGTTAAAGCTAAAAAAAGCTTTGTAGAATACCTAAATGAAGTCCGTATTGCTAATGCTTGCAAATTCCTAATAGAAACCGACTTGGGAATATCTGAAATCGCTTATGAATGCGGTTATAAAACTGCTTCTAATTTCAACAAAATTTTTAAAAAGTTAAATGGAGTAACGCCAGGAGAGTATAAGAAGAACACAGAAAACTAACTTCCTCTCGCTCAAAATATCCTACAATCATTTGTTTAAGTAAAAAAAGAACCTTTATTGCACTAGCTTTAAAGGTTTTTTCTGCTACATCTTATTTTCAAAAAAAAGGAACTGTCTATTTCTTTATTTGCAACATTATAATACCGTGAGCTGGAATAGAAGTCTCAAATTCATTTTTAAAACTTCCTAAATCTGATTTTGTCCAAAGATTACGCAATTTTTGAGTTCCTTGCAGTTGCACTGCAGAAAAAGGAAACTTTACAGTTCTAGTTTCGTTAGCTAAGTTTAACATTCCAACCACTAGACTACCATCTTCCATTTGCTTTGTCCAAAACTCAGTATTGTCTATTGTTTTTACCAATGATCCAGCTCTACCTAAAGCATCCTGATTCACAGCGATAACTTCCTCATTTGTAAGCAAACTAAGTGTAGCTTCATCCATCAATTCCATGTTAGCGCCTATTAGCAAAGGAGCGCTCAACATACACCACATACTCATTACCGTTCTTTGTTCTTCAAAGGTTAAACCGTTTCCTCCTGCTTTTCCAGAGCTTTGGGCTCCAACTGCTCCTATTTGTAAAATATCAGGGTCATTCCAGTTCCCTGGTTTTACATAAGAAGCCTTATCAGAAAGCTTTTTGAAAGCATTTCGAACAGAAGGCCAAGTATCATGAACATCTTGTTCAGTACGCCAAAGCTGACCTCCGCTTTCATTACCCCATTCCCATACGTTCCCCATTCCGTATTGACAAAGCGCATGAATAATGTCCCTTTTTTGAGCATGTAAAGCATCTGACATTACACGGAAAGGTTTCATCAATTCCTCTTTCGAATTATCTTTTGCAATAGAACCGTAGCTGCACCAATCGTATTTTAAATAATCAAATCCATTATCTGCAAAAAATTTAGCATCTACTAATTCATATCCGTAACTTCCTGCAACTCCGGCGCATGTTAGTGGACCAGGTGAACTATATATTCCAGCCTTAAACCCCATTTTGTGCATGATAGCTGGGAATTGCTTAATATTTTTGAAAAAGGTGTTCGGAATTAATTCATCATTAGTATCTCTAACTGAACCTACTCTTTCTGGAAGATTATTAGGCCCTTCATAATAACCATAAACTCCTTCTGCTCTAGTTTTTATATTTTTCCAAACTGGATCAGTTTCCGTAGGTTGATTAGTCCAAGGATCATCAATTTCTATTACACTCCAACCGTAGTTTTGCAATCCTTTCTCTTTCATAATTTCGGCTGAACGAACCACTTTGTCTAAAGTTACGTTACGACCGAAGGAATACCAACTACTCCATCCCATAGGCGGAGTCAGCGCTAGTTTATTGCCGATAACCAATGTAAATGATTTAGAAGCTATCCCATATTTATTTTTTGCAGTCAATTCGATAACATAATCACCTGCATTTGTAACAGATCCAGTTATGATACCCGTATTTTTATCCATTTTGACTCCTTTTGGAAGTTTCTTTGCCGTAAAAGTCATAGGTCTGGCTCCACTTGCAGGAACAGTATAAATGAATTCTTTCGCTGGGCTAGCTCCGTACAAACGCGGACCGTTAATTTTAGGTTCATTTGATGTTTGCTGGGCTTCAGAAGTTAAAGTACTCAATAGAAACACCAATAAAAACGCTATTCTTTTCATTTCCTTTTTTAATTTATAATTATTAAATGTAGGCACTTCAGCCTACTACATTTATTAGATAAAACGGATTTTATTTTACAAAATAATAACTTCCTTTTTTAGTTGGGAAAACCACTACATTATTTGCCTGCGTCTTAAGCAAAACTTTTTTACCATTTGAGTGATATACGGCCATATTTAAAGGTAGTTTCACATAGCAATCAGCCTCATTTTTAGAAATTATCTCAGCTTGTTTTAATTTCGAATTACTCCATTCAAAATTTACTTCAAAACCATTTCTGGCCTGCATTCCCTTTACACTTCCTTGACTCCATTCCTCACTTTCAGGTAGTGCTGGTAATAAATTAATTACTGAATTTTGACCATTGCTTTGCAAAAGCATTTCGGCAATTGCGGATGTTCCTCCAAAATTTCCATCGATTTGAAAAGGAGGATGCGCACAAAAAAGATTAGGATAAGTTCCTGCACCAGTAGCAGTGTATTTATCAGCATCTTCTTTAAAAGCAGGAGTCAACAATCCTTTTAAAACTTTTAACGCATGATTTCCATCTCCTAATATTGCCCAGAAATTAGCCTTCCAAGCTCTTGACCAACCCGTACCTTCATCTCCTCTTCGCACTAATGTTTTACGCGCTGCCTCCATCATTTCAGGAGTCTCTGCAGCATTAATTTCGTCAAAAGGATAAAGTCCGTACAATTGCGAGACATGACGGTGGGTTATTTCCGTCTCGTCATAATCTCTTAGCCATTCCTGTACAATTCCAGTTTTTGGACTGATTTGATTTGGCGCCAAGCGGCCTCGTACTTTTTCTAAAGTACTTACAAAATCAGCGTCAAGACCTAATAAATTAGCAGCTTTAATAGTATTAGCAAACAATTCACGACCTATTTGCATATCCATTGTAGGACCCATTGTTGTTTGCCCCACAAAACCTTCTGCTGTTTTATAAGAATTCTCAGGAGAGTTAGACGGAGCCGTAACTAACCATTTTGTTTTTGGATCTTCAATTAAAATGTCTTTGTAAAATTGTGAAGCTCCTTTTAAAACAGGATAAATCTGCTTTAAAACTTCCTTGTTAGGATTGTATAAATAATGCTGCCATAAATGCTCACACAGCCAAGCTCCACCTGATAGCGTTGAACCCCAATCAGCTCCTTCACCAGGAGCAGTAAATTTCCAGGGATTTGCAACCACATGCGCAACCCAGCCCTCAGCATTATAATACGCTTTGGCCGTTTTCTCTCCAGGTTTAACCAATTGCTTTGTAAACTCCATTAAAGGTTTATGGCAATCCGATAAATTAGTGACCTCAGCTGGCCAGTAATTCATTTGTAAATTTATATTTAAATGGTAATCGCCGTTCCAAGGTGCCTGATATTCTTCGGCCCAAAGTCCTTGCAAGTTTGCTGGCAATCCACCTGGACGAGAGGAAGAAATTAATAAATACCTACCAAAATTAAAATAAAGGGCGGGCAAGGTAACATCGCTTTCTCCTTTTGAGTAACGAACCAAACGCTTTGCAGTAGATAAATCTGCAATTGATTCGTTTTGTTTCGCAGTGAATTCTAGTTTGCAACGATTGTAATAATATTGGTAATCTGCTATATGTTTTTCTTTTAATTTTTTCCAAGAAAATTTACTGGCTGTGCTTACCGTTTTTTCAACAACTGCTAAAGGATCCTTCCCACGTTTTTCAACAGTAGGCCAATTTAGATCTGTCGCAGCACTCAAAATTATAATACATTCCGAACTTCCCGTCACTTTTATACTGCTATTCTTTGTTTCCAATTTTCCATTTGTAGGCAACACTTTAGCATATCCCGCAAAACGGATTCCAAGTTCTCCATTTCCACCTGGCAACTGACCTGTCATGGTAATGTTATTTCCTACTGCAGAAAATTGAGCATGTTCTTTCCTGCTTAGCAAAACCTTAAAATTTAAGCCATTTGGTTTATCGGCAGTAAGGCGAACAACAATTACGTTGTCGGATCCACTGCTTAAAACTTCTTCCTTAAAAGTAACCCCGTTTTTTTTCCATTGGGTCACGGCCATAGCATTCTCTAAATTCAAGACTCTTTTATAATCGGTAACAGCAGCAGTAGTATCTTGCCAATTAATCAGTAAGTCGGCAAAGATTTGATAGCTTCCGTATTTTGCATTTGCACCATTACCGAATGCTGTCCCCTGTCCTGCACTAACAAAATATTTTTGTAGCAAATTCTGAGCTTCTTTATTTTTGTCCTCTTTTAGAAATCCTTGAATTTCAGCTAAATACTGAGAAGCATCCTCTCTGTTGGGGTTATCGATCCCGCCAGACCACATTGAAATTTCATTTAGTACAATTCGTTCCTTATGAGGATTGCCATAAACCATTGCACCTACCCTGCCATTACCCAAAGGTATTGATTGGGTAAAATGAGTAGCCGGCGAATCAAACTTAATTTCCTGATCTGTTTGAGCGAATATCCAACTATTCGATACAAAAAAAACTAATAAATAAAGAGCTGGTTTTTTCATTTCTTACACTATATTTTCTTCAATCGAAATAATTTAGTCTCATGACTTATCACTTTTCCATCCCATTTTTTTCCTTTTCCAATTACTTTGTGCTGCCATAAATCTCTTATTTCGTAGTTTCCTGTTAATCCTAATTCAGCAAAACTAAAATTGGCTTTTTGAGCATTATCAGCGCGATTTAAAATTGCCACTGCAAAATCTCCATTGGATAACGGTTTTACAAAAACACTCCATTTTTCATTATTTACTTTAGCTACCGCTTGTTTTCCAAGAGCATCCTGATTTATAGCAATCACTTCTGTGTTTAACAAGATGCGTTTCGTTTCCGCATTCATTTTTCTCAGATCATTGGTCGCAGCCAATGGCGAATTCATAATAGTCCAAAGACTCATTTGACTCTGGTACTCTGTATCAGTACAACCTGTTCCACCCAGAGCTCCAGAAGGCCCTTTTTTACCATAAAGTCCAACCACTAGCATATCCATATCGTTCCAATGACCTGGTCCTGCATAAGCAGCATAATTCATTGAGTAATCAACAATATCTAATATTCCAGCACCAGTTCCGTGCAAATCCTTTGCGTTTTTAGCAGGTTTAAGACTTTTCCATTTATCTCTTACGTCAGCCGTAGTTCTCCATAATTGCCCACCAACTTGTGCTCCCCAAAGCCAAGGTTTACGATCTCCCCACTCACAAATTCCAAAAGCAATATCACGTCCGCTTTTTCTTAAAGCATCGCCCATTTTTTTATAGCGTGTTTTGGCTATTTCCATATCGTCTGGAGCACCACAATAATCATATTTCAAATAGTCAATTCCCCAGCTAGCAAAAGTTTTAGCATCTTGTTCTTCAAAATTTAAACTGGCAGTATAACCCGCACAAGTAAGCGGAGCCGCATCCGAATAAATTCCTAATTTCAGTCCTTTACTATGTACATAATCAGCAAGCGCTTTTATTCCCGATGGGAATTTAACCGGATCTGGAATTATATTATTCTTGTTATCTCGACCACCTTGCCATCCGTCATCAATGAATAGATAATCATAACCTGCTTTTAGCATACCACTACTAACCATGGCATCGGCCATTTCACGAATATCTTTTTCGTTAAAATTATCGGCAAAATAGTTCCATGTCATCCATCCCATTGGTGGAGTTGGAGCTATTATTGAACCATCAATTGCTTTAGATTGTGCCTTGACATTACAAATTCCTACAAAAAGAATAACAAGTAGATGAATTAAAATTTTCTTTTTCATTAAATATATTTTATTAAAAGTTGTTAAAAATCGCTTTTAAAAATCTTTTCTAGAAGTCGTTTCGTCCATTTTAAATTATTCTTACGAATGATCAAAAAACTACCTCAACCTATTTGATTTAACAAAAAAACAAACATTTACTTTTTATTAATCCAATAAATTTTAAATATTACTTATTAATACTTTTATTTTTTACGATATCTAAAAAAAATCCAATTCCAAAAATAGAATACTTTTTTAAACACACACACCAGCACCTACCAGTTTGTTTCAGATTGAATTTAGAATTAATACTTAAAGCACTAACGTATAATTTCTTCTACAAAACTCTTAAAAATAACTACTATTGGGAACAAAAAAGCCAATCACATGGATTGACTTTCATTCGTATAAATTATAAAATTAGGTTTTCATTTTTTTCTTTCTTGCAGCTGGAAATAGTACATTATTTAAAATCAAACGATAACCCGGAGAATTAGCATGTAAATCTAAAACTGTCGGTGGATCACCAACTTGATGCTGATAATCTTCTGGATCATGACCTCCATAAAAGGTAAACATTCCTTTTCCTTTTTGGCCATGGATGTATCTTGCCTCCCCATTGAGTTCACAACTACCTAAAAGTAATACATTAGACTTCACAAGCGCGGAATCAAAGGATGTAGTTTGTCCCATAAATCCTTTCACCAATTGCGTATGATTTTGACAAAGCATACTAGGAATAGGATCCCATTTAGCTGAAAACTCCATCAATGTAAAATAATCTTTCTCCATTGGAATTCTTCTTTTATTAGTCATATCAATATCTGAAAACTCATAAACTTCTGGTTTTCTTTCCAAAGTAAAATCTTTAAAAGCAAACGAATTGTTATAGTTTATTTTAGATTGATAATTTCCTTCGCTAGCATCACCATCAAACATGGCTTCGCAAATATCAATCCCATCAGCAGCCAAAGCGATATCAAAACTATCCGTCGCAGAACAC
Organism: Flavobacterium galactosidilyticum; assembly: GCF_020911945.1. NCBI lineage: Bacteria > Pseudomonadati > Bacteroidota > Flavobacteriia > Flavobacteriales > Flavobacteriaceae > Flavobacterium > Flavobacterium galactosidilyticum. The sequence continues at coordinate 3,266,789 of NZ_CP087135.1, forward strand.
ATCGCAAACATAAAGCCTCCACCAATTACAAAATCTCTAATCTTTTTTGCAACAGCTCCCTTCTCCTGAGACACTTTTGGATAACCTAATTTTGTTGCTAGATTTTCAGCTTCTTTTTTTTGCTCAATGTACCACGGCACATTTCTATAACTAGCGTAAAACTTACCATATTGACCGGTAAAATCCTCGTGATGCAAATGCAACCAATCGAAAAGCAACAATTGGTCACTTAAAACTTCTTCATCATAGATAGGAGTAAAAGGAATTTCGGCATACGTCAAAACTAAAGTAACAGCATCGTCCCACGGTTGTTTCCCTTTAGGAGTGTAAACAGCAATCTTTGGAGCTTTTTCTAAAATTACTGCCTCCATATTTTGGGAAGGACTCGATATTTCATTTAAAATAGATACTTGTTCCGCATCAGAAATAACTTCAAAACTAACGCCACGAATTTGGCATTCCTTTCTTATTTCTGGGGCATCTGGCAACAAAAAAGAGCCTCCGCGATAATTAAGCAACCAACTCGATTTGTAGTTTTTATCAATACACCAATAGGTAATTCCATACGCTTTCAAATGATTTTGTTGCGTTGTTTCATCCATTGGAATTAAAATAAAAGATCCTCTAACCGAGAAGGAAAGAAGCAACATAAGAATCCAAAGTGCTCTTGAGAAAGACATTGCTATTTTTTTTTATTTCAAAGATAAACGTTTTTATGGGACATAAAAGATAAAAAAAAAAACCGTCTCGTATGTAAACGAGACGGTTTTTAGAACTTATTTTTATAATCTTATACCTTAAAACGGCACATCACTATCATCATCAGGATCATTAAAATGACTTCCAAATGCTTCATTTGCTGACGGTAAATTTTTAGTTATAAATGGATTATCATCTTGATTCATACTTGATGGTAAATCATCATAACTACCGCTATGATCTTCTAAGTTGTCAAACTTTCCTAAATGTCCAATGAATTTCAAACGTACGTTTTCGATACTACCGTTACGGTGTTTGGCTATCATAATTTCTGCTTGACCTGCAGTTGGCGACGCTTCATCATCATCCCACTCATCAATTTTATAATATTCAGGACGATACAAGAACGATACAATATCGGCATCCTGCTCAATCGCTCCAGATTCACGTAAATCAGATAACAAAGGTCTTTTGCTAGAACCACGCGTTTCCACCGCACGCGATAACTGTGAAAGTGCAATTACAGGGACATTAAGCTCCTTTGCTAATGCTTTTAAGTTTCGGGAAATGGTAGAAATCTCTTGCTCTCTATTCCCTCCTCCTTTTCCATTTCCGCCAGCTGTCATTAATTGCAAATAATCGACAATAATAATTCGGATTCCATGTTGCGATACTAAACGTCTCGCTTTTGCTCTTAAATCGAAAATTGATAGTGACGGTGTATCATCAATAAAAAGCGGCGCTTTCTCTAGATTTTTCACTTTGGTACTCAATTGTTCCCATTCATGTTTTTCTAATTTCCCAGTACGTAATTTCTCTGATGACAAACCTGTTTCTGATGAAATCAAACGAGTAATTAACTGGACCGATGCCATCTCCAGAGAGAATAAAGCAACAGGCATTCCAAAGTCAATTGCCATATTCCTAGCCATGGATAATACAAAAGCTGTTTTTCCCATTGCAGGTCTTGCCGCTATAATGATTAAATCGCTTGGTTGCCATCCAGAAGTAATTTTGTCTAGTTTTTCAAAACCAGTAGCTACTCCACTCAATCCTTCTTGACCTGCAATTTCTTCAATACGCTTTTTAGCTTGCAAAACTAAACTCTGTGCAGTCTCTGAACTACGTTTAATATTTCCTTGCGTTACTTCGTACAATTTAGATTCCGCTCTGTCTAATAAATCAAAAACATCAGTTGTTTCATCATAAGAATCTTCGATGATTTCTGTCGAAATCCGAATCAAACTACGCTGAATAAATTTTTGAAGGATAATCCTCGAGTGAAACTCAATATGCGCTGAAGAAGATATTTTTTGCGTTAGCTGAATAAGGTAAAAATCACCTCCTGCGAGCTCTAATTTGGCATTTTTCTTAAGTTGGGCAGAAACGGTTAATAAGTCAATAGGTTGCGTTTCTGTAAACAGTTGAACAATAGCTTCAAATATGTGTTTGTGCGCCTCTTTATAAAATGCATCTGGTTGTAAAATGTCAATTACGTCATCTACTCCCTTTTTATCAATCATCATAGCTCCCAATACAGCTTCCTCTAAATCAAGAACTTGCGGCTGAAGCTTTCCTTTTTCAAGGCTTATTATAGTAGTTTTATCAATCTTTACAGGATTAATATTTCTAAAGTTTTCCATAGAGCGAAAGTAAGAAAAATTAAAAAAAGATAGCCTCAGAGTTGTTACAAATAGTTGTTGATAACTAACTATTTTTTGTTTATAACCCAAAAAAAATCCGCCTCATCTGTAGATGAGGCGGATTATGTATTTAGTAGTAAGGTCTTAGTCCTTATATTCACCCATTTTTAAATATTTCTCCATTCTATTAGCAACTAATTCATCTGTTGATAAGTCTTTCAGTTCATTATATCCCTTCATGATATATTGCTCCACAGTCTTAAAAGCAGTTTCTCTATCGTAGTGTGCTCCACCTAGAGGTTCTGGAATGATATCATCAACTAATTTCTGTTTTTTCATATCAGCCGAAGTCAATTTCAAAGCCTCAGCAGCTTGCTCTTTGTATTCCCAGCTTTTCCATAAAATAGAAGAACATGATTCTGGTGATATAACAGAATACCAAGTATTTTCCATCATATACACTTTATCACCCACACCTATTCCTAATGCTCCACCAGAAGCACCTTCACCCACAATTACAGTGATAATTGGCACTTTTAAACGAACCATTTCAAATATATTTCTAGCAATGGCTTCACCTTGTCCTCTTTCTTCAGCCTCTAAACCTGGATAAGCTCCCGGAGTATCAATTAAAGTTAGCACAGGAATTCCAAATTTCTCTGCCATTTTCATTAATCGCAATGCTTTTCTATATCCTTCAGGATTTGCCATCCCAAAGTTACGAAACTGACGCGTTTTAGTATTGAATCCTTTTTGTTGGCCTACAATCATAAACGATTGTCCGTCAATTTTACCTAAACCACCTATCATGGCTTTGTCGTCTTTAAAACCTCTATCTCCAAAAAGTTCTAAAAAAGTATCTCCACACAAAGCACGTACATGATCCATTGTGTAAGGACGACTTGGATGCCTTGATAATTGAACACGCTGCCAAGCAGTTAAATTTTTATATATACTTCTTTTAGTGTCTTCTAGTTTTTTGTTGATTTGCTTGCACGTATTAGTTACATCAACATCTGACTCTTGACCAATAACAACACATTTTTCTAATTGATCAACTAGTTCTTTTATTGGAAGCTCAAAATCTAAATATTCCATAGGATTTTTGCGGTTTTATTATGTTTGGATTGGCAAATATAAAATTTTATATGTTCCAAAAAGCTATATTTTTTTATTAATGTCCTAAATCACTTCATCAAGAATCAATTTTGCATTCAAAATAATTCTATTACTTAGTAACTATTTTACGTTTATTTTAAATAATTAACTTATATTAAATGCTTTAAAATAAATATACTCAGAAGAATTGGTATTACTGAATTACTTATCTAGCCTCTTATCAACCACTCTTTCCATATAATCTTGAATGAATGCTTTGCAATTTAATTCGATATCATTCATTTCAGCATTTCGATTTTTAATCAAATTATTTTTCAATGCTTTGTCATTTTTATCATAGAAACCTAGCGCTAACTTGCCGTCAAAAGTACAGATGTAATTTCCTCTTGCAAACTGATAAATATTTCCGGTGGAGTTAATAAAAAATGGTTGGCTTGATTTCTTGTCTAGTAAGCTTCTGCCCCAGCTTCTAAAAGGTTTATCATATCCTATCATATCTAAAATAGTAGGAAAAATATCAATTTGTTGTGCAAAATCATCATCTACACCTACATACTTACTATTGGGTTGGTAAATAAGAATTGGTACAGCAAACCGATTGATCGGTTTTTGATATTCGTCATAGTAAATTTGGTTACAATGGTCCGCAACCATTACAAATATAGTATTGTCGAACCAAGGCTCTTTTTTTGCCTCATCAAAAAAACGTTTTATTGCAAAATCAGTATATTCTGCATTTTTATGGATAGCAACTTTGCCTTCTTTAAATCGGTTTTTATATTTCTGCGGAATTACATAAGGTTCATGTGATGAAACTGTAAACGCTGTTGCAAAAAATGGCGTTTTCTTTTTGTCCAATGTCTTTTTCATATATTGAAGAAAGGGTTCGTCCCAAATTCCCCAAAAGCCATCAAATTGAGAGTCATCGTTAAACTCAGTACGCCCATAATAATCATCAATCCCAAGGATTTTACTAAAACCTAAGAAACCCATTGAACCATTAGCAGCACCATGAAAAAAGGAAGTGTTATATCCTTCACCTTTTAGAGTAGAGACTAGCGATTCAATTTTTTGTTTTGGATATGGCGAAGACGTAAAAGCGTCTTTAAACGATGGAATCCCTGATAACACAGAGGACATTCCATGTATAGACTGTCGGCCATTAGCATAAGCATTGGTGTAAATCATGCTGTGTTGAGCCAATGAATCTAAAAACGGTGCATGACTTTTATAATTTGGAATATTTGCTTTTTTGTTAAAAGCACCGATGTATTCGCGACCAAAACTTTCTACTATTAATACAACAACATTTGGTTTCGTTTTAGGGTTGTTGCTGTAAAATTTCACTGGTTGAACTTGTTGCTCAATGACTTCTGCAGTAACATCATCATAGTTAACCTTTAGGAAGCTATTAGTAAATAAGGTTCTTATAATTGCAAAAGGAGTGTTGAGTACGATATCCGAATGCACAATATTTTTTACATTTCGACTTGCATCCAATAAATTAATAGGACGAGTTGATTTCTTAAAATCACCTCCACGAATGCCCGCAATCACTAGCAAAACGATAAAGATAAAGCCTACAGATGAAAAACCAAAGTAAGCTACATGCTTTGTTGGTTTAAAATCCTCTACTACTACTTTTTTGTACAGAAAAATCCAAAGTAATGAAAAGAGAAAAAATAGCACAAAAACGTACCAATATTCCACTAAAAAATTAAGCAACAAGGTTGTTTTATTAGTTTCATGTTCTAAAACATTTAACGCAACAATTGTTGTTCTGGCAAAAGTAAATTTGTAATAAATAAAATCGACAAAATTAGTGGCGTAAGCCAATAAATTAGTACTGAAATAGACATAAAACAAGAACTTCTGATACCCTTGATTGGCATTTTTCCAAAGAGGAAGAATAGAAAATACAATAAACAGTAAGTTTACATATAAAATAGCTGTGGTATCAAAGGTCAATCCGTAATAGGATAATGAAAGAAAATCAGAAATTGATTCTACTCTTAACAAATCAGCATTGAAAAAATAAAATAAAACTCGAGCAATAAAGTAAAATAAATAAGCCAGAGAAATTCTAAAAAGTAGAACTTTGTATTCGTTTAAACGCAAGTGCTTTTGCATGCTTGGATAATTAATTGGTAAAACTTTGCAAAGGTATCATATTTAATTTGTTGGAAAATGTTAAAAAAAGGCCAATTGAAATCCGAAATCTCACATCCTTTCTAACTTAACTATTTAAAGACTGTTTGCTATCTTTTGCTTTTGCTTGTGTTTAATAATTCCGTTCAAAATCACAGTTATAATAATTATCACAGCTCCAATATAAAACTCAAAACTCATTTTTTCTTTAGCACCTATAATGAAGTACGCTAAAAATATACCGTAAACCGGCTCTAAATTAGTAGTAAGCATAACGGTGTAAGGGCTTAATTTTTGCATAACTTTTACTGAGGCAGTAAATGCATAAGCTGTACATATAGAAGATAAAATCAAAATTAAAACCCAATTATTCGTATCCAAAACAAAAAAATCTGCCGTGATTTTTTGTTGGAATAAAAAGTAAATGGATATAAAAAAGACACCTGCTAAGAATTCATAAAAAGAGATTATCGAAGGATCATGATCAGCAATTAATTTTCCGTTCATCAGTGTAAATAAAACTCCTAATATTATAGCAGCTAGGGCATATAGCATTCCGTCTAGATAATGTACTTCGACATTCATGATTAATGCTAATCCAGCGATTATAATGAGTCCAAAAAAAACTTCGTACCACAAGACTTTTCGACCATAAAAAAGAGGTTCTAAAAGGGAGGCAAAAAACGCACCTAATGAAAATACAGAGAGCGTAATAGAAACATTAGAAACATGAATTGCTTTAAAAAAAAGAATCCAATGTAAGGCGATTAGCAAACCAACGAAAATCAACTTTACAAATGATTTTAATGGAATTCTAAATGATTTTCTTTGGAACACAAGGAAAACACCTAAGAAAATGGTAGCAAAAAACATACGGTACCATACTAGAGCATCTGCAGATATGGTTATTAAAGCTCCTAAAATAGCAGTAAAACCCCAAATAAAAACAATTAGATGAAGATTTAAATAACTTTTTAAATTATCGTTTCGCATTTCGTAATAAATAAATGGCTAAGATTCCAAAAGCAACATTTGGTAACCAAACGGCTAAAAATGGTGGAATACTAGATTTTTCAGCTAGTACTCCAAAAATTTTGTCAAAAAATACAAAAGCAAAAGCCAGCGCAATTCCTATGGCTAAATTGGTTCCCATACCGCCTCGTCTTTTCATTGATGAAACGGCAACAGCAATGATAGTAAGGATAAAGGCAGAAACTGGTACACTATATTTTTTATACAAAACAACTAAATATACGTTGATACTGGATGATCCACGTTCTCTTTCTTTCTTGATAAAAGCATTTAATTTTCCCAAACTCAAGGTTTCGGCGATATAAATAACAGGCGTTAAATCCTCTAAATCAAAATTAAATTTCGCCTTTTTCTCTGGTAATTTTTCAATTTTATCGTTTAAATCTCCTACGGTTCTTTTAGTATAATCATACATCGTATAATTCTTCTCCTTCGGATTCCACTTTATTCTGCTAGCTGTAATTTTAGATACTAATTTCTCCTTATTGAACTCTTCTAATGAAAAATTAAAAGCCGTTTTAGTCTCTGTATTAAAGCTATTGACGTATATGAACTGATTATCTGTGATTTGCCTGTAAACATCAGTATTATTTCCTCGCATCATTTCCTTACCGCCAGTCCTGAGATACGTATATCTAAAGTTATTAAAACCCTCGCTTGCGGCGGGAACAACGAAAAAACCCATCAATAATACAAAAACAGAAACTATAGAAGCACCTATAATATAAGGTCTCATAAAGCGAGTAAACGAAATTCCAGAGCTCAGAATAGCAATAATTTCAGTGTCATTTGCCAATTTAGAAGTAAACCATATCACCGATAAAAACAAAAATATAGGAAAAAGAGAATTAGCAAAATATACGGTAAAGTTGTAGTAATAGAAAGCAATTTCTAATAGTGGAACTTTATTCTCCAACATGAAATTAATTTTCTCCGAAACATCTACAACAATTCCTATTGGAACAAATAGCAACAACATAGTCAGAAAAGTGGCTAAATATCTTTTTAGGATGTATTTATCTATTATTGTTAGCATATTTAAATTTACAAAATTAAATTTCAGTTTTAAAGATCAGCTACCTGATACTTTAAAACTGAAATCTGAAACTATTTTATAATCTTTGGTTCATATTTTTTACCATCATTTCTTTCCATGGTTTGAAATCACCTGCTAAGATACGTTTTCTAGCTTCACGCACTAACCACATATAGAATCCAAGATTATGGATTGTAGCAATTTGTTTCCCTAAATATTCATTAGCAGCAAACAAGTGACGTAAATACGCTTTAGTATATTCGGTATCAACAAAAGTGATTCCCATTTCGTCAATAGGAGAAAAATCAGCTTCCCATTTTTTATTTTTGATATTGATAGTCCCGTTTGCTGTAAAAAGCATTCCGTTTCTAGCGTTACGTGTTGGCATCACACAGTCAAACATATCGATTCCAAGTGCTATATTTTCAAGAATATTAATAGGAGTTCCTACACCCATCAAATAACGAGGTTTATCTTCAGGCAAAACTTCACAAACCACTTCGGTCATGGCATACATTTCCTCTGCAGGTTCCCCTACTGAAAGTCCACCAATAGCATTTCCTACCTGATTGGTATTAGCAATATATTCAGCTGATTGACGACGTAAATCTTTGTATGTGCTTCCTTGAACAATTGGAAAAAAAGCTTGATCATAACCGTATTTCACTGGAACTTTATCCAAATGGCTTACACAACGATCTAACCAACGATGCGTCATGTGCATGGAACGTTGCGCATAACGATAATCACAAGGATAAGGCGTACACTCATCAAAAGCCATGATAATATCAGCACCAATGGTACGTTGTATTTCCATCACATTCTCAGGTGTAAAAAAGTGGTACGAACCGTCAATATGCGATTTAAACTTTACTCCTTCTTCCTTAATTTTTCGGTTGGCCGAAAGTGAATATACTTGATATCCACCAGAATCCGTCAAAATATTGCGGTCCCAGTTCATGAATTTATGCAACCCACCCGCTTTTTCAAGGATTTCAGTTTGTGGACGCAAGTATAAGTGGTACGTATTTCCCAGGATAATATCAGGGTTTATATCTTCTTTCAATTCCCGTTGATGCACCCCTTTTACAGAGGCTACAGTACCCACAGGCATAAAAATTGGTGTTTCAATCACACCGTGATCAGTAGTAATGCTTCCCGCTCTGGCTTTCGACAGCGGGTCTTTCTTTAATAAATCAAACTTCATATTGGCGTATTTCTTCCGATTGTTCGGCGGGCAAAGATAGGTTAATTTGAAAACTAGATAATTAGATAATTTAAAAAATTAATTAAGATTTAGCAAATCAATTGGGGCGTGCCCTAAAAAGGTCGGGCTATTCACTGCAAACAAGTTCACTGAACTCAGCTTAAAATGAAAATATTGTGAAGTAATCTTTTATTCCGCTGCGCTTCATAAAAGGATTTCCACTTCTATCCCTCACGCAAAAAAGCAGCTATACATCAAGAGCCATTGCGATAATAACACAATATTTATAAAAAAACAGCATCTTTCAATCACAAAATCAACACGATATGCCTTGGGCAGCAAAACTTATAAAACAAAATAGCGAAAATAGAATTGCCGTCTATTTTCAAAAAAATCAAGACCTGATTGCCCGCATAAAACAAATAGAAGGCGCTAGATGGAGTCAGCAAAAAACCGTTTGGCATATCCCGGACACTATCGAAAACAGAGAACGTTTTAACATAGAATCCCTAGCAAATTCGCTCCCTTCGATGGAAGCGATAGAGCAAATCGAAAAATTCAAACAATGGATGCGTTCCAAACGCTATCGCCAAAGCACCATTGACACCTATAGCGAAGCCTTAAAATCATTCTTGGTTTTCTACCGAGAAAAACCAGTTGCCGAAATCAATAATGAGGATGTAATTATTTTTAATAACGACTATATATTAAAGAAGAAGCTTTCAGCTTCGTATCAGAACCAAACAGTTAATGCCATAAAGCTGTTTTTTAGGACAGTAAGAGAAACAAAAATTGAAGTTGATAAAATACACCGACCAAAACGAGCCAAACTATTGCCAAATGTATTAAGCAAAGAAGAAATAAAATTGATATTGAATGCTCATAATAATATAAAACATAAGATGATGCTTTCACTGATTTATAGTTGTGGGTTGCGCTGTAGCGAATTATTGGCTCTTCAGCCCGCCCATATAGATTCTTTAAGAAATATTGTATTGCTTAAAAACTCTAAAGGAAAAAAAGATAGAATTGTTCCATTGAGTTCTAAGATATTAGAAATGCTGCGGGATTACTACAAAGTATATAAACCTAAAACTTATTTATTTGAAGGACAAACTATCGGATTACAATATGATGCTCGAAGTTTGCAACTAATTTTGAAACAAGCGTTACAAAAATCGGAAATTACAAAACCAGCCACTTTGCACTGGCTTAGGCACAGTTACGCTACTCATTTATTAGAAAGCGGCACTGATCTACGCTACATTCAAGAATTATTAGGTCATAATAGTAGTAAAACCACCGAAATATATACTCACGTGAGTACAAAAAGTATCTAGCAAATAAAAAGCCCTTATGACGATTTGTAAGAAAAATTTAATATATTTGAGAATCGATAAAGCGAAACAAACCTTAGTCAATCTACCCCTACTTGGGGGTATAATACGAAGGTTTGTTTCGTCCTATTATGCAAGTTGGCGGAAATGGCACTTGAAACGAGACGAAACAAGAAAAAATTATAATATAAAAAAACACATAAAAATGGATTTGAAAGACCAACTTAAACTAATTGCTGACAGAACAAAACACAAAGAAAATATTCAAACTGAAGAAGCAACAAAAAACGCATTTATTATGCCTTTTTTGCAATGTTTAGGTTATGATGTTTTTAATCCATTGAAGTTGTTCCGGAATTTGTCGCAGATATTGGAATTAAAAAAGGAGAAAAAATTGATTACGCAATTTTCAAAGATGGACATCCAACAATTTTAGTAGAATGTAAGGATTGGCGACAAAATCTAAACGTTCACGATGGTCAATTATTGAGATATTTTCACGTATCAAAAGCAAAATTCGGTTTGTTGACAAACGGAATTGTGTATCGCTTTTATTCTGATTTGGTTGCACCAAACAAAATGGATGAAAAACCATTCTTGGAGTTTAACATAACCGAAATTAAAGATAACCAAATTGAGGAATTGAAAAAATTTCACAAAGCGAATTTCGATGCTGAAAGCATCGTAAATACTGCAAGCGAAATGAAGTATATGAATGAACTCAAACATTTACTAAATAAAGAATTAACCGACCCAACTCCAGAATTTGTAAAATATTTTGCAAAACAAGTTTATCCAAGTGTTGTAACGGCAAAAGTTTTGGAACAATTCACAGAATTGACAAAAAAATCTGTTCAACATTATATCAGCGATTTAATTACAGAAAGATTAAAAACTGCATTATCAAAAGAAGATGAAAAAAACAAATCTGAAATTTCAGCCGAAATTTCAGCCGAACAAAATCTTGAAGATATTAGCAAAATAAACACAACAGAAGAAGAACTTGAAGGTTTTTTAATCGTGAAAACTATTTTGCGACAAAAAATTCCAGCAACAAGAGTAACTTATCGAGATGCACAATCTTATTTTGCGATTTTTCTTGACGACAATAACCGAAAAGCAGTTTGTAGATTATATCTGAACGGCGGAAAGAAATTTATTGGAACAATTGACGAAAACAAAAAAGAAACTAAAAATGAAATAGAAAGTTTGGACGATATTTTTAATTATTCAGCCGAATTGTTAAAGACAATTGAACAATATGAAAAATAGGGATAAATAAAGCCACTATCCGCCAACACACGCTACAACAAATTTGGGCAATTGGCTTAATGGGAAGATGGTTTTGTACTTGTAATTTCGGTCTTTAATTTATACATTTGGCTAACCAAATCCCCAACTGACGCCAAGCCACGAAACATGATGACTAATGCTATGACTACAAGCAATAACAACAATACAATGAAAACACGGACTTTACTTTTTTTAGCATTACTGACAATTTCTTGTGTGAATAAGCAAGCAGACAAAGTTGACTTTTTAGTGACTGAGAATAATGTTGGTGTATTTAAAAAAGGAATGACTGTCAAAGAAGTGCTGGACATCGTCCCCAAAGTCCATATTAAAAAAGTGGTTGACAAAGATGACTATGAAAATTCTTATGACGACTATCAATATTTTGACACAAATAAGATTCATTTGCTTACACTGACACCAACTGTACAAGATGAGATTCAGAGCAAAATTAATCGAATATTAATTTTGGACAATAGGTTTAAAACCAATAAAAACATTGGACTTGGTTCAACATATGCAGACCTAAAAAACAATCATAAAATCACAGACATTGCTCCTGACTTAGAACACATAGTTTTGACTGTTGGAGAACTAAATGCTAGGTTTAGCATTAATAAAAAACAGCTATTAGACAATTGGTGGGACGAAAGCAAGAAGCAAATTGACATTTCAAAAATCCCGGACACAGCGACATTAGATACGTTTGTAATATGGTGGAAATAAAGAAAAGCAAAGGGCATAACAGCTGAGCTTTCGTTGCGTGCGCAGTACGAACAATGAAAGCTTAGCTGTTGCGCAATTTAAAAAACCAATGAAAGTTAATAAAAAAACTTAATTGAGTGATTATATAAAAATCGAAAGATTATATTTGTCGAATTAAAAAAAACGGAGACACTTTATGAGGCAATTCATTCAAAATAAATATTTTCTACTCATCTTCATTGCTATAATCTGGGGTTCTTCTTTTATACTCATAAAAAAATTACTACCCGTATTTAACCCATATCAAATCGGAGCTTTTAGGGCAGGATTGTCAGGCTTGCTTTTGTCATTTATTGGTTTCCCAGCCTTGAAAAAAATGTCAAAAAAGGATATTTTTTGGATTGCTCTGTCAGGATTATTTGGCAACTTTTTAGTGGTCTTTATTTTTCCCATTGCACAACAAGGCGTAAGTAGCTCATTGGCAGGCATTATAAATGCATTAGACCCAATGTTCACCCTCATTTTAGGAGCAATTCTTTTTGGAATCAGAAATAAACTTATTCAATACGCTGGAGCGATAATTGGATTTATAGGCGCAATCATTTTAGTTTACTCTTCCAATTCAGGAAATGGCGAAAATCATCTTTATTATACGATTTTATTGGTATTAGGTTCGGCACTTTATGCAGTTGCAGCACTCATCATTGAAAAAAAATTACATCACATAAAATCGACAGATATATCAACAGGTATTTATACTATTTGGATGGTGCCGTCTCTTTTAATTTTAGGTTTTTCAGGTTTTTTTACAGACATTGATTACAGCCAAAACGAAACTTTAACGGCTCTAGGCTATTTAGTCTTTCTAACCGTCATTAGTACTACTTTGGTAATGTTTTTGTTTTTCAAACTTGTTCAAGATACCTCTGCAGTTTTTGTTAGTACCATTTCACTTTTATTACCAGTCGTTGCGGTAATTTGGGGCATTTTGGACAAAGAGAAATTTACAGTTTGGTATGCAATCGGTGGATTATTGATTTTGATTAGTGTATATCTCATTAGAGAAAAGAAAAATAAATCATTGGAAAAGGAATAAAATATGCGCCCAACAGCTAAGCTTTCGTTGCGTGCGCAGCACGAACGATGAAAGCTGTGTTGAACGGAACCAGTCACTGGCAGGAACTATGGAATTATCGTAAAGTTAGCTGAGGAATATTTAAAGGATTTAGAGTCCTCTTTTTATTAGGAAGCGGTAAATACGCTTTTGATGCTGTTTTGAAAAGAAAAGTGTAATCCAACTATTTTATACCGAACACATTCCAAAAAGGGTAAATTTACTGTTTACCCAGTAAATTTACCCTTTTTACCTATCGTACAGTTTATAAACGCTATAATCTGGTCAAAGCGGTCACTCCTAGGATAGAAACTGAAGTACAATCAGGACGTATTTTTTTATTCAAGCGTACTGGCTTCCCCTCAAGTTGAAAAGGCTTGAAAGCATCTACAAAACGGCTATTGGCAGTTTTTACAGCATTATGGATTTTATCACCTATGTAAATTAAAAAAAGAGGCGATTTTTTTTATTTAAAAAATAAATAGACAAAGCATCTTTTCAATTCACAGGATCTGCGGTTATCAAGCGAGCCCATCCACTCTATTTTACCATCCTTTTTTATATTTTATATTCGAATCAAAGAAATTTAAAAATCCCTGCTATGTAACAAAAGTTACTCAGCATACCGAGGCGATGTATTACTTTTGTACTATTAAAAATAGAATCACTCTGTTTTAGAAAGGTGATTCCGTCAAAACAAACTTATAAAAGACAGAAATAATGAAAATAGAAAATTTAATAAAAGAAAGAGCGTGCACAATAGTTGATGTTCGCACAAGAGAAGAGTTTATGGGTGGACATGTGGTAGATTCTATAAACATCCCACTTGGAGAAATACAAGAAAGAATGGAAGAATTAGAAAATCTAAAAGCTCCTTTAATACTTTGTTGCGCATCAGGAAACCGCAGCGGACAAGCACAACATTACTTATCTCAAAAAGGAATTGATTGCTACAATGGTGGTTCTTGGCTAGACGTAAATTTTCATCAATCACAAACAAGTTAAATAATTATGTTCGATTCAATCAAAAAACTATTCGGTTTTGGACCTAGTGTTAACTATGCTGATTTAGTAAAACAAGGCGCAATTATCCTTGACGTACGAAGTAAAGCAGAATATTCAGGCGGACACATTAATGGCTCAGTAAATATATCAGTTGACACATTAAGTAGCAATTTGAGTAAGCTAAAAGATAAAAACAAAACAATCATTACTTGTTGCGCTTCTGGAATGCGAAGTGCTTCGGCTAAAAGCATCTTGAAATCAAACGGTTATACTAACGTATATAACGGTGGCGGATGGAGTAATTTAAAAAATAAAATAAATTCATAAAATCAACTTCTTAAAATTAAAGTCTGCTTCGTGCGGACTTTTTTTATGCCCGAGTTTCAGAAAAATAAGAATCTTTTACAGCATAAACAATAGGTTTATATCTATTTTAAATATTCATTAAAACTATTGTCATAACCCTAAATAAAATTTACATTTGCCACAGTTTAACTTTTACACATAAAATGAAGCCTAACACACAACAATTAAACGATTTAACTATCCAAATCAGAAGAGATATTCTTCGAATGGTACACGCAGTCAACTCAGGTCACCCAGGTGGTTCTTTAGGTTGTACTGAATTTCTTGTAGTCTTATACCAAAATATAATGGAACGCAAAGAAGGTTTTGAAATGGACGGCGTTGGAGAAGACCTTTTCTTTCTTTCAAACGGACACATTTCACCTGTATTTTACAGCGTTTTAGCAAGAAGCGGCTATTTCCCAGTTTCTGAGCTGGCCACTTTCCGTTTGATTAATTCAAGATTACAAGGACACCCTACGACTCATGACAGTTTACCTGGAGTACGAATTGCATCGGGTTCACTTGGACAAGGGTTATCTGTAGGGATTGGAGCTGCACAAGCTAAAAAACTAAACGGTGACAACCACATTATATACACCCTTCATGGTGATGGTGAATTACAAGAAGGTCAAAACTGGGAAGCAATCATGTATGCATCTGCTAAAAAAGTAGATAATCTTATTGCTACTATCGATTTGAACGGAAAACAAATTGACGGTTCAACTGACGAAGTTTTAGCTATGGGAAGCATCAGAGCCAAGTTTGAAGCTTTTGATTGGGACGTTCTAGAAATTGAAAAAGGAAATGACATCGAAGCTATTATTGCTGGTATGAATGATGCTAAATCAAGAACTGGAAAAGGAAAACCAGTTTGCGTATTATTGCACACTGAAATGGGTAATGGAGTAGATTTTATGATGAACACTCATGCGTGGCACGGTAAAGCGCCTAATGATGCTCAACTTGAAAATGCTTTAGGACAAAATTATAATGTTGGAGGAAACTCAGATTATTAGTCCCTACCTAGCCTGCCCAAAGGGGAGGAACAGCTACAATTAGCAAAATAATAACATAAAATCCCTATACACCCCAATAGGAACTCCCCTCCTTCGGAGGGGCTGGGGGAGGAAAAAATGAAAAAATATACAAATACAGGAAGTAAAGATACCCGTTCAGGTTTTGGAGCGGGAATGACTGAACTAGGTCAAAAAAATGAAAATGTTGTAGCACTTTGTGCCGATTTAATTGGATCATTAAAATTTGATGATTTCAAGAAAAATCATCCAGAGCGTTTTTTCCAAATCGGAATTGCTGAAGCAAACATGATTGGAATTGCAGCAGGTTTAACTATTGGTGGAAAAATTCCTTTTACAGGAACTTTTGCTAATTTCTCAACAGGAAGAGTGTATGACCAAATTCGTCAATCAGTAGCTTATTCTGAGAAAAATGTAAAGATTTGTGCATCACACGCAGGATTAACATTAGGAGAAGATGGCGCAACACACCAAATTCTTGAAGATATAGGATTAATGAAAATGTTGCCAGGAATGACTGTAATCAATACTTGTGATTACAACCAAACTAAAGCCGCTACACTTGCACTTGCAGATCACCATGGCCCAGCTTACTTGCGTTTTGGTCGTCCGGTTGTTCCTAACTTCATGCCAGCTGACGAACCTTTCGTAATTGGTAAAGCAATCCTTTTAAATGAGGGGTCTGATGTAACTATTGTTGCTACTGGACATCTTGTTTGGGAAGCTTTGATCGCTGCAGAAGCATTAGAAGCAAAAGGGATTTCGGCTGAAGTAATCAATATCCATACAATCAAACCTCTTGACGAAGAGGCGATTATGAAATCTTTGGCTAAAACTAAATGTATCGTTACTGCTGAAGAACACAATATTCTTGGTGGTCTTGGCGAAAGCATCTCTAGAGTATTAGCATTAAACGAGCCAGCTCCACAAGAGTTTGTAGCGGTTAATGATAGTTTTGGAGAATCAGGAACACCAGAACAATTAATGGAAAAATACAAATTAAACAATCAAGCAATTGTTGAAGCTGTAGAGAGAGTAATGAAAAGAAAATAATTTCTTTTTATCCATAAAAAATCCCGTCTTGATCATCAAGACGGGATTTTTTTATTCAGAAGATGTTGTGATTATTGGCAGCTTTTATCCAAATGCTTTTTAACTCTGGCTGGATCAGTTGTGTTCCCATCACAAGAAGGAATAGAGGCAAAAGGAATTATGTTTCCTGTGGCATCTGTAATTTCTTTCTTGGTACTTACACCATCTCCATCATCATCAGTATCTAAAAAATTAGGAATACCATCTCCATCTGTATCATCTGGGTTAATGACACCAGTTGGCATAATTCGCATATAACCATCACCATCTAAATCTTCTAAGTAGTTAGGAATACCGTCACCATCAGAGTCTACTCTCCTAATCTCATATAATTTTACACTAAAAACTAAAGGCGCATAAGCTGGAATACTAGCGCTTCCTGAATTATAGTATCCAAGCCCTGAAGGAATGAACAAAACTCCAGATCCATAATTATTATAAGAAACTGTACCATCAGCATTTGATGAATAGGTACCCGTTTTAAATTCTGGGAAACTTTCGCCCCAACCAACTATCGTTGAAGGCAAACTAAAAAATGTTTGTGGATTATCAGATCGCTCAAAAAAAGTAGCTCCTAAGTTTTCTACTTCAGCAACTTTAGTTCGTGATAAATATTCGCCTTTATATGCAGCCAACACATCGTCAGTGTTCGTTGGTGATTCCCCAACTCCTTCTCTTAATACTAAATAATACAATTTATAGGTAATATCATGAAGCTTAACGTCACGACTTAGTAGTTTAGGAAATGACGTATTGTCTTTATAAGACCAAATAGAAGGCTGCGTTCCTCCTGCAGGAATTTTAGTTATCTTAGTATCTACATCAGGTGAAACATCTTCAATATAATAATTTTTTAAATATTCTTCAATGTCATTTAAATCAGTTGCATATTGCGTTGCATAATCTCGGGGCGGAGTTATTTCTGCTGACCCATTATCCTTAGAACATGAAAATAAAGAGACGGTTGTAATTAATAGAATAAAATAATACTTAAATTTGTTCATTATAGCTAATTTTTTTAAGTGCGCAAGATACAATATTGATTGATTTTTGTAAACTATTTAACTCCGATTTTAGAAAATTTATGAGAATAGACAAATATTTATGGTGTGTGCGGTATTACAAAACCAGAAACATGGTTACCGAAGCCTGTAAAAAGAATCACGTAACAGTAAATAGCCTCGTTGCCAAACCTTCAAAAGAGGTTTTTCCTACCGATAAAATCACTTTTAGAAAAGATCAAATCACCCAAATCATTACGGTTTTAGACATTCCGGAAAATCGTGTTAGCGCAAAACTGGTAGACATATATAGAAGAAATGATACTCCAGCTGAAGTCTATCAACACTTAGAACTTTTGAAATTATCGAAAGAACATTATCGAAAAACGGGTACGGGACGACCGACAAAAAAAGACAGAAGAGACATAGATGAATTTGGAAATGAAATCATAACAGACGAAGATGAATAATTAAAAGGATAAGAATTGTCACTTCACTTTTAACCATTAAAACCCAATCCTTAACTTTAAACAAAAATAATGAGCAAGAATATCATCCTAACCAATCAAGAAATAGAACATAAAATAAGAAGAATTGCCTACCAAATTTACGAAACTTTTGTTGACGAGGAAGAAATTGTAATCGCGGGAATTGCAAGCAATGGCTACACATTTGCAAAAAAAATAACCGATGCACTACAAGTTATTTCACCTCTTAAAGTGTCGCTTTGCAAAGTCCAAATCAACAAACAAAACCCTCAATTACCTATCGAAACTTCCTTATCGAAAGAGGAATACGCAAATAAGGGCTTAATTCTAGTTGATGATGTACTAAATTCAGGTACAACTTTAATATATGCGGTAAGACATTTTATCGATGTTCCTTTGAAAAAATTTAAAACCGCCGTTCTCGTGGATCGAAACCACAAGAAATATCCTGTAAAAGCAGACTTTAAAGGAATATCTCTTTCTACATCATTATTAGAGCACGTACAAGTTGTTTTTGATGAAGATGGCAGCAGCTACGCTCATTTAAGCTAATACACTCATTATATCAAGCACGACAGCATCTACTGTTTTATTATCTACCGTCACTTTATGTTGTGCTTGATTGTAGTAAAAACTCCTTTCGAAAAGGTGTGTAGCAATAAACTCCTTCATTTCGGCATCATTTTTTTGAGCAATTAGAGGCCTCTTACTTTTATTTACAGACAACCTTTCAAACAAAGTGTCAATTGACGCTTTTAAGTATATAGAACATACGTTATCGCCTTTTAACAATTCATGATTATTAGCATAACACGGAGTCCCTCCTCCTAAACCTATTATCAATTGGTCTGGTGAATTTAATAATTCAACAAAAACTTCATGTTCTCGTTTTCTAAAGGAAATTTCTCCACGCGTTTCAAAAATCGTATTTATGGACAAATTTTCTTTTTCTTCAATCTTTTCATCTAAATCCACAAAGGGTATTTTTAAAGTTTTTGCTAATTTTACAGCAATGGTCGACTTTCCACAACCCATATAACCTAATAATATAATTTTCCTCATAGAATAAAAGCCTATAAACTAAGGCGTTAAAAATTAATGTAAAAAAAAGTCAAATTTATGACAAAATTCCTTGGAAAACTTCAAATAAAGTCCTTATATTTGCACCCGCATTCAAGCAAAGAATATATGACTCGATAGCTCAGTTGGTAGAGCACATCACTTTTAATGATGGGGTCCTGGGTTCGAGCCCCAGTCGGGTCACAATTTAAGTGATCAACACATAATTTTCTTGAAAGCATTGACTCGATAGCTCAGTTGGTAGAGCACATCACTTTTAATGATGGGGTCCTGGGTTCGAGCCCCAGTCGGGTCACAAAAGGTTGTTCGCATAGGCGAACAACCTTTTTTACTTTTAGGCCACGTGGAGAAACGGTAGACTTGCCAGCTTGAGGGGCTGGTGCTCGCAAGGGCGTGCGGGTTCAAATCCCGCCGTGGTCACTTTTAAGTTAAAAATAAAATCCTAACTACTTATACTAAGTGATTAGGATTTTTTAGTTTAAAATTTGTATTATTTCTGTATTCTAAGTGGTCAAGCGCAAAAGTTGGGGATTATCCAAAAAGATTAGATAATCTGAACAAGAAAAAGTCGATTTTCCGAACTCCTCTAAACTGACTTCTGAATCCTTTAATTTTAGCATTAAAAGATTCTGCTGAAGCATTTGTACGGATCAAAGCGAATACCTGTCGGGAAGCCAATATTAACTACTTTCCCTGAATTATTTCTTGATAACAACTGGCTAGAGTCCTATTTAAATAAATGAGTTTATAAGTATAGTTTTCTTAAACGTATGATATCATTTAAAAAATAGTAGTACCAAAATTACAGCAGAAAAAGTCCCAATCATAAGAAAGAAAGTCCCTAAATATAAAAAGAAACTATCCTTTCTACATTTTCCCTAATCAACTCCCTACTCGCTTCTTTGTATTTTTCAGTAATCCTCATTTTAAATATACTTTTAATTTAGAAAAAAAATTATAAAAAAATAATTTTCTATTAAAGCAAAGTAACTCGAATTTACCCTCGTTGACAATACCAACATTTAGTGATTTTAAAAAAAAATAATTTTAAACCACAGCAAAATCATTTTTTTTATAGACATTTAAATAATTTTGAAATAAATTCCATTATTACTCTTTCTCTAAACAACTTGATAAAGATTAATTGATGTATTACTCCCAAAATCAACTGTAGAAATTATCTATTATAAAAGGCTTAAAATTTACTATTGGCATAATTAATCCCATAAAAAAAGCGCCTTGACTCAACATCAAGACGCTTTTTGATTACATAAAATGGTTTATTTCATTAATTGCTGCAAAGGTTTCAGTTGTTCTAAATCAACATTTGACTGTTGTAAAACACTAATCATTGTCATAATGTTTGTTGGATTCATATCCTTCCCTAAAATACGAACTACAGCAAAACCATTTTCTTTTTTATTGGCATACAAAACAAATTCCTCAATATGGTCGTCTGAGCCCATAAAGCTTATTGAAGCCACCTCTTTCCCTGAGCCAAACTTCATTAACTGTTGGTACTTTTTATCCTTTAAAATCAAATCAATTTTAGCACACTCGGCTTCAAATTCTGCTTTATTCTTATCAGTCAACTTGAAAGCCAACACATTCATTTTATCAAATGAGTTCAAAGCATCCATTTGAGCAACAGATAATTTTGTTTTATCAAGGTTCAAAATCTCGGGTGAAACGTCAAGCGCAATAAAATTTTTGTTTTCGGTATTTTCTACAAAATACTTTTGCAAAGTTGGCTCTGAGTTGCAACTGGATAAAAACAAAATCATTATTATGGCAATTCCATGGATCGCTTTCATACTATTTTTTACCTTTGGTTGCTTTCTTCAAGTCATCACCGCCAGGAATTCTCATTTTATCTGTAAGAATCGAAATCTCATTCAAATCAAAATTACCGGTCAATGACATTAGAACAGTATCATCATTTTTCGCTCCTTCGATAAACATCAAAAGCTCTCTAATTTGAGAATCTGTTGCTCCCGACTTTACTAGAATTTTCACATTTCTACCGTTTTCATTTACGCGCATCAGCTCTTCTAAACCTGCTGTCTTTATATATTTATCAGCAACTGCTTTCATCTCCCCTTCTACCCTAGTACTTTTAGTTGTAAAAACTTTTAGATTATCCAGTTTTTTAATCAAGCTCAGGTACTGCTGCGTTTCTCGATCTGAGGCATCGACTTTCACTTTACTCATTAGGTCAAACATTTTTTTATTGACAATAATTGAAGTTACACCATCTTGACCATCGAATTTGTCAAAAGCCGTTTGTGCAAAAATTGTACTCGACGCTAATACAAAAACTAGAGTCACTAATAACTTTTTAGCCAAACTGACATTTGCTTGCTCTTTTTTTGCTTTTGCTTTTAAGCAAGAACATGAATTTAGATTGATTGATTTCATTTTATAGATTTATTTAGTATTATATTAAAATTATATTTAGGGTATGTACTTGACTTTTAACTGCATTGAGATTGCAATTACATTCTTGTAGTATTGGTTTCAAAACTGCTGAATATTCTATTTTTCGCCATTTCATATTCCTCGACATACTGCACACTTTCTATGCCAACATTTACATTATTAGAGAGAAGATTCAGTGCTCTTTGCGTTTCTTCAAAAGCTACTTCAGGATCATCATACGTTCCTAACCCCTCTTTAGTACTGAATGCTTTTGAAGCATAAAAAAGATAAAATCCTATTCCCATCAAAATCATTACTGACGCCGCAACTGAGAGCCATAAAAAATTTGATTTTTTATTTCTTTTTTGAAGCTTTAAAGTCCTAATAGTTAAATCATCCTCTACAAACTGCACATTTTTTGATGTAGCAAAATAGGTAAATAATGAAATGTGTTGCGCTAAATGCGGAGCAACATTACTTGAAGAAAAATACTGTTGTAAATGTTTCTCTTCATTGACTGTAGTTTCACCTGCAAAATACTTCTCCAGTATTTCTTCTATTTTATTTAACTCCATAACTGTGTATTTTCATCATTTCTTCCCGTATCGTTTTTCGTGCTCTTGAAAGAGATACCCTTATAGTACCCTCGCTTATGTCTAGTATTTCTGCTATTTCGTCAAACTCATATTGCTCAATATCTCTAAGCTGAATAATTATCCGTTGTTGTTCTGGGAGTTTATTAATGCTTTTTTCAACCCACGCCAAACTATCATTATCCTCTACGTTTTTATCTAATGGAGCTTCAGAACGCAGAAACTCCTTGTCACTAATTTTCACATTTGAAGCTCTTTTAGATTTCAATTGGTCTAAGCAATAATTTTTAGTCATTGTCATCGCTAATGCTTCAACATTATTATAATCCTGTAAATCACCCTTTTTGTTCCATAATTTCACCAAAACTTCTTGTGTAGCATCTTGTGCTTCTTCAATGCTTACAAGCAGTCGCTTGGCCAACCGGAATATTTTATCCTTACTTGGCGCAGTTAGCAACATAAACTCATTTTGATCCATAAAGCATATTTATTAAAAGCGATCCTATAATCAAGACGATTGTATTTTATTTTCGTTACAAAGAAGAGGAAAATAAAACTAAAGTTCTTATTTTTACGTTACTATAAGATATAGAAAACTTACACATGAAAAAAACAGTTCAATTTACACTTTTATTATTTATCGCAGTTTTCATTTTTCAAAGTTGTCAAGATAACGATGATGTAGCCCCTTCAGCCAATTTAGAAGTTCAAGACTTTATATGGAAAGGGCTAAATCAGTACTACTTATGGCAGCCAGATGTTCCAAACTTAGGTGATGATCGTTTTGCAAATCAAAATGCCTTAAACTCTTTTCTTAGCGGTTATTCAAAGCCTGAAACTCTTTTTGATGCTTTAAGAGTTAATGAATCCATTGATAGATTCAGTTGGATTGTTGATAATTATTTAGAATTAGAAGGACAACTGCAAGGAACTAGTAAAAATAACGGAGTTGAATTTGGCTTAAGTTATATGCCTGGAAGCACTACTGAAATATTTGGTTATGTGAAATACATAATTGCAAATTCAGATGCCGCAACTAAGAATATTAAACGCGGCGATTTCTTTACTGCTGTAAATGGGACGAAAATAACGTTAAATAATTATAACTCACTACTCTTTGGTGCAGATGAAAATTACACATTAAATCTTGCTGATTATAATGGAACTACTATTGTAGGAAATGGCAAATCAGTTTCGTTGACAAAGACGGTCCTAACTGAAAATCCAATTTTAGTGAACAAAGTACTTATTACTCCTGGATCTCACAAAATTGGCTATTTGATGTATAACGCTTTTTATGCAGATTTTGACACTAAATTAAATGATGCTTTTGGTGAATTAAAATCAGCAGAAATTACAGATTTAGTGTTAGATTTGAGATACAATAGTGGAGGTTCTATATTGTCTGCAACTCGATTAGCAAGTATGATTACAGGTCAATTTACTGGGAAAGTATTTGCAAAACAGCAATGGAACCCAAAAATTCAAGCTTTTTTCGAAAAGGAAGCCCCAAATAGTTTAAACAACTATTTTACGGATAAGATTAGTACTACACCTATCAACAGTCTAAGCATGACTAAAGTTTACATTTTGACTGCTAACGGAACGGCATCAGCAAGCGAACTAGTCATTAATGGTTTGAAACCACATATCAGCGTAGTACAAATTGGCGATGTAACAGTGGGTAAAAATGTAGGTTCAGTAACAGTATATGATTCTCCTGATTTTACGGATGAAAAGAGAAATCCAAACCATAAATATGCAATGCAACCTATTGTTTTGAAAATTGTTAATTCCGTAGGTTTTGGTGATTATTTCAATGGGCTACAACCTACTTTTTTAGCAAAAGAAACTTTAAGTACTTTGGGCGTTCTTGGCGATACGGCAGAACCATTATTAAGAACTGCAATAGAGAAAATAACTGGAACGGCTAGAATGACGAAACAAACTCCTGGAAAAGAATTCCAATTTTTCAAAGATTCTAAATCAATGAGTAGATTTAAAAATGAAATGTACATCGACAAAGCACCTGAAGGTCTTTTGAAAGCATTGGAACAGCAATAAAATTAAAAGTACATTATTTCAAGTCCAAAAATTTTAGATTCTAAAACTAAAAAAGTCGGCATTCGCAATTAAAAATTTTCGCCACGAATTACACTAATAAACACGAATCACAGCTGGTTTTTAATTGCACAAATTCTTAAAACAGATAAAATTCGTGCAATTCAATTTCAAATTTGATAAAAACTTGGTGTAATTTGTGGCTAACTTTTTTTTTAAAGTGAATGCCGTACTAAAAAGCCCCATTTTCAATTGAAAATGGGGCTTTGCTTTTTAAAGTCTCATATAGAGATCTCCTATAATTTAACTGTTATTAGTTATTAGAGTAGAAACTATTGGGTCCCATACCTACAGATACCGTTTTCAATTCAGTACCAGTTGCTGAAAATATTTTGACAATACCTGCCGCTGTAAACCCATTTGCATCAGCTGAATAGATTTTTCCGTCAATAACATTAAAACCATAAAAAGTAGACCAACTGTTATCACTAACAGAGAACAATGGCGTTTCGCTAAAAGTCGTTGCATTCAAAGCCATTGCATACACACCTGTTCCTTTAGTATAATAAATTTTATCTCCATCAATATCCATATTCAAAGCTTTCTTTAACGTACTAGATTCAATTGAAGTTGCTGTATCAGTGGTAGTATTGATTTTGAATAATTTGCTTCTATCAGAATTTCCACATAAAGCATAAACAAATCCGTTTTTCTCTTCGATAGAATTCACGCCATTATCAACAGTAATTACACTCATTGCATTATTACTTTGTGGATTGACAACCGTTATTGTATTACCACCACCAAAAGCGCCATTCATAACATATAATTTACCATTTGCAGTAATTATTTTTTCTGAAGTTTTACCAATTGCTATAGTCTGCAAATAAGCAAACGTTTTAGCATCATACACCGTTACTGCTTTAGAGATTGAATTAGTAACATACAATTTCCCATTTAAAACAACACTATAGCGAGGGTTTTTAAGGTTTTCGGTTATTGTGCCTAAACTTTTAAAAGTGTATCTATTCACTACTTCTACAACATTTGATGCATTCAAAACAATAAATGCTTTATCATCATAAAAACTTAATGATTGCGCTACATCTCCTAATTTTTTATCGTTATTTTCAATGCCAAAAATATTCTGAGTCAGCACATTGAAATCATTCGAAATATAAGTTACAGAAGCATTTGGTTTACCAAAATTCCCTTCATTCAAAACAAGAACTCCTTTATCGTAATTCCCTAAAGGAACATTAGTATCAATTGTGTCATCATTACTACAAGAAGCAAGCAATAAAGCACTTGCAAAAATTCCAAGAAAAACATTTTTAAATTTCATTTTTTAATAATTAAGGGTTAAATAAAGAGTTAAATTCCTTGCTGGCATCAAGCGACTAGGCAAAGATTCATATTTTTCGTTCCAAAGATTAGCTATTTTAAAACCTAGTTTACAAACGTTTTTTTTGCTGAAATTATAATCCATTCCAAAATTGGAAATGTTATAATCACTTAAAATATTTTTTGGATCATTATCTGAAGTTGTAAAAACTTCACCTACAAACATCAATTGATAGTATGAATTAAAGCGCTTATATGAATAAGAAGTTGAAGCTGTTAGTTTATGATAAGGAACATAAAAAAGCTGTTTGTCATTTTTATCATCCAAAGAAACGGTATATGAATAAGTTCCATTAAAATCAAGAGAATGATCGTTAAAATTGGTCTTCCATCCCAACAAAACTTCAGCACCATATATAGAAACATTATCTGTATTAATAGGTGACCAATTACCGCTGTTGTTAGGCAACCAACGAATCATATCACTAATTTTAGAAGCGTAGGCCGTGGCTGTTAATTTAAAATCTTTGTATCTAAATTGATTTCCCACTTCTGCCTGATAGGAGTTTTCTGGCTTCAAATCAGGGTTTCCGCTACCTTCCCAATATAAATCATTAAAAGTGGGTGTTCTATAATTTCGAGAAATATTAAACTTCAACTGATAGAACTTGGAGAAGTCAAAAGTAGATCCTGCCGAAAAAAGAACTGGGCTTTTATACACATCCGAGATCTCTTTGCGAGCGCTAAGTTCGTAGTTCCATTTCTCAGTAAGACTTTGTTTCAATAATACACTTATTCCTCCTATTTGTCTACTTTCATTACTTACAACTGATCCAACACCGTTACTTTTATTGTAATCTAATATAGTATTGAGACTTATTTTTGGCGCTAATTCATAGACAAAATCATATTTTGCAATAAAGCTTTTGACACCACCAGAAGTATAACCTTCTGTTTCTATATCTTCAAAATAATTGTAATGCTCCGTAATGTAGGCCAGTTTTAAATTAGAAACTGATCTCCCAACAGAACTGGTCCAGGCTAATAAATTTCGAGTATTAAAATCTTGATATTTTGTTTTAACAGCATAAGGTGACGTCAATGAAAAATGGCGTTCTCCATCATAAATCTCACTGTAAAACTTAATACTATTAGTAGCATTTAATTTGTAACCAATAGCGGTACTCAAATTATTATTATAGTACTGCCCATTCGTATTTTTACCTTCTTCTCCTATGAATTTAAAATCATTATTAGAACTATTTCGTGTAAAACTAGCATTGGTACTCCATTTATTTGTGGCAGCCGTAATCCCATAAACGGCACTTAGCGTATTAAAATCACCGTAAAAGATTTCTAAATTGTTTTTGAAAGTATTGGCAAACTTTAAATCGTTATTTAAATGAATCGTTCCACCTATAGCACCACTTCCGTATACGACACTTCCGCCACCCGCTTTCACATCAATCGAATTATAGCCTCTGGTAGAAATTGTATTAAAATCCGTTTGACCTAATAATTGGGAATTGATATTAATTCCGTTCCAAACTACTGCCGTTTGTTGTGCCGTTGTCCCACGAAAAGAAGGTGAAGAAACCATTCCCAAACCATTTTCTTTAAAATAAATAACAGTATTATAATTTAAAAGAGAAGTCAATGAAGACTGATTTTTACTGATAATGGAATCAGTCAATTTCAAAACTGACTGTGAGCTCGAGAAGTTTTTGAGCTGACTGTCCGATACAATAACTTCGTTTAAAGGTATTGCAGGTTTGCTTTGAGCCAAAAGCATTTGACTCAATAAAAAAATTGAAAATAATCGAAAATATTTAGTTGTCATAATTTCTGAACCTTTTTCCCGAAAGTTCGATATTAGTTAAGAAAAAAGGCAGGTCTCCTGGCTTGCGTCTTGTTGTTTACCTTCCCATCACACAAGGCGTGACAGTGGTTTTGTAGATAACA
Source organism: Flavobacterium galactosidilyticum (assembly GCF_020911945.1). Classification (NCBI taxonomy): domain Bacteria; kingdom Pseudomonadati; phylum Bacteroidota; class Flavobacteriia; order Flavobacteriales; family Flavobacteriaceae; genus Flavobacterium; species Flavobacterium galactosidilyticum. The sequence goes on from NZ_CP087135.1 coordinate 3,294,548, forward strand.
ACAAGCTTGATAGCTTACAGTTGCGGGAACAGCTTAGGTTTTAAACCTAATTCCCTTTTAATGAGTTTTGCAAAAGCGCAAAACACAACCTCAATTCGGGCGCAAAGGTAGAATAATTATATGATTATAGGCAAAAACTTCATTGAATTAATAACAATTTAAAAATCAGAAACAAATCACACATATAACAAACTGATTTAAAGCAAACTAATAAAAAATATTATTCTCGTCTTCTTTCTTAGTTAATTTATAAACAAGCCAAGCAAAACCAATTACAAAATGCAAAATGATAATTCTGGCAAATAAATAAAAGTATTTAAACGGTCTCTCATGCTTTATTTTTAGATAAAATCACTTTGTAATTTCTGAAAAATAAGTACCAAAAAGCATACAAGACTATTTTTATTCAAACAAAACGATACTTTTGTAAAAAATTTTGCTCTATGAAAGTAGTTAAAAACACAGTATTCCTTTTTTTGATTTTATCACTTTTTGTTCAATGCAAAAAAGAAAATCAGCATGAAATTAAATCCAATATAAAGAACGAAATTTCATACGCAAAAGGTCTCGAAATTTATAAATACAAAGACTTTTCTGTGGTTAAAATCACCAAACCTTGGCCTGGAGCCAAAGAAAATTTTACCTACGTTTTAAAAGAAAAAAACGGAATTATTCCAGACAGTCTAAAACGGTTTACCATTATTCCAATTCCTTTAAAATCAATAGTAGTAACCTCAACAACACACATTCCAGCACTTGAAATGTTAGGTATTGAAAATACACTTGTTGGTTTCCCAAATACCGATTATATTTCGTCAGAGAAAACCAGAAAATTAATAGATGCAGGGAAAGTTAGAGAAGTAGGAACAAATGAAACTTTAAACACCGAAGTTCTTATCGATATGGCGCCTGATTTAATCGTTAGTTTTAGTTTAAACAACAATAATCCAACTATCGATAATTTACAAAAAAGTGGTTTAAAGGTCATTTATAATGGCGATTGGACCGAACAATCTCCTCTTGGAAAAGCAGAATGGATTAAGTTTTTTGGTGCTTTGTATGGATTAGATGCTAAAGCAAATACTATTTTTTCTGAAATCGAAAAAGAATATACGACCACTTTGGCATTAGCCAAAAAAGCAATTGCGAAACCCACAGTGCTGTGCGGAGCAATGTATCAAGATCAATGGTATGTACCTCAAGGCGAAAGTTGGGCTTCATTATTTATGAAAGATGCGCAATCTAATTATTTATGGGCAGACAGCAAAGGAACCGGTAGCTTGAGTTTGCCATTTGAAACTGTACTAGATAAAGCGAAAAATGCAGATTATTGGATTTCTCCTGGTGATTTTTCCTCCTTGAAAGAAATGAACGATAGTAATCCGCATTACAAGGAATTTACTGCATTCAAAAATAAAAAAGTATATTCGTATAGTATAAATAAAGGAGCTAAAGGGGGGATTTTATATTTTGAGTTATCACCTACTCGACCGGATTGGGTGCTGAAAGATTTTATAAAAATTTTTCATCCAGAATTGCTACCAAACCACAAACTTTTTTTCTTTCAGAAATTAGAATAAATTGAACAATACAAACCGAAACATCGTTCTTTTTCTACTCCTAACCATCGGAGTGATTTTCTTATTCTTGATTAACATCAGTTTAGGGTCTGTTTCCATACCTTTAAAAGAAGTATTCAAGAGTCTTACTGGAGGAAATATAAGCAAAGAAACTTGGCACTATATCATCATTAATTACCGTTTACCAAAAGCTATTGCAGCTATTCTGGTAGGAATGGGTTTATCCATAAGTGGATTATTAATGCAAACTTTGTTTAGAAATCCTTTAGCAGGTCCTTATGTTTTAGGATTAAGTTCAGGTGCTAGTTTAGGCGTTGCTATTGTACTATTAGGTGCTGCACTGATGCCATCATTTGTAGCAACATTTTTAGTATCCTCTTACGGAATTGTTTTGGCTTCCAGCCTAGGAAGTTTTGCTGTTTTGCTGGCAGTTTTAGCCGTTTCACATCGCTTGCGTGATACTATGGCGATCTTAATTGTAGGATTGATGTTTGGCAGTTTAACGAGTGCTATTGTTGGAACATTAACGTATTTCAGTACTGCTGAACAACTGCAAAAATTCACTTTTTGGTCTTTAGGAAATCTAGGAAATTTATCTTGGACTTCCATTTTTATTTTGTCCAATTGTGTTTTAATTGGTTTAGTACTCAGTCTTATTAGTGTAAAACCGCTAAACTCTTTACTTCTAGGTGAAAATTACGCAAAAAGCTTAGGATTAAATTATAAAAAGTCAAGACTAGTTATCATATTTGCTACCAGTATTCTGGCGGGAAGTATTACTGCTTTTGCGGGTCCAATTGCTTTTATAGGATTAGCGGTTCCACACATTGCAAAACTAGTTTTTCAAACCAGCAATCACACTATTTTATTTTGGAGTACCATTCTTTTTGGTGCCTTAATAATGCTGATTTGCGACAGTATTTCACAATTACCTGGCAGTGATATTACACTACCGATCAATGCTGTCACCTCTATTTTTGGTGCGCCTATTGTAATTTGGTTATTAATTAGAAAACGTAAAATGATGAACTAATGGAAAACAAAATCATCTTACAAGCTTCAAAAATCAGCATTGGTTATTCTCATAAAAAAGAAAAAACCATTATCGCTTCAAATATTGATTTGTCTTTGCGTAAAGGGAAATTAATTGCCTTAATTGGAGCTAACGGAATTGGAAAATCGACACTTTTACGAACGATCACAGGAATTCAAAAAACTATCTCAGGAATTGTTTTACTGAACGGAACTAACATTCACGAACTCGACGCTTTAACTTTGGCACAAAATTTAAGTGTTGTTCTAACCGAAAAATTACCACCAAGCAATCTAACCGTATTTGAATTGATTGCTTTGGGAAGACAACCTTACACGAACTGGTTAGGAAAATTAACGGATGCAGATATAGCAAAAGTAAATGAAGCTATGGAGCTAACGCAAATTAGTCATTTAGCTACTAAAAAGCATTTCGAAATCAGTGATGGACAACTGCAAAAAGTATTAATAGCAAGAGCTTTAGCTCAGGATACACCTTTAATAATTCTAGATGAACCCACAACTCATCTCGATTTACTGCACAAAGTTTCTCTTTTTAAATTGCTTAAAAAGCTAACGCAGGAAACAGACAAATGCATTCTTTTTTCTACCCACGATATTGATATGGCAATACAGTTGAGTGACGAGATGATTATTATGACTCCTGAAACAGTGGTTCAAGACGAACCTTGTAATTTAATTTCAAAAGGTAGTTTTACCAGTTTGTTCAACAATGAACATATTATTTTTGATCCAGAAAAAGGAAAGTTTCTTATTGTTTAAGGAACTATCTTTTTAGTGAAATTTGGCGCTTGGCTTCGCCAATAACAAAAGCAACCGAATTAGCAATATTAAAACTTCTAATTAGGTTTGACATCGGAATGGTTAAATGATTTTCAAATTGCGATAAAACTTCAGCACTCAAACCTTTACTTTCTTTACCAAAAACCAACCAGTCTCCATCTTCGAATTCAATTTCCAAATACGATTTATCTGCATGAGAACTCATTAAAAAAACGCGAGATAAATCGGGAATTTGAGCTTTCCATTCGGCTACATTTTGATATTCAGTTACGTCCAAGTTCACCCAATAATCGAGTCCGGAGCGCTTTAAGTTTTTATCATTGATTACAAATCCAAAAGGGTGAATAAGATGCAACCGACTTTCAGTACCAACGCACAATCGGCCAATATTTCCAGTATTATTAGGGATTTCAGGTTCTACTAAAACGATGTTTAACATGTTGTTTTGCTATTGGCTTTTAGCAGTTGGCTATTAGCAGTTGAAATTTAGTTTGAAATAGATTTTTGAAATTGCTATAGAAAATTGTCAACGGGTACAACTTCGCCAGCTTGTAAATCATTGAGATGTACATTGCCAATTCGAACACGCACTAAACGCAAAGTAGGAAATCCAACTGCAGCAGTCATTTTCCTAACTTGTCGAAATTTACCTTCACTAACGGTAATCGAAGCCCAAGAAGTTGGACCATGACGTTCATCTCTGATTTTTTTTCCTCTGGCTCCAAAAGCAGGAGTTTCATCAATCAATCTTGCTTCGCAGCGTTTGGTAGTGTATTTAGTTCCATTGAAACCAATTTCAACACCATCCTTCAATTTATCAATGGCTACTTGATTAATGATGCCATCAACTTGCACATAATATTCTTTATCAACCTTTTTGCTTCTAATGACTTCACTCATCATTCCATCCGTTGTAAGTAGCAAAAGTCCTTCCGAATCTTCGTCTAGTCTCCCTATCGCCATAGTCCCTTTTGGAAAGTCATACAATTCTCCCAAGAGTTTCTTTTTGCGTTTCAGTTCATAAATAAACTGGCTTAAATAACCGTAGGGTTTGTGAATAATAAAATGAGAATGGGACATTGATTTGTTTTATTAATGCGAGCAAAGATAGTTTTGTTTTCACTGAATTTAAAGTAGTATCGTAATACATTTATCGATTTCAACATAAAACCATGTTAAATGACGCCAATAAACCATTCAAAAATTGTAATATTATAGACAATTAAAATGATATTCATTAAAATTAATCATCATGGAAAGCAACAATTTAGGATCAAAAAAGACCAATAATAAGCAAAACTCGAACGAAGGATTTAGTGGCGAAAATCTTCCCGAAGATTACAACCCTAATCCATCAATCCTTAAAGCAGAAGTTGAAACTGACGCTAATGGAAATGAAAAAATTGTACAAAGGGCTCGTAATGTCGATGGAACAATTGCTTCAATACCCGATGAGAAAGAAAAATCATGGGATGAAAATGAAAGTTTAAGTCGCGGCGTTTCTTCAGAAAAGGAAGAAATGAGGACAGTAGAAAATAAAGATTTGAACTCAGATATTACGGCACATCGCTATCCCAAATCGCATCCCGATAATCATAAAGATCGCGGAAATATAAAACTAGACGAATAGATTTTATTTTTTTACTAGAAAAAGCCAATAGAGATGAGAATCCTTATTGGCTTTTTTTTTTACGATAGTAATCTATTTCTTCTATAATAGCACCTAACACGAAAGTACTATAAATGAAAAAAAAGCGACAACCGTAAAGATGCCGCATTAATTTTTTTTTGATACCATTTATTATTGAAGGCTCTTTAAGATAAAATAAATCACGATTTAACTACAAGCAAATACGAATTATAAGTATCTTAATTGTTTACTTTTAAAATTAATATTATTCCTTACTTTTACTTTTCAAAACCTTTTTTCATGTCAACTGTACTCCCGTTTCTACTTGCTTTTGTTATCTCACTTATTTTAGGTATATTCATTGGAAAACTTATATTCTCAGCTCGATTTCAGTCGGAAAAAATTAGTTTAGAAGAGAAAATGATAGCTGCTAACTATCAAATCGATCAATTAAAAGAACAAGCTACTAGTGATAAATCCAACTTTGAAAAACAACTCCACTTAAGTAATGTTGAAAAAGAAACCATACGAACAGAGAAAGACAGTTTAGCAATTCAGCTTTCTAAAAAAGAAGTAGATTTTGAAAACCTATGGGAACGCAATAAAGAACAAAAAGAGGAAGTTGAAAAACTACAGGAAAAATTCACCAAAGAATTCGAAAATCTAGCTAATAAAATTCTAGAAGAAAAATCAAATAAATTCACTGAACAGAACAAAGAAAATATGAAAAATATCTTGTCACCTTTGCAAGATAAAATTCAATTGTTCGAGAAAAAAGTGGAAGATACACACAAAGAAAGCATTGACTATCATGCGGCTTTGCGCCAACAAATTCTGGGCTTGCGCGAAATGAATATTCAAATGAGCAAAGAAACGATCAACTTGACCAAAGCTTTGAAAGGGGATAGCAAAATGCAGGGAAACTGGGGAGAACTAGTTCTAGAACGTGTTTTAGAAAAATCAGGATTAGAAAAAGGACGTGAATACGAAGTGCAACAAGCTTTTACTAACGAAGATGGAAATCGGGTTTTTCCAGATGTTGTCATTAATTTACCGGACGGAAAAAAGATGATTGTGGACTCGAAAGTTTCATTGACTGCTTATGAAAAATATATTAATGAAGAGGATGATTCTTTGAAATTGGGCTACCTCAAAGAGCATGTACTTTCTATAAAACGTCACGTTGAGCAATTAGGCAACAAAAATTATCACGATTTGTACCAAATTGAGAGTCCTGATTTTGTACTATTATTTATTCCTATTGAGCCAGCTTTTGCGATGGCGCTTAATGAAGACAGCAATTTGTACAACAAAGCATTCGAAAAAAATATCGTTATTGTAACTCCTGCCACTTTATTAGCCACTTTGCGCACTATTGATAGTATGTGGACGAACCAAAAGCAACAGGAAAACGCTTTAGAAATTGCCAGACAAGCTGGCGCTTTGTATGATAAATTTGAAGGTTTTGTATCAGATTTGATTAGGATTGGCAAAAAAATTGACGAAACAAAAACAGAATATACTGGCGCGATGAGCAAACTGGTTGAAGGAAAAGGTAATCTCATAGTAAGCGTAGAAAAATTGAAAAAAATGGGAGCTAAAGCTAAAAAAGCACTTCCTGAAAACATTATAAATAGAGCACAAAAAGACGAAAATCAACTTTTAAATTAACCGAGAAATGAAAAAATTTCTAGTGATTATAATTACAATAAGTGCCTTAGTAGTCGCAGTTTACTTTGGCTTTTTACACAATGCTTCTTACAGCGAAGGTGTCCGTTCAGGTGAATTGATTAAAGTAAGCCATAAAGGAATACTTTTTAAAACATGGGAAGGCGAAATTAGTCAAGGAATTTCTGGCGCACAGATTTTCTCGTTTTCGGTATTAGATAGTGAGAAAAAAGTAATCAGCGACTTAAAAGAAATGGAAGGTCAATACGTCCAAGTACGATATGAAGAGCGCTACAAAACCTTCCCGTGGTGGGGCGACACACGCTATTTTATTTCCTCTGTTAAAAAAGTTAACTCTCCGTTTAAAATTAAATAAATGACTCCAATTTTTAAAACTGTTGCTTCCTCACATATTAGTATTTCACAATTAATGTTACCTAGCCATTCTAACTTTAGTGGCAAAATTCATGGTGGATACATATTGTCTCTATTAGATCAAATTGCGTTTGCTTGTGCGTCTAAATTTTCAGGGAACTATTGCGTTACCGCTTCTGTTGATACGGTAAATTTTTTAAATCCTATTGAGGTTGGTGAATTAGTTACCATGAAAGCCAGCGTAAATTATGTGGGTAAAAGTTCCATGATTATTGGTATTCGCGTAGAAGCTGAAAATATCCAAACTGGAAAATTAAAACATTGTAATTCCTCTTATTTTACAATGGTTGCTAAAGATGAACATGGCAATAAAAGCGCGGTTCCTGGATTAATCCTAGCAAACAAGAATGATGTTAGACGTTTTATTAATTGCATTAAACAAATTGCGTTGAAAAAAGAACAAAATATCCATGAAAAAGAATTTGATTATAGCGCAGCTGAATCAATAGAAAGTCTGAAAAAGTACAATATTCGTATGGAGTTTTAGGTTTAAAATCTAATTAAATAAAAAAAAATCGATATCCAGTTTCATAGCATTATAAATTAATGCTAGCAGTGCTATTTTGCACTTCGTCGTAAATAAAGTGCTTGTCAACTTATTAGCTGCAAATCCTATTATAAATATTTTTTTTCTTCGTAACTTTAAGTAATTAATTCATAGACAAATATGAAGAAAAATTCCTTAATAGTATTACTTATAATTGCGTTTGCAACTAATGCTCAAGAAAAAATGGTTTCGTACGAAGGAATTATAAATTTTGAAGCATCAGTTCCTCTATTTGAAGAAGTGAAAGCAATCAATGACAACACCACTTGTATTTTAGTAACAAAAACTGGGGAGATTACTTGTTGGGTAACCATTAAAGATTTTAAATTCAAAAGAAATTTAATGGAAGAACATTTCAATACCTACTACATGGAAAGCGACCGTTATCCCAAAGCCATTTTTAAAGGTAAAATTGAAAAATTTGATTTAAAAAACGTTACGTCAGAAACTATACCTTATCAAATAAATGGCAAAATGACCATTCGTGGTCGCTCTAAAAAAATTATAACGACGGCGACGCTAAAAAAAGTGAATGACGGAATCGAACTTTTCTCAGAATTTCCATTAAACACTGATGATTACAAAATTGAAATTCCATTTATCGTACGTAGTAAAGTTTCAAAAAACGTAAATACTCAAATTGTATGTGTATTAAAGTAAACCTATTCTTTAACACAGTCTTTCAGTGCGTTTTCTAAATTTGTAAACTTAAATTCAAAACCCGTTTCTTCGATTTTATCTGATGAAACTCTTCGTCCTGTTAATACAATTTTTGACATTTCGCCTAAGGTCATTTTTAGAATAAATTCGGGCACATTAGGTAGCCAAATAGAATAACCAAAAATACCAGCTAATGTTTTAGAAAAAATACTATTTGTCGTATCATCATTAACCGCTGCATTATATGGTCCTGACATTTCATTATCCACAATCGCTTGCAAATAAATGCCGCACAAATCATCAATATGAATCCAAGGCATGTATTGCTTTCCAGATCCTAATGCAGAACCTAAACGATATTTAAACAGTGGTACTAGTTTTTTTAAAAAGCCATCGTTTTTACCCATTACTAAACCAGTTCTGATTTTGACGGTGCGAATATTTAAATTTTCGATAAAATCAATTGAATCTTCCCATTTCTGACAAGCGTAACCCAAGAAATCATTTGCGGGCGCATCATCTTCTGCACAGATCTCCTGACCGTTTACAGCACCGTAATATCCCACAGCTGAAGCAGAGATAAAAGCGTCCAGTTTTTTATAATGTTTTTTGAGTACCATATATAGGAGCTGAGCTGACTTTTCTCTACTATCAATTATAGCAGCTTTCCGTTTAGCTGTCCACCGCTTTTCAGCAATATTCTCTCCCGCTAGATGAATGATATAATCTGCCTTTAGAACCGCTTCTTCCTCTATAAATTGTTTAGCTACATCCCATTTATAATAAAATACATCCTCTTTATTCTGCTTTTCTGATCTACTCAAAATCGAAACAGTATAGCCTTTGCTTACTAACAAATTTGTCAAATGATTTCCAACAAATCCTGATCCTCCACTTATTAATACATTCTTTTTCATAATACTGTAAAGCTACTGATTTTTAATTTTATAAAATTATACTAAATTTTGTTTAACTTTATTAAAATATCGTTAAACATTTATTATCTTTATACTCTAATTACAAATACACACGAAATGGCAACTAAAAAAACTGCAATAACAAAAGATAAAATCGTTTCTCTATACATGGACTATGTATTAGAGCATAGTGAAAAACCAAAATCAGTTTATCATTTTACAAAAATTAATAATTTTTCTGAAACTGAATTTTATGCTTTTTTTGGAACGTTAGAAAGTATTGAGAAAGAAATTTTCAAAATGTTTGTAGAAAAAACGATTGATTTACTTTCTAAAAATGCAGAATACGAGACGTATGACATGAGAAGTAAAATGCTAAGTTTTTACTTTACCTTCTTTGAAATCTTAAGTGCAAATAGAAGTTATGTAACCTTACTATTGAAAGACCAAGGCAATCAGTTGAAAAAGTTGATGCAATTAACTGGACTTAGATCCAGCTTCAAAAATTATTTGACCGAAATTATTTCAGATGATTTTAGAACGCAACAAGAAAAACTTCAGAATTTTCAAGAGAAAGCATTTCAAGAAACATCATGGATTCAACTTTTACTAACATTAAAATTTTGGTTGGAAGATGATTCTCCGGCTTTCGAAAAAACAGATATATATATTGAGAAATCAGTGAAAGCCACTTTTGAATTAATGAATATTACTCCATTAGATAGCTTAATCGACTTTGGAAAATTTATTTTCAAAGAAAAAATATACAATAAATAATGAAAACAATAGATTACATACCAACTTCAAAAATTGAAAGAGCTACAAAACTGGTGCAAACTGGTGCAAAAGTGGGCGTGAATTACTTGAAATATTACGGTGAGAAAATGGTCAATTCCGATTTGACTCGTGATAAACTCAACGAGGAAAATGCTGAGGACATTTATGACGGTTTAAAAAGCCTCAAGGGAAGCGCACTTAAAGTAGCGCAGATGCTAAGTATGGATAAGAGTTTTTTACCACAAGCTTATGTAGAGAAATTTTCACTTTCACAATTTTCCGTGCCACCTTTATCAGCTCCTTTAGTTCTAAAAACTTTCAAAAATAATTTTGGTAAAACACCTTATGAAATTTTTGATGAGTTCAATTCGACTTCTGTAAATGCGGCAAGCATTGGTCAAGTACACGTAGCAATCAAGAATGGTAAAAAACTAGCTGTAAAGATTCAGTATCCAGGCGTTGCAAACAGTATTTCATCTGATCTAGCGATGGTAAAACCTATCGCTATCAGAATGTTCAATCTACAAGGAAAAGACTCTGATAAATATTTTAAAGAAGTTGAAGATAAATTGATTGAGGAAACTAATTATTTACTGGAACTAAAACAAAGTCAAGAGGTCGTTGAAGCCTGTAAAAAAATCGAAAATCTAGTTTTTCCAGAATATTATGCGGAATATTCATCAGAAAAAATCATCACGATGGACTGGATGACTGGAATTCATTTATCTGAATACACTAAGAAAAATACAGATCAAGTTGTAGCTGATAAAATTGGTCAGGCGTTGTGGGATTTTTATATGTACCAAATTCATATTTTGAAAAAAGTGCATGCTGATCCGCATCCTGGAAACTTCTTAGTCAATGATAAGAATGAATTGGTAGCATTAGATTTTGGATGCATGAAAGCAATCCCAATGGACTTTTACATTCCTTATTTCGAATTAATAAATAAAAAGGTAATTAACGATGCCGCTTTATTTAATGCAAAATTATTTGAATTAGAAATTTTACGCGAGGATGACTCCATAGAAGAGATTGCTTATTTCACTGAAATGTTCTACGATTTATTGTCTTTGTTCACCAAACCTTTTCAAGGAGAGACTTTTGATTTTTCTGATGAAACATTCTTTGAAAGTATTGCACAGTTAGGAGAACGGTTTTCAAAAGACACTAATTTGAGAAAAATGAATGGTAACAGAGGTTCTAAACATTTCATTTACATGAACAGAACTTTCTTTGGATTATACAATTTACTATTTGATTTAAAAGCAAAAATTGTGGTCAACGAATTCGAAAAATACAAATAGTGAAAAAGGAAAATCTGCCTTCTAAAATGTGTGTGGTTTGTAACCGACCATTTAGTTGGCGGAAAAAATGGGAGAAAGTTTGGGACGAAGTCAAATATTGTAGTGAAAAATGCAAAAGAAACAAAAAGGGGTAGTCTGGTTTAGAAATGATTTAAGAGTGAATGATAATGAATCATTGACTAATTCCATGGCTGAAAATGAATCTGTTATTGCTATGTACTGTTTTGATCCTAGACATTTCGAGCAAACCAGTTTTGGATTTAAAAAAACAGAAAAATTCCGAGCGAAGTTTTTACTAGAAACGGTTACAGAATTAAAGGACAATCTAGAAAAACTGAATATTGCGCTTTTAGTTTATCATGAAAAACCAGAGGATTGTATTCCAAAAATGGTAATTGAAAATGAGATTGACACTATCTATTTTCAGGAGGAGTGGACGACTGAGGAAATGAAAGTTTTAGAAAATGTAAAATCTAAAATTTCTGATTCAGTCGTATTTAAGCCTGCGTACAACCAGTTTCTATTTCATCCAGAAGACGTTCCATTTGAAATAAATTTTATTCCGAATGTCTTTACACAGTTCAGAACAAAGTGCGAAAAATATAGTAAAGTAAAGGCGGAGCTTTTAGTTTTGACTATGGCCAAAGCTAATTTGATAACAAATGACGGTAAAATACCTTCAATAGAGGCATTAGGTTTTAGCGATTTTGTTTCCGATTCTAGAACTGCCTTTCCTTTTCATGGTGGTGAGAATGAAGCATTAAAGCGAGTTGAAGATTATTTTTGGGAAACTAAAAAACTTGGCGTTTACAAGTTAACACGAAATGGATTGATAGGCAAAGATTTTAGTTCGAAATTTTCGCCTTGGTTGGCCAACGGAAGTATTTCTGCGAAAACTATTTATTGGGAAATTATTAATTACGAACAGCAAATAGGGAAAAACGAATCTACTTATTGGCTTATTTTCGAATTGATTTGGAGAGATTATTTCAAATATGTTTCATTGAAAAACGGAAATTCAATTTTTAAAATTGGAGGGATTTTAGACAAAGAATACGATTGGAAAACCAATAAGTCTGCGATTCATAACTGGATCAATGGCACTACAGCCGAGCCATTTGTGAATGCCAACATGATTGAATTAAAACAAACTGGCTGGATGAGCAATCGCGGAAGGCAAAATGTAGCGTCCTATTTTGCTAAAAATCTATTGTTAGATTGGCGTATTGGTGCTGCTTATTTCGAATCAATGTTAGTTGATTATGACGTACATAGTAATTACGGCAACTGGATGTATGTCTCCGGTGTGGGCAATGATCCTAGGGATCGCAAATTCAACATTCCGTTACAAGCAGAACGATATGATGGAGAGTCTAAGTTTCAAAAATTATGGTTGCAACAACAATTATTTTAGAAAAAAATGAGCACAAATAAGAAAGTTATCAATGTAGTTTGGTTTAAAAGAGATCTTCGTTTGCAAGACAACGAGGCTATTTTTAATGCCTCAAAAACTGGTATTCCAACCTTATTACTTTATGTATTCGAAAAATCACTAGAACATGATTCTCATTATAGCACCAGACATTGGAATTTCATCAAGCAATCTATTGTTGATATTAATACACAATTACAACCTTGTAATACCCACGTTTTGGCCGTTTCTTCAGAGGTTATTCAAGTTATGAATATCATAGAGGAAACCTATAAAATTGAAAACGTATTCTCACATCAAGAAACGGGCATAAAAATCACTTACGAAAGAGATAAAAGTTTTAAGAGATTTTGTAAAAACAATCGAATCAACTGGGTTGAAAATATAAATAACGGAATTTTTAGAGGTTTACAAAACAGAGCTAATTGGGTTTCTAATTGGGAGCATTATATGAACGATACCTTATTCGATTTTAACCCAAAGGAAGAACATTTCATTAAAAATAGCGAAATTATAGAGCTCGAAAACATTTTAGACAAGACCAATTTAGAAACGGTTCCCGATACTATCTTTCAAAAAGGAGGCTCGACTATGGCAGGAAAGTATCTAAAAACTTTTTTTGATGATCGCTATCATCATTACAGTTATAACATTTCAAAACCATTATTAGCTAGAAAAAGTTGCAGCAGATTATCACCATATATCGCGTGGGGAAATTTATCCTCAAGACAAGTGCTACAAAAAGCAGCAACGTTCAGATTGACTTGTAGTAACAAAAAACAAATTGATTCTTTTGTTTCGCGATTGACTTGGCAAGCGCATTTCATACAGAAATTTGAAATGGAGGAAATTATGGAATTCGAAAGTGTCAATAAAGGTTTTCACTCTTTGAAAAAAAAACAAAATGAAAATTATATCGAAGCTTGGAAAAAAGGACAAACTGGGTTCCCGTTAATCGACGCTTCCATGCGATGCTTGAACGAAACGGGGTATTTGAATTTTAGAATGAGAGCAATGCTAGTTTCTTTTTTTACGCATAATCTATGGCAGCCATGGCAAGAAGCGACCTCGCACTTATCGCAAATGTTCTTAGATTTTGAACCAGGTATTCATTTTCCGCAATTACAGATGCAGGCTGGTGAAACCGGAATCAATATGTTACGTATATATAATCCGATAAAGAATAGTTACGAGCATGATCCCGAAGGTGAATTTATAAAAAAATGGGTGCCTGAATTACAAAACTTGCCGCGAGCATTTGTACACGAACCATATAAAATGACCTATTTAGACCAAAAATTTAGTGAATTTGAAATAGGTGTAAATTATCCAAAACCGATTGTAAATATGGAACGAACTAGAAAGTTTGCAAGCGATTTTTTATGGAAAATGAAAAAAAATCCGATAGTAAAAGAGGAAGGTCTAAGAATTTTAAAATTACACACGATGGCTGACATTGGCGACAGCGATTAGCGAATAAATCAATAAGTACAACCAATATAAAAATAGTAAATCGTGACTACAAAAAAAGAACTTAACGATATAGACAAAGATCGAATTATAGAAATGGCTTGGGAAGACCGCACCACTTTTGATGCGATTTTAATGCAATTTGGATTAAAAGAGCAAGAAGTTATTGACCTAATGCGCACTGAAATGAAATCTTCAAGTTTTAGAATGTGGCGCCAAAGAGTGCAAGGACGCAAAACAAAACACGAAAAATTAAGAAATTTTCGTGAAGGTCGGTTTAAATGTGCGATGCAAAGACAAATTAATAATAACAAGATTTCGAAACGCTAATTTCCAAAAAAATAAAAATTAGAGAATAACTGATTGATATAAAACATGAAAAACATAGTAATTATAGGCGGTAGCAAAGGGATAGGAAATGCGATTTTGTTGCAACAATTAAAAAACAACAAAGTATTTAACATTAGCCGCAATGCTCCAGAAATCACGCATGCTAACTTAACACACTTTTCACTGAATGTATTAGAAGATGCGTTGCCTGAAATTGAAAATATTGACACTTTAATTTACTGTCCAGGTTCTATTAACCTAAAACCAATAGGTAGTCTAAGTGTTGAAGATTTCAGAACTGATTTTGAGATAAACGTAATTGGTGCGGTAAAAGCGATCCAAAAATACTTACCAACGCTTAAAAAAGGGATTGATCCATCAATCGTTTTGTTTAGTACGGTTGCAGTAAAATTAGGAATGCCGTATCACGCCAGTATTGCTGCTTCAAAGGCAGGTGTGGAAGGATTAGTAAAGTCGTTAGGTGCTGAGCTAGCTTCAGTAATTCGCATCAATGCTATTGCTCCAACCATTACAGAGACCACACTTGCTGCGGGGATTTTAAGAAACGATAGAATGAAAGAAAATATGGTAGAACGTCATCCTATGAAAGGGTACTTGAAACCAGAAGAAGTGGCAAGCATGGCCAACTTCCTAATTTCGGAAAGTGCGAAATCAATTTCAGGGCAAATATTTGAAATGGATTACGGCATTGTATCCTTTAAAATCTAAAATATACTATCAAAATAAAACACAAAATCATGATAAAAGAAATGAAAAGTTACGAAAAATTAGAACAATACGATACAGAAGTAACGGAAACATTAGCAGGTAATTATAAAACGATCATCGATACTTTAGGAGAAGATGTAGATAGAGAAGGTCTTGAAAAAACGCCAGAAAGAGTTGCTAAAGCAATGCAATATCTTACGCATGGTTACGGATTAGATCCTTTAGAAATTCTTAAGTCAGCCATGTTTACTGAAGATCACCGCCAAATGATTGTGGTAAAAGATATAGAAGTATATTCGATGTGCGAGCACCATATGCTGCCGTTTTTTGGAAAAGCACATGTCGCTTATATTCCTAATGGAAAAATTGTAGGTTTGAGCAAAATTCCAAGAATTGTGGACGCCTTTGCAAGAAGGATGCAAGTGCAGGAACGATTAACAGACCAAATAAAAGATTGTATTCAAGAAGCGCTTGAACCTCTTGGCGTTGCAGTTGTTATTGAAGCGCAACACATGTGTATGCAAATGCGTGGAATTCAAAAACAAAATTCAGTTACCACTACATCTTCCTTTACAGGCGCTTTCGAAAAAGATAAAACTAGAAAAGAATTCATTAGTTTGATTGCAAATAAATTCAGTTAAGGATTACTGATAGAAATAATCATGTATTTAAAATTGCCACAAACATTGAAATTTTGCGCGTTTTAATTACAAAAAAAGAAAATTGGTCACAGATTAAAATGTTTTCTACAGATTTAATTCGTGTAATCAGAGTAATCTGTGGCTAAAATTTCTAGAAGCTAAGAAATTATAGACTGAAAGTAAATTTTCATTAAATCTATTTTTGGCAAGTATATTCTTTAAAATTTGAATTTAGTTTTTGCCTAAAAATCCTTGGTATAAAAAAAGTACGAAAGACGAATTGTGAAAAAACTTAACTGTTTTTGCAATAAAGATAGATTCTTAAATAAAAAAATAAAACTATGAAAATTCTCTTAACAGGTGCGACAGGTTATATCGGGAAGCGACTATTACCTATATTAGTAGAACAAGGCCACCATGTGATTTGTTGTGTGAGAGATAAAAATAGATTTTACTGTCCTGTCGAGTTAGATGATCAAGTTACAGTGATCGAAGTAGATTTTCTAAATCAGGAAACATTAGCATCGATTCCCACCGAAATTGACGCAGCTTATTATTTAATACACTCCATGTCCGGTTCCGCATCTAATTTTGACGATCTAGAAAGTGAATCTGCTTCTAATTTTGTGGCAAGATTGAATAAAACGTTAGTCAAACAAGTGATTTATTTGAGCGGAATCGTTAATGATGACTCGTTGTCAAAACATTTGTCTTCGAGAAAAAAGGTAGAAGAAATTTTGAATACGGGTACTTTTGCAACAACGACACTTAGAGCTGGGATTATTGTAGGTTCAGGAAGTGCATCGTTTGAAATTATTCGGGATTTAGTGAATAAATTGCCCGTAATGATCACGCCAAAATGGTTGAATACTAAGTGTCAACCTATTGCTATTACTGATGTTCTTTGCTTATTATCTAAATCCTTACTAAATCTAGAAACATACAATCAAAGTTTTGATATTGGCGGTCCAGACATTTTGACTTATAAGCAAATGCTTTTGGGTTTTGCTGAGGCAAAAAACTTAAAGCGTTGGATTGTCACCGTTCCTATAATGACGCCAAAACTATCTTCCTACTGGTTGTATTTTGTTACCTCAACATCCTACCGACTAGCCTCGGCATTAGTAAGTAGCATGAAAGTGGAAGTGGTATGCAGCGACACTAGAATTAATGAATTACTTGGTGTAACTCCCATGACGTATAAGCAAGCTCTATCTCGTGCATTGATAAAAGTGGATGAAGATAAAGTGGCTTCGAGCTGGAAAGATTCTCTAGTGAGCGGCCGTTTTACCAGTAATATGTCGGAATATCTTAAAGTTCCCAAAAAAGATTGCTTTATCGATCGTCGCAAAATGGAAATTATAGACCGTGATTTTACTATAAACCAGATTTGGTCTATCGGAGGAGATACGGGTTGGTATTATGGTGACTGGTTGTGGGATTTACGCGGTTTTATCGATAAGTTATACGGTGGCGTTGGTTCTAGAAGAGGACGAACCCACAGGCATGAAATTCACTCTGGTGATGCCTTAGATTTTTGGCGCGTTTTATATGCTAATAAAGAAGAAGGAAAATTAGTATTATTCGCCGAAATGAAATTACCTGGTGAAGCATGGCTTGAATTCAAAATTATTAATAATACTTTATACCAAGCAGCTACTTTTAGACCAAGAGGAATCTGGGGAAAATTATATTGGTATTCTGTATTACCTTTCCATGGGTTTATTTTTAAAGGAATGCTGGAGAAGTTAATCAAGTAGTTTCTTTAACATATAAATCATTTAAATTGCTCTTTAATTTGTCACAAGGGCACAAAGAGAATAATTTTATAAAAATGTGCTTAAAAATTTTAACACAAATTGCATACCCGAACGATAGCGAACTGACCTAATAAATTAATGCAATTTAGCCTCTAATATGTGGGTTCACTAGAAACAGTTGCGGTAATTTTAAATAGTATTTTAACTGTTAATAAAGACCATTAAAAAAACTTAAATAGCTTAATTTTCTTACTGGTTTATAAAATTTTATTATTGAAATAATACTGGTCTTTTCAAATTAAGGATCGCATAAATTTCAAAAGAAACTCAAATAAAAGTCTGCGTACTACATGTTGCAAAACTTTGTGTCATTTATATTATTCAAACCAATGCAGTCTTTTTTAAAACTTACAAATCTTATATGATTTGAAAAAATACTATAATTTCCCTGAAAAACTTAATTTACTTTAAGATTCCTGCTTTGTAAGTAGCAATAGCGCGATCTCTAGCCATAGCGTGCTCGACCATAGGTTTTCCATATCCTAGTTCAAATTCTTTAATCCATTTGCGAATGTAGATTCCTTTTTCGTCAAATTTCTTTTGTTGAATTTCAGGATTAAAAACTCTAAAATAAGGTGCTGCATCGCAGCCTGTCCCTGCCGCCCATTGCCAATTCCCTACGTTAGCTGACATCTCATAATCTAATAATTTTTCGGCAAAATAAGCTTCGCCCCATTGCCACTGAATTAATAAGTGTTTGCATAAAAAACTAGCTACTACCATGCGAACTCTGTTGTGCATATAACCGGTTTCGTTGAGTTGGCGCATTCCTGCATCGACCATTGGATAACCTGTGTTTCCGGTACACCAGCGTTTGAAATCATCTTCATTATTACGCCATTGAATTCCGTCATAAGCCGCTTTGAAGTTTTGAGTAACCACTTTAGGGAAGCTAAAAAGGATTTGCATAAAAAACTCTCTCCAAATCAACTCACTCAAAAAAACATCATTTTTACGAAAAGCCCAATTCACTAATTTCCGAATACTTACGGTTCCAAAACGCAAATGTGGTGACAAATAAGAGGTTTGATCTAAAGCAGGAAAATCTCGTATATCTTGGTAATTTGAAATGAATTTTAAATTGTGATCTTTCACTTTTATAGCACTTTCCTGAAAACCAATCTGCTCCAAAGTTGGAAAAGGAAATTCACTTTTGTAAAAGTTAGAAAACGATGCCGCACAATCATATTCAAGAACAGGAGCCATTGTTTTGTACTTTTCTAACCACTTATTTTTAAAAGGAGTATAAACGGTATAGGGTAATCCATCCGCTTTAGTAATTTCTTTTTCTTCAAAAATCACTTGATCTTTAAACGAATAGGCGACAACATTTTTCTTTTCTAAAAGTTCAGAAATAGCAGTATCACGTTTTATTGCATACGGTTCGTAATCCTTGTTGAAGAAAACTTCTTTGACATCAAATTCATCTAAAAGCGATTCCCATACTTCAAAAGTATTTCCTTTTTTTATTAAAATGGAACTTTCTACTTCTTGTAATTTTAAATTTATCTTAGAAAGATTTTCATGAATGAATCCGACTCTTGGATCATTATTTGGTAAACTATCTAAAATTGCATCATCAAAAATGAATAGCGCAATTACTGGATATTGTGACTGCAGGGCTTGAAACAAACCTATATTATCCTCTAAACGTAAATCACGTCGAAACCAAAAAAAAGAAACTTGTTGCTTACTCATTATTTTGAATTAAACATTTCGTCTATAACTATACGGCGGTGCTCAAAAATAGATTTCAACTTGTTTTCTACTGCTAAGGTATTCATGATTCTTCCAAGGAAACCTAGTGGTAGTCCGTAATGCACTACATCAGTCATTTTTGTTCCGGTTGCTGTGGCTTCAAAGAAATGTTTGTGGTGCCAAAAACTATAAGGACCAAAACGTTGTTCGTCTATGAAATAACTATTTTCTTTAACCTGCGTAATTTCCGTCATCCATGATAAAGAAATTCCTAATAACGGAGTTACTTTATACTGAATTATTTGACCGGGATACATGTTTTTATTATCAAAATCAGTGATTTGAAATCCCATTTCTTTAGGTGTTATTTTTTGAAGATTTTTAGGGCTTGAAAAAAAACGCCAACATTCTTCAAGACTTGCATTTACATGCTGAACGGTTTCTTGTTTGTAAATTTTCATTATAGAATTTTTAGGAAAAATGTTTATGAAATACGCTGTTCGCGTGAGGGATAGTAATGGAGCTCTTTTTATAAATGGCTTTTGCCAGATATAAAAAGTGAGAATGGATAGCTCGACGCCGCTGCAACTTTCGTGAAAGTGGGGTCACACACTAATAAAAAATCATGTTGTTTTAAATGGATATTTGATTTAAAATTGAATCAAAAAGTGCACAACTAAATCTAGAAATTTATTCGCTAGCTGTCATTTTAAATAAAATAATATGCTAAAAAATCATTTATATTTTATAATACTTAAAAGGAACGAAAAGCATTCCGAAGCATTCTCCGTGCTCCTTGCCTAAATGTTTGTGGTGTACTTTATGCGCTTTTCTAAGTCCAATTAAGTACTTGTTATTCGTGTTTTTGAACCACTTGAAACGCTGGTGAATTAATACGTCGTGTATCATGAAATAACACATGCCATAAAACATAATCCCCAAGCCTATAAAGAATAAGTAATTTATTCCACCTTCGACTCCGTAATAGAACAGCACGATACTTGGTATGGCAAAAATCACAAAAAAGATGTCATTCCGCTCGAAAACATTAGCGTATTTAGGTTGGTGATGGTCCGCGTGAAAATACCACATTAATCCGTGCATCACATACTTGTGCGTTAGCCATGTAACACATTCCATTATCAAAAACGTAACGAAAAATATTAAAAAAAATATCATTTTTATTCTCTGTTTAATTTAAAAAATCCTTTAAAAACAATTTGACTATTGAACCAAATTCAATTTGTATGATACAAAAGACTTAGCTAATAATCCTGCTTTAGTATAATTAGAAACGCGAATTCTGGAGCTTCCTATTTCGTGATATGGTGTATTTTCTAACTTTTTGAGCAGCTTTTTGTAGTACACAAAAGCAGTGTACACGCCAAACTTAGCTTCGATAGGCAACTTGATAATTCCTTCATAGGCGACCCTAAAATCTTCATTAATTTCATTGATAATAGTCGTTTTAGCATTTTCATCAAATGAATTCAAATCGACACCTGGGAAATAATTACGGTTCAATACCAAATTATCATCCTTTAAATCACGGAGGAAATTCACTTTTTGGAATGCCGAACCTAGACGCATTGCTTCATCTTTTAACAGATTGTAACGCTCATTGTCTCCTGATACAAAAACCTTTAGACACATCAAACCAACTACATCAGCTGAACCATAAATGTAAGCGTCGTACTCTTCCTTGCTATGATAATCAGATTTTATCAAATCTAATTTCATACTACGCAAAAATGCCTGAATCAAGTCGTCAGTGATGTTATATTCTTTCACCGTTTGCTGAAAAGAATTTAATATTGGATTTAAACTGATCCCCCTATCAAATGCTTTGTAATACTCCTCTTCAAACTCCGTGATTAGACTTTCTTTGTTATACCCATGAAAACTATCCACGATTTCATCCGCAAAACGAACAAATCCATAGATACTGTAGATGGCGTCTCTAATACTTGGCGACAGCATATATACCGCCAAAGAAAAAGAAGTACTATAGTTTTTAGTAACTAGCTTGCTACACTTAAAAGATACATCATCAAATAATTGCTTCATATTATTGCTCTGAAAATTGCTTATTAATTAATTCCGACACTAATTTTCCAGAAATCAATGCGGGTGGAACTCCTGGTCCGGGAACAGTTAATTGCCCTGTAAAATATAAATTTTTAATCTTTTTACTCTTTAATTTAGGCCTCAAAAATGCAGTTTGCAATAGCGTATTAGCCATTCCGTAGGCATTCCCTTTGTATGAGTTGTATTCAGAAACAAAATCATTTTTGCAAAACGATTCTTTAAATATAATATTATTTTTGACACTTTGCTGTGTTAGCAACTCAAAACGATCCATTATTTTATCAAAATACTCTTCACGTAAGGCTTGGGTATCATTAATTCCTGGCGCCAATGGCACTAGAAAAAATCCAGATTCCATTCCTTCAGGCGCAGCCGTTTTATCGGTTATCGATGGAAAGTTAGCATAAAACAACGGTTCTGCTGGCCATTGAGGCTCATCATAAATATCTTTAGCGTGCTGGTAAAAATCAACATCAAAGAACAATGCATGATGCGAAATATTTTCTATTTTTTTATTAAAACCTACATAAAACAATAATGATGAAGGCGCAAAAACGCGACTGTCCCAATATTTCTCCGAGTAAGCACGATACTCTTGATCTAATAATGTTTCAGTATGGTGGTAATCAGCACCGCTCAAAACCAAATCAGATTGAATTGTCTCTCCATTAACAACGATTGCTTTAGCTGTTTTATTTTCGACAATTATTTTTTCAATATTCGCATTGGTTACAAATTGAACTCCTAACTCTCTTGCTAAGGTTTCCATAGCTCGAACCACATCAAACATTCCTGTTTTTGGGTGCCAAGTTCCAAGTCCGAAATCAGCATAATTCATAAAACTATAGAACGAGGGCGTATCCGATGGCTTTGCGCCAAGGAATAAAACTGGGAATTCCAAAATTTGAATTAATCTCTGATTTTTAAATTTCTTCCGAACATCTCTACTGATGTTGCTAAAAAACTGTCCTACTTTCATAGCGGTTTCCGGCGTGATCAATTCTAAAGGAGAAACACCTGGTCGATAAACTAATTCTTTTATTGCAATATCATAATTGCTTTTGGCCTCAGCCATAAAATCCTTAAGTAAAGCGCCACTCCCCTTTTCTATTGCTTCAAATGAAGTAATAATCTCCTCTAAATTATCAGCAATAGTAATAAAATCATCAATTCCATAATATACGCGGTATGCGGGAGATAGTTTTATTAAATCATAATAATCGGTAGTCTTCTTTCCAAAATCAGCAAAAAAACGATCGAATACATCCGGCATCCAGTACCAACTTGGCCCCATGTCAAATGTAAAACCCTCTTTTTTCAGCTGTCTGGCTCTACCACCAATACTAGCATTTTTCTCGAAAACAGTAACCTGATGTCCGCTTTTAGCCAAATAGCAAGATGCTGCCATTGCTGAAAATCCCGAACCTATAATTGTAATTTTATGTTTCATTTGTTTAGCAAATATACAAAAAGATTAAACGAAATACTAAATTTGGTTCACTAATTCGTTGATCGAAGAGAAAATAGTTATTTTGTCTGAAAGTCCCTCGCGATTAATATATTCAGTTTGCCTTCCTATAAACCATAACTCAGTGGTATCGTCTATTAATTCCTCACACATTTTCTGAACATAAGAGTCTAAAATATCGCGCTCTGGCTGCACGGTTAAATACGACACATAAACTATCGAGTCAAAATTCTTTTTTAAATCTTTTAGATTGTCAATTGGCATACTTTCACCTAAGAAAATAGTTCTATATCCTTCTAACAAGATTTCATAGTTAAGATACATTAAACCTAATTCATGTATCTCGTTCATTGGTAACGAAAGCACAAAAACCTTATCGATTTTACTCGGTTTTAGCACTTGTAATTTTTCTGTATTAACTAATAATTTTTGTTTAATTAAGTAACTAATAAAGTGCTCGTGTGCTGGAGTTATAGTATCGGACTGCCAGAGCAAACCCAACTCATTCATTAAAGGTATAAATACTTGATGGAAGATCTCTTTGAAAGACTTCTCCGCAATTAGCCAATTGTAGGTATTAAAAAACAGCTCTTGATCAAAATTCATCATCGCCATTTTCAACTCACTTATCGCATGACTTTTAGCTGTTTTGTTCGAAATAATTTCACGCACTAATGACGGAATTTTATCTTGCGGATAAGTAGCTATTTTAGAGATCTTGTACCCGTAATCGTGCAACAAGGTTATATTTAAAAGCTTTTGCAAACTAGCCAAATCATATAACCGAATGTTTGTATCAGTGCGCATAGGTTGTAGTATATCGTATCGCTTTTCCCAGATTCGGATGGTATGCGCTTTTATACCAGAAAGGTTCTCCAAATCCTTGATACTGAATACATTTTTTATATTGTTCATCGATATATTGATTTTATTAAACAAATTTAAAATAAAATTAATTATAAACCATATATAAGACCCTAAACTTTCTAAAAAAGTTCCTTTATTGTTTAAAAAGGTTAAACAAAACCAAATAAAAGGAAACGTTTGCCAGAGATTAAATGATTTTCACAGATTTTAAATATTATACACTAGCGAAAGAGTAAGCTAAATTTCTCCACTAAAATCCCTTTGATCATAATAATCTATGGCAAAAAAAAATCAAGTAGTATGCACACAGTCATATTGCTGCATTCTTTCTACAGCCGCGAAACAAAAAATGCTTTTTTGTAATTTATCTCAAACATTAACAATAATACTGTTGCGTCAAAAAAAGTTTTTTACTTACATTAGGTGTCTCAAAAAAAGGGACATGAAAAAGCTAACCAAAGAAGATATTAGTCAGGAAGTATTTGACTTATATGACGATTACGCCCATAATAAAATAGAACGCCGACAATTTATTGAAAAACTATCCTTATTTGCCGTTGGAACGCTAACACTTCCGTCATTGCTTAGTTTCATGACTCCTAATTATTTAGATTCCATTTTGATAAAAGCAGATGATCCACGCCTAAAATCAGTTTTCATCACTTATGATTCCCCTAAAAGTGGCGGTGCAATCAAAGGACTTTTATCACAACCAGCGAAAACAAAAAAGAAATTACCCGGAATTATTGTTGTCCATGAAAATCGCGGACTCAATCCATATATTGAAGATGTAGGCCGTAGAGCCGCTGTGGAAGGATTCATCACTTTGGCTC
Source organism: Flavobacterium galactosidilyticum (assembly GCF_020911945.1). Lineage (NCBI taxonomy): Bacteria > Pseudomonadati > Bacteroidota > Flavobacteriia > Flavobacteriales > Flavobacteriaceae > Flavobacterium > Flavobacterium galactosidilyticum. The sequence continues at coordinate 3,319,281 of NZ_CP087135.1, forward strand.
CAGATGCGCTATCACCTTTAGGCGGTTATCCTGGAAATGACGATGATGGCCGAGAATTACAAAAAAAACGGACTCGCGAGGAAATGCTCGAGGATTTCATTGCAGCCTATCACTATTTAAAATCACATAAAGACTGCAACGGACAAGTAGGCGTCGTTGGTTTTTGTTTTGGAGGTTGGATTGCTGGTATGATGGCAGTCAGAATTCCAGAACTAAACGCAGCCGTTCCCTATTACGGCGGACAACCCACTGCCACAGAAGCCGAAAACATCAAAACGCCTCTCCTATTGCATTACGCAGGTTTAGATACAAGAGTCAATGAGGGCTGGCCCGCTTTTGAAGTCATTCTCAACAAAAATAAAGTGGAAAACACGGCTCATATTTATCCCGCAGTCAATCACGGATTTCACAACAATACCACGCCCAGATACGATGAAGCAGCAGCAACACTATCGTGGCAACGAACAATCGATTTTTTTAAAGACAAACTAAACAAGAAATAAATTATGGCATCAGGAATTTTCGCATTACTGGATGATATTGCAGCACTTATGGACGATGTTGTACTAATGAGCAAGATTGCAACAAAAAAGACCGCCGGAATACTAGGTGATGATTTAGCCGTAAATGCTGAAAAAGCTGCTGGTTTTGTTTCCTCCAGAGAAATTCCCGTTTTGTGGGCAATTACTAAAGGCTCTTTTTTAAACAAATTAATTATTTTGCCACTGGCATTCCTCTTGAGCTATTTTGCACCATGGTTAGTTACTGTAGTGCTCATTTTAGGTGCTGTTTACCTAGCCTACGAAGGTGCCGAAAAAATATACGAGTACATATTTCCACATGAACATGCTGAAAAAACAAATAGTACAGCCGATTTACCCCCTGAAGAAGTAGTAGCACTCGAAAAGCAAAAAATAAAAGCAGCCATCGTAACTGACTTTATATTATCAGTCGAAATCGTAATCATTGCCTTAGGAACTGTAGTCGAAAAACCCATATCCACACAAATAATGGTAGTGACCTTTGTAGCAATAGTTGCCACAATCGGTGTGTACGGAATTGTAGCAGCTATTGTCCGCATGGATGATTTCGGAATGCTACTTCTTACTAAAAAATCCAAAATTGGAAAAGTAATCGGAAAACAGTTAATCGATTTACTGCCTTTGGTTATCAAAGCACTTGCCTTTGTAGGAACCATCGCGTTGATTCTAGTGGCCGGAGGAATATTCATGCACAAGATAGAGCCACTTCATCATTTACTGCAAAACTTACCATCCATAATTGGCGAATTCCTAGCAGGACTAATCGGAGGAATCATCGCATTTATAGTGGTAAAAGGATTTACGATGATTTGGGGGAAAATTAAAAAGAAATAAATACAGCTGGACTAAAAAAATAAAACCCGAAAATAGCTACTTAACTATAAAAGCTAAAATTAATACAATTATCCCATACATTCTCAGATAAATAAAATCAACACTACTTTTACCAGCAGTATTATGTCTATTCGATGCCTTATTTCCATTAACTTTCTGTTTAACTATAAAATATAATTATCACAAAAAACATCATTTTCTCTGTAAGGCATTAGAATAAACTACCTTACAAAGAAAATAATGGCTATAGAGCACAAGGTTAGATTGGTTGAAGCGTTATTCGACTATCTTGAAAAAGAAATTGCTGTCTTCCATTCAGAAACGCATTTGCATTGCATCGCTGGATGCGGTAAGTGCTGTTCTACTCCAGATATTGAAGCTTCGCCATTGGAGTTTTTGCCTTGGGCATTTCATTTGTTTTTAAATGGAGAAGCTGAAAATATGTTGCTCCAGCTCCAACAAAAATTAGATTCCAACTGCCATTTATATCGTCCGCATTCCTTTATTGATCGAAATATGGGAAGTTGTAGTGACTATCGCTATCGGGGATTAATTTGTAGGCTTTTTGGATATGCAGCCAGTCGAGATAAATATGGCCAACTCCGTTTAGCCACTTGTAAGATAATTAAAGAAGGCCAACAAGAAAACTACCACACCGCCGAAGAAGCGATTAGTAAAGGACTTTACGTTCCTGTTTTTACAGATTATTATATGCAACTGTCACAAATAGACAATAGACTAGCTACTACGCTACTTCCTATAAACCAAGCTTTGGCAACAGCTATAGAGGAAGTCTTGCATTATTATGCCTACCGACCTTTACCAAATGGTTTAGGAAATAGTGCTTAAAGTCTGTGATAGAAAACAAACATTATAAAATCAAATTGCACAAACTCTCACTCTTAAATTGGTGAAAATTTGTGCAATTTGTGGTGAAAATATTTTTTAAAACTAATAGCAGAAGACTACTTAAATTAGTTTATTTACTCAAATACATTTTTCTTCTTGAGTACAATTCGTAGAATTGATCGTCTTTTAAGTCATCAATAAACAAGATACTTTCTCCTGTTGATTTCATTTCTGGTCCTAATGCTTTATTTACATTTTGAAATTTACTGAAAGAGAAAACTGGTTGTTTTATGGCATATCCTTTCAATTGTGGGTTAAAAGTAAAATCAGTTACTTTATTGTGACCTAACATTACTTTAGTCGCATAATTTACATAAGGCTCGCCATAAGCTTTCGCAATAAAAGGAACTGTACGAGATGCTCTAGGATTCGCTTCGATGATATAAACGATATCATCTTTAATTGCAAACTGAATGTTTATTAAACCAACGGTTTTTAAAGCTCTTGCAATTTTTTCAGTATGATCTTTTATTTGTTGCATTACAAATTCCCCTAAGTTGAACGGTGGCAAAGTAGCATTACTGTCTCCAGAGTGAACTCCACACGGCTCGATGTGCTCCATAATTCCAATGATATAGACATTCCCATCAGCATCGCAAATCGCATCTGCTTCCGCTTCAATCGCACCATCTAAATAATGGTCTAAAAGCAATTTATTTCCTGGAATAGTTTTCAATAAATTAATTACGTGCTCCTCTAATTCTTGCTTGTTGATTACAATTTTCATTCCTTGACCACCCAACACATACGAAGGACGAATCAATAAAGGAAAGTCTAAAACATCTGCCAAAGCAGAAGCTTCATCAGCAGTTTCAGCAATTCCAAAATTTGGGAAAGGAATATTCAATTCCGTTAACAATTCAGAGAAACGTCCTCTATCTTCAGCTAAATCCAAAGCATCAAAACTAGTTCCAATAATTTTTATTCCGTATTTAGATAGTTTTTCAGCTAATTTCAACGCCGTTTGACCTCCTAATTGTACGATTACACCTTCTGGTTTCTCATGCTGGATGATGTCGTAAATATGCTCCCAAAAAACTGGTTCAAAGTATAATTTATCCGCTGTATCAAAATCAGTCGAAACTGTTTCTGGATTACAGTTGATCATAATCGTTTCATAACCGCATTCTTTAGCGGCAAGAACTCCGTGTACACAAGAATAATCAAACTCAATTCCTTGACCAATTCTATTTGGACCTGATCCAAGAACGATAATTTTCTTTTTATCTGTTACCACACTTTCGTTATCCACGTAGCGCGTTCCGTCTGCTTTTTCTATTTCAGCTTCAAAAGTTGAATAGTAATACGGTGTTTTTGCTTTAAATTCTGCCGCACAAGTATCAACTAGTTTAAACACACGACTAATACTCATCACGTCACGCAAACTGTGTACTTGACTTTCTAAACAACCCATCATGTGCGCAATTTGTCTGTCAGCAAAACCTTTTTGTTTGGCTTCTAATAACAATTCTCTTGGCAAGGTTTCTACTTTATAATTAGAAATTTCTTTCTCTAAAGTATAAAGTTCTTCATATTGTTTCAAGAACCACATATCGATTTTAGTGATTTCATGAATACGACTTAATGGAATTCCCATTGCAATAGCATCATAAATCACAAAAACACGATCCCAACTCGCATAAGTCAGTTTCTCGATAATTTGTTCATAGTTCGTATATCCTTTTCCGTCAGCACCTAAACCATTTCTTTTAATTTCTAAAGATTGAGTTGCTTTATGCAAGGCTTCTTGGAACGAGCGTCCAATTCCCATTACTTCACCTACGGATTTCATTTGAAGTCCTAAAGTTCGATCAGCACCTTCAAATTTATCAAAGTTCCAACGAGGAATTTTCACAATCACATAATCTAAAGTCGGTTCGAATAAAGCTGAAGTCGATTTGGTAATTTGATTTTGCAATTCATCTAAATTGTATCCTAAAGCTAGCTTAGAAGCAATTTTTGCAATTGGGTAACCCGTCGCTTTTGAAGCTAAAGCCGAAGAACGTGATACACGTGGATTGATTTCAATCGCTACAATGTCTTCTTTATCGTCTGGTGAAACGGCAAACTGCACATTACAACCTCCAGCAAAATTTCCGATGCTACGCATCATCAAAATTGCATAATCACGCATTTTTTGGAAAGTAGTGTCTGACAAAGTCATCGCTGGCGCAACAGTGATCGAATCTCCAGTATGAATTCCCATTGGATCCATGTTTTCGATAGAACAGATAATTACTACATTATCGTTTTTATCTCTCAACAATTCCAACTCATATTCTTTCCAACCCATCAAGGCTTTGTCAATCAAAACCTCATGAATAGGTGACATTTCCAAACCGTAAGTTAGTTTTTCGTCAAACTCTTCTTTTTTATAAACAATCGCAGCTCCAGTTCCACCAAGTGTAAACGAAGGACGAATTACTAATGGGAAACCAAATTCTTGTGCAATTTCTTTTCCTCTTAGGTAAGAAGTACATATTTCTGCAGGTGCTGACGGTACATTTATCTTTTTAAGCAATTGCTTGAACTGCTCTCTATCTTCAGTGATATTAATGGCGTTTACATCAACCCCAATCATTTTCACACCAAAATCAGCCCAAATTCCTTTTTCATCAGCTTCCAGACACAAGTTCAGAGCCGTTTGTCCACCCATAGTAGGTAAAACAGCATCAATTTGTGGATGTTCTTTTAAAATTTCAATGATTGATTTAGTCGTTAATGGCTTCAAGTAAACATGATCGGCCATAGTTGGGTCGGTCATAATCGTTGCAGGATTGGAATTGATTAGAATAACTTCAATTCCTTCTTCACGAATAGAACGAGCAGATTGTGATCCTGCATAATCAAATTCGCACGCTTGACCAATAACAATAGGGCCTGAGCCTATTATTAAGACGGATTTTATGGATGTATCTTTTGGCATTTTATTGTAATTATTGTGTTGTGTAGTTATTTTTAACAGATTAAAGTTGTTTTGTGATACTACTTTAAACGCTGATCTTTAGGCTTTATTTACCGATTAGGTATAAAAAAAGGCGATACTAAAAAAAGTAACGCCTTATTTATGTTTATAGAAACATTATTTTTTGTGTCTTGGTTCGCAAGATACAGTCAATTTATGTCTTCCTTTAGCTCTTCTACGCGCTAGAACTTTTCTTCCATTTGCAGAAGCCATTCTGTCCATAAATCCGTGCTTATTTCTTCTTTTTCTTTTCGATGGTTGAAACGTTCTTTTGCTCATTGCTTTGTATCTTTAAAAACTTATTTATATCTCTTCTTAATTCGGATACCTGTTACCCGAAATCCGAGTGCAAATATACAAAGACTTTTTTTCCTCACAAGTAGTTTTGTAAAAATATTTTCAATTCATTTTACTATATTTGTGATCTTAAAATAATCACACTATGTTTCACAGAAATATTAAACTTATTATCGCCGGACTTATCATTGCTACTGGCATTTGGCAATTTACAGAAAGTAATATTGGGAACGGAATTTTCCTTGTACTATTAAGTGCAATTCCTATTTTCCTTTACTTCAAAAATGAATTCATCTTATTAGCGTTCTTAAAACTAAGAAAACAAGATTTTGAAGGAGCGAAAAAATGGTTAGCTTACATCAAAAATCCAGAGACTGCTTTGGTTCAAAAACAACAAGGATATTTCAATTACTTACACGGAATCATGCTTTCTCAAACGAATATCAATCAAGCAGAAAAATATTTCAAAAAAGCAATCGAATTAGGATTATCGATGGATATGGATTTAGCTGTAGCCAAATTAAACCTAGCGGGAGTTGCCATGTCAAGAAGAAGAAAGTTAGAAGCGACTACATTATTGAATGAAGCTAAAAAATTAGATAAGCAGAATATGCTAAAAGAGCAAATCACGATGATGAAAGAACAGATGAAAAAGATCTAAATTTAAAAAAGGGCCAAATGATACACATTTGGCCTTTTTTTTATGACTTATATTTATTTTCAAGAATATTTCCTTCTTTTTCTGCTCCTACTATAATATAAGGTAAATTTTCGTTTAGCCATTTGTATTTATTCAAGATCATAATATGCGTTCCTCCTTTTACAACAATACAATTGGTTATATATTTTATAGGAAAAACATCATCGGCGTCTCCATGAATATGAATTACATTTTCGTCAACCACTGTCCTATCCCACAAAATAACTTGTTCAACAGCCCACTCTAAATATCGAATATCACGAACCGAAAGGAACTTTTCATATAATTTAATCCTTTTATTAATTGTTGCACCAAACGAAAATTTAGCCAAATTCTCAATATTCAACAGTAAACTCATCGGAATGAGTTTATATGCTTTTGTCTTTTTTCCTAATTTGAAACGTCGAGGAAATTCTAAATTACTTTTTACACTCGATATAATGATTACTTTTCTAACTTTAATAAACCGAGCCATTTCCTGAACTAGAATACCGCCAAATGACACTCCAATCAAAACGGGATTAGGATGTATGATTTTTTCAGCGATTCTTTTAGCATAATTCAGTAGCGATTCTTTCTCTAGCGGGATTTCCCATTCTAGCAAATGGATTTCAAAATTGGCCTCTGGAAGCTTAATTCGCTCAAAAATAGCCGTGCTTGCCGCCAGTCCCGGCATCATATAAACAGGTATTTTACTCATAATTGTTTTAACGATTTTATAACACTATTCTGATTTATTATTTCCAATTTTGTATAAAATTAATTTTTTTTATTCAAATTCATCCCACAATATCTATTATATTATTAATAATTTATGACAACACAACTTATAGCATCTAATACTAGAGGCAAGGCTGATTTTGGCTGGCTTAACGCCAATTTTTCTTTTTCTTTTGGCAATTATTTTAATCCTGAAAGAGTACAATTTGGAATGTTACGCGTTTTAAATGACGATACTATTGCAGGTGGAACTGGTTTTGGCACACACAGTCACGCCAATATGGAAATAATCACTATTCCGCTAGAAGGAGGTTTGCAACATCGCGATAGCATGGGCAATGAAGGAGTCATTCGTTTTGGCGAAGTACAAGTAATGAGTGCGGGATCTGGAGTGGAACATTCTGAAATGAATGCAAGTAAAGAGGAACAAGCAAAAACATTGCAACTTTGGGTTTTTCCAGATAGAGAAAATGCTACTCCAAGATACGACCAAAAATCATTTGATATTGAAAATCAAATCAATACCTTTGTAAATATTGTTTCGCCAAACGATATGAATAATGGCAATGCACTTTGGGTTTACCAGAAAACCTTTTTCCATTTAGGGATTTTTGACAGCAACACTACGACCAATTATTCGGTTCGGATTCCTAAAAATGGTGTTTATTTATTTTTAATTGAAGGCGAAATACGAATAAACGACCAAGTTTTGAAGGCAAGAGATGCCATGGGAATAAACAATTTTGAATCTTTTAAAATCGAGATTATTGCCAAATCAAAAATACTTTTGGTAGAGGTACCAATGAATTAGACTACAATATCATGGATGGATTAATCACTATGGAGATTAAAGACAACACTTTTGCACGACAATTTGAAACTACAGTAGAGGAAGGATTAGTTTCAGTAGAATATTCTTTTCAAGAGAAGAAGATATTTCTAACCAAAATAAATGTTCCTGAATCCTACGAAAACGAGGAGTTTATCACTAATTTTCTAAAAAACATTATGGAAATTGCAATAGAACGAAAATTTAAAGTAGTTCCTATCCTTCCTAAAATAGTCGTTTTCTTCAAGAAAAACCCAGTATATAAAGAATTACTTCCACCGGGAATTAGACTTTAGTAAAAAGGTGCAGTTCAAATGAGCTGCACCTTTTTTTTATAAAATGTTTAAAACAAATTCAATATCCTTTGTCGCTAATTACTCCTAGCTGTAGTTGTCGCACCATCTATGCTGCTGAAAAATCATTGTTGCTGTTGTTTATTTGATAAAATCAACCTCTAAAATAGTTTATAAGACACTCTTTTAAAAAAAAACATAATACTTTCAATTTACAAGTAAATTTTAAATACCTTTGTAGTTGTTTAAACAACTATATTTATGGAGACAATTTTTTCAACTGATAATTTATATACTATTTTGTCTGGAAAGACGCACTCCGCTTTTAACAGAGCCTTGTTGAGTAATTTTAGGAAAAACAATATTTCGCTAACAAAAGAGCAATGGACTATTTTGGGTGTTTTGTGGAAAAATGAAGGTTGCACGCAACAAACCTTAGCAGATCAAACTTCGACTGACAAACCCGGAATAACGCGTTTAATTGATCATTTGGAAAAAGAAAATTTAGTAGAACGGCATCCTGACGCAAATGACAAACGATTAAAATTAATTTTTTTAACTCCCAAAGGGAAATCGATTGAGAAGGAAGTAATGATTGTTGTTAATGAAACTCTTAAAAATGCGATAAGAGACATTGAACCAGAAAGGCTTGAAATCGTAAAAGAGACTTTTCTTCAAATTTATAATAATTTAGAAACAAAAAAATAAGATGAAAAAATATGTACTACTTTCCCTTCTTTCGCTTTTTTCATTTGCTACTGGTTATGCGCAAATAGAAATTTCAACTTCCTTACAAGAGGCGGTTCATAAAGCAATCGAAAAGAACAGTTCGATAAAAAATAAAGAACTCGAAATTAAAAAACTACAACTTCAGGAAAAAAGCGTTTGGAATAAATATATCCCAACGTTAGAAGCTAGCGCCATTTACTCCTATTTTGACAATAAACTGACAGTTGATCTACCTGCCACGACCCTACCTATAGTTAATATTCCGGTCTTTGGTGGAAAATCGACTTTTGATAATTACGGAAATATTTTTAATGGAAGTATAATGGCAAAAACGGTTTTGTTTAGCGGTATGCAAATTCCTAATGGCGCTAAAGCATTGAAGCAAAAAGCAATAGGAACAGAATACCTAAAAGAATCTGAAAAGGACATTATTATAAAAGACGTTATTAACACCTTTGACCAAATCACTTTATTAAATGAAGTGGAAAAGCTTTTAAATGACAGTGAAAAGAGATTGCAAACAGAAACCAAAAGAATTTCTAAAGCAATCGAAGAAGGTCTTGCTATCCCTTATGATAGAGATAAAATAAAATTGGCCTCATTAGAATTGAAATCTAAAAGAATTGAACTAGAGGGAAAACGCAAATTAGTCTATAGAAAAATAAGATATTTAACCGGCTATTCCGATTCAGAAATAAATAATGTTCAATACAATTTAGTTCCTTATTTAATTTTGGAAGAGAATTTAAGCACCGAAAACAAACAAGAAATCAAAGCCTTAGAATCATTTAAAGTAGCCTATGAATATTTGCTAAAGAAAGAAAAAGGAACTTTTCTGCCTACTTTAGGCGCTTTTGGGGGCGTAACCCATAGCAGTGTATTTGATGCAAACTCAGCAACTCCTGTAATTCCAGGCATAAATACGCCACTTCATTTACAGTTAAACGAGATGACGATAAGTCCAAATTGGATGGTTGGTGCAGGAATAAAATGGGAAGTTTTTGCCGGTTTTGAACGAAAACATAAAGTTCATGAAGCCAAATTAAATATTGAACAAGTACAAAACCAAATTGATGACACCAAAGAAAAATTACAATTACTGTTGGAAAACAATTATGTAAACTATTCGGTTTTAAATCAAAAAATAGAAATAGCATCACAACAAGAGAAAGTGGCTCAAAACAATTTGAATTTAGCCATAAAACAATATAAAGAAGGTTTGATAAACATCTCTGAACGTCTAGAAGCCGAAAATGACTCTTATAAAGCATCTTTAAATAAGATAAATATCTTAATAGAACAGCGTCTATCAGCTATTGAAACCATTATAGCCACGGGCGAACTAACAAAATATATAACAAATTAAAAGCCAGAATCTATGAAAAAAATAATCACTTTAGTGGCAATTGCAGTTTTGCTTATTGGCTGTGGAAAATCAAAAAAAGAAGCTCAAATTCAAGGAAAAGTAGAAAAAGAACAAATTTCTATAGTTAGTAAGATTCCTGGAAAAATCGTTCAACTATTAGTAAAAGAAGGCGATTTGGTAAAAAAAGGAGATACACTTGCTATCCTAGATCTTCCAGAAGTTGACGCCAAAAAACAGCAGGCTGAAGGCGCGGTTACTTCGGCAAAAGCACAGTACAATATGGCTGTAAAAGGGGCTACTGAAAATCAAATCAAACAACTTGAAGCAAAAAAACAAGGCCTAAAAGAACAGTATGAATTTGCTCAAAAATCCATCAAAAGATTGAGCAATATGCTCAAAGATTCCTTGGTTTCTCAGCAAACCTATGATGAAACATTTGCTAAATATCAAGGAGCACAAGCACAATACAATGCTGTTCAGGCAGAATTGAACGAAGCAAAGAAAGGTGGCCGAATCGAGCAACAAACTATGGCTCTTGGTCAACAAGACAGAGCTGTTGGCGCATTGCAAGAAGTACAAACCGCAGACAAAGAGCGTTATATCATTGCTCCTCAAGACATGAGCATCGAAACCATAACCCTAAACTTGGGCGAACTTGCATTGCCTGGATATACCTTGTTTAATGGCTATATTGCCGATAGTGTTTATTTTCGTTTTACGGTTGCAGAAAACCAATTAGGTAAAATAAAAAAAGGGCAGGAAATACTAGTTCATATCCCCTATACTAAAAAAGACATAAAAGGAATTGTTACTACCGTAAAACAATTGGGCGCCTATGGAAACATTGCAACTGCCTATCCCGATTATGAAATGCAGGAAAGCTTGTTTGAAATAAAAATAACCCCTTCGAATAGTAAGGAAGCAAAAGACCTAATTACAAAAACCACCGTAACTTTATCCCTATAAATTATGCAAAATTTCTGGACACTTCTTAAAAGAGAATTCAAACTCTTTTGGCAAAATAAAGTACTCCGATTGCTTTTTATTGGAGCACCGTTACTTTATGGTATTTTGTTAGGCTACGTTTATGGAAAAGGGAAAGTTACCGACTTACCAATCGTTGTAGTGGATGAAGACCGCAGCGAAATGAGCGCAAAAGCATTGCAGATGTTTGATGATAATGAAGTCCTTAATATCACCTCATTATTATACGACCAAAATAATCTTTCCCAAATTGCCATAGAAAAAGAGGCAGCATGCGTCGTAATTATTCCAAAGGGCTTTGAGAAAATGGTGTTGACCAAAAAATATCCGGAAATTGTAACTATAGTAAACACCTCAAATGTTTTAACGGCTAATTACGCTTCTGGCGCTTTGCAACTTTGTCTTGGAACATTAAAAGCAGGGGTTCAAATGGAAACATTACGCAAACAAGGAATACCTGAAAAATTACTAGCCACACAATATGAACCGTTTAAAACAACCTTTATAAAAAAGAACAACCGCAGCACTAACTATATGTATTTCCTTTGGCCAGGAGTATTAGCAGCCGTTTTACAACAAGTTCTTTTGCTGGGTTTAGCGTTGTCTTTTGCGTCAGAATACGAAAACGGCACATTCAAAAAACTAGTAAAAAAAAGCCCTTCTTTACTAAAATTGATGAGTGTTAAAATTATTCCCTATTTAATGATGAGTTTCGGACTTTGGCTATTGTTTTGGTTATTTACCTTTTGGTTCAGGATTCCCTTCTATGACAACCTGCTTCCGCTTACTTTTGTCGCAGGAATATTTGTACTTTCTGTGTGCTTCATCGGAATTTTAGTCAGTATTCTAATTCCGAACCAGTTAAAAGCAACCGAAATTTTAATGGTAATTGCTACGCCAAGCTTTATTTTGAGTGGATTTACCTGGCCTTTAAGTCAAATGCCGGTCTGGGTTCAAGGCATTGCTAATTGCATCCCGCTAACTCATTTCCTAAAAGCTTTTCGCATTTTGATTATTGAAGACGGAACGCTATCCCAAACTACTAGTTCCATTTGGAATATGATTATTATTGGGACAATTTGCGGGATTCTATCCTATATTGCTTTGTATTTCAAAAGAAAAAGTGTTTTAAAGGAAATTTAATATCCTATTATATAAAAAAGCAAAAGGCATAAGAAATCAACTTATGCCTTTTACTTTTTTATTCTACCTTTTAGAGCTAAAGGATTATTTCTCTATTTCATTCATACTATCCATTTTCTTATGCGCTAAGAAACCTGTGATATCTTCAAAATGCTCCAATACTCTTTTGTTTCCAAATTCGAAAACCTTAGTTGCTAAACCATCAAGGAAATCCCTATCGTGAGAAACTAATATTAAAGTTCCATCGAAATCACGTAACGCATCTTTGATAATATCTTTAGTTTTCATATCCAAGTGATTTGAAGGCTCATCCAGAATCAATAAATTTACGGGCTCTAACAATAATTTTATCATCGCCAAACGTGTTTTTTCTCCACCAGAAAGCACTTTCACTTTCTTAGTCACGTCATCGCCATGAAACATAAACGCACCTAAAATATCTTTGATTTTTGTTCGAACATCACCTACCGCAATATCATCAATCGTTTCAAATATCGTAGCATTTTCATTCAATAAAGACGCTTGGTTTTGAGCAAAATAACCGATTTGCGCATTATGACCAATCTCTAGACTTCCGCCATCGATTTCGATTTGCTTCATAATCGCTTTAATCATCGTCGACTTTCCTTCTCCATTTTTTCCAACAAATGCTACTTTCTCACCTCTTTCGATAACAATATTAGCATCTTTGAAAACAACGTGATCGCCATACGATTTAGATAAATCTTTTACAATTACAGGATATTGTCCCGAACGAACTGCTGGTGGAAATTTTAATTTCAAAGATGAAGTATCAACTTCATCCACTTGAACGATAACTAATTTTTCTAACATTTTAACACGCGATTGAACAGCATCCGTTTTAGAGAACGTCCCTTTAAAACGATCAATAAAAGTTCTGTTATCCGCAATCATGCGCTGTTGTTCATCGTACGCTTTTTGTTGGTGCATACGACGGTCTTTTCTTAATTCTAAATAATGAGAATACTTCGCTTTGTAATCATAAATACGTCCCATTGTTACCTCAATAGTACGATTTGTAATATTATCTACAAAAGCTCTATCGTGCGAAATTACGACAACTGCTTTAGCTGAATTTATCAAGAAATCCTCTAACCATTGAATACTTTCAATATCCATGTGGTTCGTAGGCTCATCAAGCAAAATTAAGTCTGGTTTTTGCAAAAGGATTTTAGCCAATTCTATTCTCATTCTCCAACCACCTGAAAACTCAGATGTTTGACGATTAAAATCTTCTCTAACAAACCCCAAACCAATTAATATTTTCTCTACTTCCGCTTCGTAGTTTACCTCTTCGATAGCATAGAATTTCTCACTTAAGTCAGAAACTCTTTCGATTAATTTCATGTATGCATCACTTTCATAATCCGTACGAATCGTCAATTGTTCATTAATTTCATCAATCTCTGCTTTCATGGAAAAAATTTCTCCAAACGCTTTCGAAGTTTCTTCCATTACTGTTGCCCCATCAGTAGTTAATAAATGCTGTGGCAAATAAGCCACAATAGCATCTTTTGGCGCTGAGATATTTCCAGTTGATGGCTTGCTTTGACCTGCAATTATTTTAAGCAGGGTCGATTTTCCTGCTCCATTTTTACCCATAAGGGCAATTTTATCATTTTCATTTATCGCAAAAGAAACATCACTAAAAAGCGTTGTGCCACCAAATTGCACAGAAATATCGTTAACTGTAATCATTATTATATTGATTTGTTTGTGGTGATAATCGTTTTCAGATTATCATTTTTTTAGAAAGTGCAAATATAGATTAATTCAGTAATTGAGCAATCGAATAATTTACTACATTACATCCTTTAAATAATATAAAAAAAAATTAAAGTTCTATAACAATAAAACGAATAGTTATTAGTTTTGTATTTAATCTACAAATATTTAATTAAACAAAAGAGGTAGAATCCATTGATGGCAATTTTCGCAGAAACACTAAACAAAGCGAAAAATCATAATGAACATCCCGAGTAAAGCATTATAAAACTCATTTTAAGCGGATTTAAAAAATATTAAAAATCAATTCATGAAAAAATTTCTGACTTTAATTTTATTAGCGACAATCCACTTCACCTTTGCTCAGCAGACTGATGCAATTGTAAAGAAAGCTAGTGAAGTTGAAACAAAGTGGGGCTACAAAGCCAAAAACAAAAATATAATCACACTGATCGATTTTTCTAAATCAATAGACTCTGCAAGACTATATGTAGTTGACATCAAAAACAACAAGATACTACTTAGTAGCAATGTAGACCATGGTTACGGCTCAGGAACGGGACAAACTCCGAGTTCCTTTAGCAATGCTGTAGGGAGTAATGCTTCGTCTCTTGGTTGTTATGTAACTATGCAAACCTATAATGGCACTTGGGGTTACTCCTTAAGAATCGACGGTTTAGAAGAAGACAAAAACTCAAATGCGCTAAAAAGAAATATAGTAGTACATTCCTCTAGAAAGATGTACAGTAAATTTAGTTTGGGATGCTTTTCAGTTCCTGATAAAAATTCTGATGCGCTGATCAACTTGATAAAAAACGGATCTCTTATATATGCTTACCAATAGTTAAATTTTAATATTACTAAATTATTTAACTTATAAAGTACGCTTTACCCAAATAAAAAAAGCTCCAATAAATAGAAAAATCAATTCTATTTATTGGAGCTTTTTTAGTTATGAGCTTACTATTTATTTTCTTCTTTACGTATCGTATTCCAAATGTGTGCATTTGTAACACCTATGTCTTCTGGAACAAACACGGGGTTTTTCCCGGCTTTCCTTTGCTTTTCATAATCTTTCAATGCAGCTAAAGCAGGCCTTTGTAATAGTAAAATAGCGATAATATTAAACCAAGCCATTAATCCTACTCCAATATCCCCAATATCCCACGCTAATGTAGCCTGATTAATCGAACCGTACATAATAACTAGCATCATAACTATTTTTAAAATATAATTAAAAACAGGTGATTCAAATTTTCTAGTCAAATAAGAGACATTTGTTTCTGCGATATAATAGTAGGCTAATATTGTAGTAAAAGCGAAGAAAAACAAGGCAATTGCCACAAAGTAAGATCCAAAACCTGGAAAAACACTGTCCATCGCACTTTGAGTATATCCAGGACCAACGGCTATATTCTGAGCACCAGAATATAAAAATTCAGATGCACCACCAGATCCAAAAGCTGGATTATGAACATTGTATTTTCCAGTCATCAGCAACATGAATCCAGTTGCAGAACACACTAACAAAGTATCTACATAAACAGAAAAAGACTGTACTAGTCCCTGCTTAACAGGATGCGAAACATTTGCAGCAGCCGCAATATGAGGAGCTGTACCCTGTCCCGCTTCGTTAGAGTAAATTCCTCTTTTTACACCCCACTGCACAGCTAAACCAAAAACAGCGCCAAAACCAGCTTCCATATTAAAAGCACTTTTGAATACTAACATGATAACACCAGGCAATTCTTTAAAATCAGCAATTATGATTATTAATGCAATAAAAATGTATCCAATTGCCATAAATGGAACTATATATTCTGTAAACTTGGCAATTCTTTTTACACCACCAAAAACGATAGCAGCGAATATTACAACAACACCAAGGCCTGTCATCCATGTTTCCAACTGAAATGCATTTTTAATTCCGTCAGCAACAGAATTGGCTTGAACACCTGGCAATAAAACACCCGCAGAAATAACTGAAACAATAGCAAACAAAACGCCAAACCATTTTACGCCTAATCCGCGTTCTATGTAAAATGCTGGACCTCCACGAAATTCTCCTAAATGTTTTTCTTTATAGATTTGAGCTAAAGTAGCTTCGATAAACGCAGTACTCGCTCCTAAGAATGCTACTAACCACATCCAAAACATAGCTCCTGGTCCACCAAAAGCGATTGCCGTAGCTACACCCGCTATATTTCCTGTACCTACTCGACCTGCCAAAGACATTGACAAAGCCTGAAATGAAGAAACTCCTGATTCTGTACTTTTGCCATCAAATAGTAAACGAAACATTTCTTTAAAATGACGGACTTGTAAAAAACGTGTTCGCCACGAAAAATACAACCCAGTACCCAGACACAAGACAATCAAAGCATCACTCCAAATAATGCTATTTACGACACCAACAAATTTCTCCATATAATTATATTATTTATAATTATCATAAAATGAACAAATCAATCATTTTATTACTAATTTTCGATAAAACTATAAAATAGTAATAAAAAAAACTAGCATTAAGGACTATAAAAAAAATTACAAATAGTAATAGACTTAAAATCAAGCAGTAATTAAATGATCCATTTTTAATAGAAGATTACCATATTAACAAATAAGTTAAACTATATGAAATTATATATAAAAAAGAGAAAATAAAAAAACTGCCTCATTACAATGAACAAGACAGTTTTACTTATAAAAAATCAATTTAAAACTAATAGAAAATTAATCTTTTCGCCACTTTTTACTTTCTTCAAAAACATGCTCTAAAATAGCCGCTTCTTGTTCGTCAAATTCTATTTCTCTCCTGCTCATCACCAATCTAGCCGTTTCAAATGCTTTTTTAGTTACATAAGTGGTAAAGCCAGAAGCTCCACCCCAAGAAAAACTAGGAATAAAATTACGCGGGAATCCTGTTCCAAAAATATTAGCACTTACTCCCACCACTGTTCCAGTGTTGAACATCGTATTTATTCCACATTTACTGTGATCTCCCATCATCAAACCACAAAATTGTAGTCCAGTCTTCGCAAATCCTTCTGTTTCATAGCTCCACAATTTTACTTCTTCGTAATTGTTCTTAAGGTTTGAATTATTAGTATCAGCACCCATATTGCACCATTCACCAATAACCGAATCACCTAAATATCCTTCATGACCTTTATTAGAATGTGCAAAAATAACGGTGTTTTTTACTTCACCACCAATTCTGGAATAAGGACCTACTGTTGTCGCGCCATAAACTTTAGACCCCATCTTTACTGAGGCATTGTCGCACAAAGCAAAAGGACCACGAATCATAGAACCTTCCATTATTTCTGTATCTTTACCTATATATATAGGACCCGTACTAGCATTTAGCGTAACAAACTCAAGTTTAGCTCCTTCCTCAATAAATACATTTTCGGGAGCAATAACGTTAACACTTTTAGGGATTGGTTGCGATTTTCTATCTTCAGTCAGATAATTAAAATCCTCTTGAATAGCCAAGTTGTTTTTGGAGAAAATATCCCAAGTATTTTTTATAGTGATACAATCACCTTCATATTCTATAATTTCATAGGTGTCAAAATCTACTTCTTCTTGATCTTCATTGGTATAAAAAGCAATCACTTCATCACCTTTAAAAATAGCTTGATTAGGACCTAAAACACTAACCATCTCTGCCAATGTATTATTAGGAAGAAAAGAAGCATTTATCATTACATTTTCGTCTAATTCAACCATTGGAAACTTCGCTGATAAATATTCCTCTGTTAATGTAGTGGTTGTTGAGCCCAAACGCATTTCCCATTTTTGACGAATCGTCATAATTCCTGTAAGGATATCAGCAACTGGACGAGTAAAGGTAAATGGCAATAATGCATTTCGTGCAGGACCGTCAAAAAGAATATAATTCATAAAAAGTAGTTATTTATTAGTTTGGTTATAGTATTTATTATTTTACGCGAAATTAATTATAATAATGCAATTAAATAATTAATTTTAAATAAAAAAATATAAATAATAATGTAATTAAAAACAGAAAAGCCACGCTTCCCAGCATGGCTTACCTATATTAAAAAACAAGTTAAAATTATTTAACGTGTTTAGCATATTTAGTTTTAAATTTATCAATACGTCCTGCAGTATCGATAAGTTTAGATTTACCTGTGTAAAAAGGGTGAGAAGTTCTAGAGATCTCCATTTTCACTACTGGGTATTCAACACCATCGTGAGTAATTGTTTCTTTAGTATCTGCAGTAGATTTAGTGATAAAAACTTCATCATTTGACATGTCTTTAAATGCAACTAATCTGTAATTTTCTGGGTGAATTCCTTTTTTCATCTTGTTAATCTTTTTTTATTTGTTAATTATAACTTGTCTTGAAGCTTTTCTTCTAACAGAAAAGGTATAAACTCGCTATAACTTTTTGTTTTATACTGTTATTTTGAGTTTGCAAATTTACAATTTATTTCCAATAATCAAATCTTTGTATCACTTTTTTTATATAATTGTAAAAAACGATTTTTGCTCCTGTATATATTGGGAATTGCTATATTTGTGCTTTAATCTAAAATCGCAACAATGATAAACGAAATCATAAAAAGAAACGGAATTACTTTTGGTGTACTAATAGGTATTGTTTCTTCGCTAATTACAGCAACCATATATGCAAGTGACTTAAATCTATTTTCATCATGGTGGATAGGAATCACAAGCATTATTGTTTATCTTGTATTAGGAATAGTGCTACTATCGAAGACAAAGAAAGAAATTAAAACTATTTTCACTTTCAAAGATGCTTTTACTACATATTTTATTGCTGCAGTAATTGGTATATTGATTTCAACTTTATTCAATGTTTTACTTTTCAATGTAATTGATCCATCTGCAAAAGATAAATTACTTGAAATAACGATGAAAATAACAGCCAACATGATGCAAAAGTTCGGTACACCGGCATCAGTTATTAATGAAGCTATAGCAAAATTAAAAGAAACTAATCCTTATTCTACAATAGAATTACTTAAAGGTTCTATTTTCAGTATAATTTTCAGCTCCATTTTTGGATTAATTTTGGCAGCATTTTTTAAAACAAGATCTACACAAGAATAATCAAAAATGAATTTATCGATACTTATACCACTTCTTAACGAAGAGGAATCTCTAAACGAACTGTACACTTGGATCATCAAAGTGATGCAAGAAAATAATTACACCTATGAAGTTATTTTCCTAGATGATGGAAGCACAGATAATTCTTGGTCGATTATTGAAGGCTTTGCAAAGCAGAACTCTCATATAAAAGGAGTTCGGTTTATGAAAAATTTCGGGAAATCTCAAGCGTTACACGCTGGTTTTGCAAAGGCGCAAGGCGAGGTAATCATAACTATGGATGCCGACCTACAAGATAGTCCTGAAGAAATTCCAGGATTATACGAAATGATTGTCAACGGTAAATTTGATTTAGTTTCTGGTTGGAAAAAGAAACGCTACGATTCTGTAGTGGCTAAAAACATCCCTTCTAAATTATTCAATTGGGCTGCTAGAAAAACTTCTGGTGTTGAACTGAATGATTTTAATTGCGGCTTAAAAGCCTACAAAAATACGGTTGTAAAAAACATTGAAGTCTCAGGCGAAATGCACCGCTACATTCCAGTTCTAGCAAAAAATGCTGGTTTTGGAAAAATTGGCGAAAAAGTAGTGCAACACCAAGCCAGAAAATACGGGGAAACTAAATTTGGTATGGAACGTTTCATCAATGGTTTCCTTGATTTAATTACTATTTGGTTTCTTTCACGCTTTGGAAAACGACCAATGCACTTGTTTGGCGCCATAGGATCTTTAATGTTTATTATCGGATTTATTGCTGCTGGATATATAGGTATTTCTAAATTATATCACATGTATAATGACATGCGCTACAACCTAGTAACAAACAATCCTTGGTTTTATATAGCACTGACAACAATGATTTTAGGCACACAATTATTTTTAGCTGGATTTCTTGGCGAAATCATTTTACGCACTAAGAACAATGAGGAACGCTATAAGATTTCAAGAGAAATAAATTTTTTATAATTTTTGTGATTTTTTGGTCGAAAGTAAAAAAAACATAAGTTAAATGTAATTTGTATCTATCAATTTTGCAAATTGTGTATTGCAAAAATAGCAACTAATGGAAATCTAACTAATTAGAAACAAAATTTTTGAAATTCGTAGTCAAAAAGGAATGCTTAATTTTGATTTGGCCACGCTCTCCGAAACAAGTTAAAAAGTTCTAAAACAATCTTTAAGAAGAAATATCATTAGATTTTCCAAAGATTTCATGTTCGAATTAGCTCCAATAGAATCAGAGCGTTTGATTTCAAAAATTGTGCCACAAATAGAAGAAGACTGCTATACATGCCTTTTGCGTTTACAGACCAAGGAGTTGCAATGTTATCAAGGGTTCTAAATAGCGAAAAAGCAATTGAGATTAATATAGCAATTATCCGCAATTTTGTAGCTTTAAGAAAATTCGTCTTGAACGACGAAGAACTTAGAAAACGACTAACCGAAATTGAAAATCAGTTTCCAGATATACACAAAGCACTAGATTATCTAGTTGACAAAGATAACGACAGCAACAAAAATACGAAAAGAAACAAAATAGGTTATAAAAATAAAGTTCTAGATTATCTAACTAGCCCGGATAACAGTGAAAATCCTTTTATGCTGGGGTTCAGCATAAAATATTGTAACGAATAGCCGGATTAGCTACTAAAATTTAAACTAAACCAAAAAAAATATAAAAATGGAGATTAAACAAAACATTTTAGATGCGCTGAATGAGTGGCTTACGCCAACTTTTGACACAACTACGCATGAAGCTATTAAGGAATTGATGACTACATCTCCTGCAGAACTAGAAGAAAGTTTTTACAAAAATTTAGAATTCGGAACTGGTGGAATGCGCGGTGTGATGGGCGTTGGCAACAATCGTATCAATAAATATACCCTTGGAAAAAGCACGCAAGGACTTTCTAATTACATGCACAAAGTGTTCCCTAATAAAGATTTAAAAGTTGCTATTGCTTTTGATTGTCGTCATAACAGCAAAACGCTAGCTAAAGTTGTTGCAGATGTTTTTAGTGCAAATGGAATTTCTGTGTATTTATTCTCTGATTTACGACCAACACCTGAGTTGTCTTTTGCAGTTAGACATTTAGATTGTCAAGCTGGAATAGTACTTACTGCTTCTCATAATCCGCCAGAATATAACGGTTATAAAGTATATTGGGAAGACGGTGGGCAGATTGTTCCTCCAGAAGATGAAGCAATTATTAATTTAATTGAAAACCTGAAATACAATGAAATTAAGTTTACTGCTAATGAAAATTTGATTCATTACGTAGATACTGAAGTAGATCAAGCATTTATAAAATCAACTATTGAAAATGCATCTTTTAATACTTCGGCTGCGGCCAAAGAAAATTTGAATATTGTTTTCACTTCTTTGCACGGTACGTCTATCACTTTAGTTCCTGATGTTTTTTCAAAAGCTGGCTACACTAACGTACATATTGTTCCTGAACAAGCGGTTCCTAATGGTGATTTTCCAACAGTAAAATCTCCTAATCCAGAAGAGCCAGAAGCGTTGACAATGGCGACAGCTTTAGCTGAGAAAACCAATTCTGATATTGTTATTGGTACAGATCCTGATTGTGACCGTTTAGGTGTTGCCGTTCGCAATAATGAAGGAAAAATGACTTTGTTGAATGGAAACCAAACTATGTTATTAATGACTGCTTTCTTATTAGAGCAATGGAAAAAAGCAGGAAAAATTAATGGAAAGCAGTTTGTAGGCACTACAATCGTTTCTACTCCTATGATGATGGAATTAGCGACGAATTACGGTGTAGAATGTAAAATAGGATTGACTGGCTTTAAGTGGATTGCTAAAATGATTAAGGACTTTCCAGAGTTGGAATTCATAGGTGGTGGTGAAGAAAGTTTCGGATATATGGTAGGTGATGCCGTACGTGATAAAGATGCTGTCGCAGCTACTTTATTGATTTGCGAAATGGCAGCTCAAGCAAAAGCAAACGGAAGCAGTGTTTATAACGAATTGCTTCAATTGTATGTTGACAATGGGTTCTATAAAGAACATTTAGTTTCATTGACTAAAAAAGGAATGGATGGTTTACAAGAAATCAGTCAAATGATGATTGATCTTAGAGAAAACCCTATGACAGAAATTGACGGACAGCGCGTAATTATGTTGGAAGATTATCAATCATCAACTGCTAAAAACTTGTTGACTGGCGAGATATCTACTATGGATATCCCAAAATCGAACGTGTTAATTTATTACACTGAAGATGGTTCTAAAATTTGTGCTAGACCAAGTGGAACAGAGCCGAAAATTAAGTTTTACATAAGTGTAAACACGACATTAGACTCTCTAGAAGATTTTAAAGAAGTAGAAAGCATTTTAGACAGCAAAATAAAAAACATTATTGCAGGAATGCAATTGATTTAATTAAAATAAAATAATTTTTCTGACAGACCCGACCCGCTTCAAAAACTGGTCGGGTCTTACTGATAAAAAAAATATAATGAGCAATTTCAAGAAAGTACTTCCCTTTATAAATCCGTATAAAAAATACGCCTATCTAAACATTTTTTTCAATGTTCTATATGCGCTTTTCAGTACACTTTCGTTTATGGCATTAATACCAATGATGCAAGTGTTATTTGACCAAACCAAGAAAAATACTATAGCGCCAATTTATGATGGATTTGTTAATACAGATCATTTATTTGAAGATGTAAAAACTTATTTTGAAAACACTAAACTATTTTTAGAAAATTCGCTAAGCTATTACATTACAACAACTACAGCCACAAATGGCGTTGGCTACACATTGTCAATAATGGTTGCTGTCATTATATCAATCTTTTTGTTAAAGAACTTGTTTGACTATCTTGCTATGTTTTTTATTACTTTTTTACGAAATGGTATTTTAAAAGACATGCGTAATGCGATGTACAAAAAAACAATAAACTTACCTTTATCGTTTTTCTCTGAGAAAAGAAAAGGAGATGTTATTTCACGAATTTCTGCCGATGTAAATGAGGTTCAAACTTCTTTTTTATCGATTCTTGAACTTGTTGTAAAAGAGCCTTTAACTATTATTTTTACGATAATCGCTATGCTTTCGATAAGTGTAAAATTGACACTTTTTGTATTTATTTTTATTCCGATCTCTGGTTACATCATATCGTTAATTGGAAAACAATTAAAAAAACAATCTACAAAAGCACAAGAAGAACAAGGTATCTTTCTATCAACTATTGAGGAAACACTAGGTGGATTAAAAGTGGTAAAAGGATACAACTCTGAAAATCATTTTTACAAGGTGTTTCAAGAATCAACACATCGTTTTTTTAACTTATCAAATAGTATTGGAAATCGTCAGAACCTAGCTTCACCAGCCAGTGAATTTATGGGAATTATGGTAATCGCTATATTATTGTGGTACGGCGGTCAAATGGTTTTAATAGAGCAAAGCTTAAACGGCGCCTCATTTATCGCTTACATGGGACTCGCTTATAACATTCTTACACCAGCAAAATCAATCTCTAAAGCTTCTTATTCTGTAAAAAGAGGTAATGCAGCAGCAGAACGAGTTTTAGAAATTTTAGAGCAGGAAAATAAGATTACAAACAAAGCAAACGCTATTAAAAAAGACTCATTTGACACGAATATCGTCATCAAAGACATCAACTTTAAATACGAAGATGAGAATGTTTTAAAACATTTTTCACTTGAAGTAAAGAAAGGGCAAACTGTTGCGCTTGTAGGTCAATCTGGTAGCGGAAAAAGCACCATTGCTAATTTATTGACTCGTTTTTACGACGTAAATGAAGGAACAATTTCCATTGATGGAATTAACATTAAAGATATGAATTTACATTCTCTTCGCGATTTGATGGGACTAGTAACACAAGATAGTATTTTATTTAATGACACCATAAAAGCGAATATTGCTTTAGGAAAACATGATGCTACAGATGCCGAAATTATGGAAGCACTGAAAATTGCTAATGCTTATGAATTTGTAAAAGATCTACCGCTCGGCATTCATACTAACATTGGCGACAGCGGAAACAAATTATCAGGTGGTCAAAAACAACGATTGTCAATTGCTCGAGCCGTTCTGAAAAACCCTCCTATTATGATTCTGGATGAAGCCACATCTGCATTAGATACTGAAAGTGAAAAGTTTGTACAAGTAGCCTTAGAAAATATGATGCAAAACAGAACTTCTATTGTGATCGCTCACCGTCTATCGACTATTCAAAAAGCTGATTTAATTGTTGTGATGAAAAAAGGTAAAATTGTAGAGCAAGGGAAACATGAAGAACTTATGGCACTTGATGGCAATTACAACAAATTAGTTACAATGCAGTCTTTCGAATAACTGTAAAAGTGAAAACAGCTCTAAATTTAAAATCCTTATAGATGTACATTCATAATCCAAGTATAAAACTTCCTGAAGATCCAAACACTATTGTTTGGAAATATCTCGATTTGTCTAAATTTTTGGATTTACTAATGTCTCAGAAGCTATTCATGTCCCGATCGGATAAGTTTGAGGATCAATATGAGGGAACGTTTAGCGAGCCTACTTTTGAGGAAATAAAAAAACTTTCTATTGGCAACCCTGGATTTTTAAAATTCTATAAAAGTCATCGAGAAAAAGTGGCTATCAGCAGTTGGCACATCAATGAATACGAATCATTTGCGATGTGGCAGATATTTACTCAAAATAGTGAAGGCTTAGCGATACAATCAACTATTGGGAGATTGCAGAAATCATTAATTCCAGAAACGAATTTTAAACAATTCATTGGACAAGTAAATTACATCGATTACAAAAAAGAACACATCCCATTTGACGATATGTTTTTCCCTTTCTTATTCAAGCGAAAAAGTTTTCAATATGAAGGTGAAGTCCGTGTGATAACAGACACTGGCAACAGCCCGATCAAAATTAATGAAGGGCTTAAAATTAGCGTCGACATCAATGAGCTAATTGAAAAAATATACATTCACCCAAAATCAGAGAACTGGTATAAAAACCTAGTCATCCAATTAGTGAAGCAACTTGGTTTTGATTTTAAAATTGAAAAATCTGATTTAGAAAGTGATATTTTAATTTAGAAATAATTACAAAACTGGTTCGTAACCTGTTATCTTCCATTCCTTATTAGATAGATCGATGTAGTAATAGTTCACAGCGTCGTTCTTATCGAACTCACCGTTTTTATTGGTGTCTTCAACCGTTCTGTAGTACAATCGGTTTTTAGAGCTTATCAATTTCCAGTCAATTAACTCTTGGAAATCAGTTGATATTTTAGTGAATTTTCCTCCACTAATATCACTTAAATAAAGTGCTTTGATATCGCTAGTATCCAGTTTTCCATCCTTATTTGTATCCATGTCCATCATAGTGTACACCATTACATGATTATTAGTCTTGTCCGCCACTGATTTTAAATAAGTAGCCGTTTGTATCAAAACAGGTTTATCCGTTAACTTATGAATAGAATCTGAATCTATTTTTTGAAATCTTATATTCTGTAAATAACCTGTAATTTCATATTCTCCATAATTAGAAATTGTAAAACTCAAATCATTCACACTTGACGAACCATATCTTGCTTTAATTCCTTTTTCACGAATGCTTAAATCAGCTACTGGATGCAATAAATAATCAGTTCCATCCATCTGAATTGGCAAATCAGCAATTTGTATCTGAGACGAATCTGCTCTAATAGACTCTTTAGCTTTAGCCGTTTGATCATAAGTTACTTTAGGTTTTTCAACTTCTTCCT
The DNA here is from genome assembly GCF_020911945.1 of Flavobacterium galactosidilyticum. Classification (NCBI taxonomy): domain Bacteria; kingdom Pseudomonadati; phylum Bacteroidota; class Flavobacteriia; order Flavobacteriales; family Flavobacteriaceae; genus Flavobacterium; species Flavobacterium galactosidilyticum. Next base: position 3,345,216 of record NZ_CP087135.1, read on the forward strand.
TGCAACTTACTAAAAGTAAAAATGCCATTCCTATAAGTGATATATGTAGTCTTTTCATATTATAATACTATTAAAATTCAAATGTAATCATTTTTAAAAAACGATCCCGTTATTAAAGGTTCATTTAACTAATTAAATCCATCTAAAGCTTCTAACGAAAGCCTTCGTTAACCTATAACTTCGCTGTCAATTTCACATTAAAAACACGTGTTGTCATGTAATTAGGAATCGCATATTGATTTTTAGAATAGACATCCCTAACCCACGTATTTGTTATTGCATTTTGATTGTTAAAAAGATTAAAAATTTCTAAACCGATCGCTAATTCTTTAAAATTATTCAACCAATCACTTTTTCTTTTTACCATTTTACTATCAATAAACACTTTAGAAAAACCAACATCAACGCGACGATAGTCATTCAGTCGATTTTGGTACAAATATGGATCAGCGTATGACGGCGATCCACCAGGCAATCCAGTATTATAAACTAAATTCAAATATAATTTTAAGCTAGGAATATTAGGCATATAATCTTGAAACAACAATCCAAACTTTAACATTTGGTCTGTCGGTCTGGCAATATATCCTCTGTCACTGCTGTTTTCTTCTGTTTTTAAATAACCAAAGCTAATCCAAGATTCTGTACCAGGAACAAACTCACCGTTAAGTCTTACGTCCAATCCTTGTGCATAAGCCGTAGCATCATTATTAGCCGCATAGCGAATACGAACATTGTCAATTGCATACGTATTTACATCGGTCAGCGATTTATAATAGAGCTCTGAAACCAACTTAAATGGACGATTCCACATTTTGAAACTATAATCATTTCCAAAAACAATATGAACGGATTGCTGCGCTTTAGCATCTGGTTGTACCATTCCATCGGCACTTCTTAATTCTCTGTAAAATGGCGGTTGGTGATACAATCCTCCTGATAATCTGAAAACCATATCCTTTTCCCAATCCGGTTTTATGGCAAATTGTGCTCTTGGACTAAAAGTAGTTTGGGATTTCTCAACGATTCCATCACCTTGCACTCCCCAATTATGAGCCCGCATTCCGGCATTGTACCAAACGTCATTTGAACCTAGAGTCGATCTCAAACTCCACTGAAAGTAACCAGAAAATCTATTTATTGTATTAAAATTAGTTGCACGTATATTTTGGTTCGGAACAAGCGGGCCGGTATAAGAAACATATGGTTGGTCATTTTTAGGTAAATTAATAATAGGGGGATTTATCGAAAAACCTGCGGAATCAATTACCTCCCACTCTATTACGCGATCTCTAATAGACTCACTAGTATATTTAATTCCCCATTCTAGTTGACTTTCTCTCCAGTCATGAAATCCTTTCATCTCTGTATTTACAATTAGCGCGTCTAAATCGTTACGAGCATGATTGAGTTGTGATCCTATTCCTCGCATATGTGATACTTTTCCAAGATTCTCTGAACCAATACCTGAATCCACTTCGCCTAATCTGTATTGCGCGAAAATATCAAAATATTCCTGTTCCAAAGTTTGAAATACAGAACCGATAAACTTTAGAGTAAAATTATCAGAAACATTAAATGTAATTTTCAATGCTCCAAAATAGGTGTCGTATTTATCTTTTTCCTGACCTTCGTAAAAAACAGTTAGTGCCATAGGATTATCTAGGGTTCCAAAATTAGTTTGCCTGCTTAAAGGTTGGTATTGGTATTTATTTTGAGAAATATTCCCTAGAAAACTCCATTGCCATTTAGCAGAAGCTTGATAATTAATATTCGTTTGTATATCTGCAAATGATGGAGTGAAATTTGTTTGAGTATCTTGACTTTTCACCAAAAGACTATTGTTACGATACCTAACACCTGTGACAGCAGACCATTTTTTATCATTAGAAATAGCATCTACATAAAGGCTTCCGCCAATAAAACTCGCTTCGATACCGGCGCCAAATTTTGTTGGCTTCCTATATGTAATATCTAAAACCGAGGATAATTTATCACCAAATTTAGCTTGAAATCCACCGGCAGAGAAATCTACGTTTTGAACCAAATCAGTATTGATAAAACTTAAACCTTCTTGCTGTCCCGACCGAATTAAAAACGGGCGATAGACTTCGATTTCGTTAACATATACTAAATTCTCATCGTAATTACCACCGCGAACTGCATATTGAGTACTCAGCTCATTATTAGAATTTACGCCCGGCAATGTTTTTAAAATATTCTCTATTCCCGCATTAGCACCTGGGATTTTTCGAATCATCTCAGGCTCAATACTTGTTATTCCAAGAACAGATTTTCTATTATTTGACGTAACAAGTACTTCACCCATTTGCTCTTCCTGATCACTCATTACTGGATTGAACTCTTTCTGTTCATTTTCAGTAAAAGTAAAACTTACCGTTATTTTTTTTAAGGAAACATGAGTAAAAACAAGTGTGACTTTCTGTTGTGCCGGAACTCTAAGATCATAAAAACCATTTTGATTGGAGCGTGCAGTCACGTTAAGATAAGAGACATTTACGTTGTCTACCGGTTGATTTTTTTTGTCTAGAATAACACCTTTAATCCTAGCAGTCTGAGCAAATAAAGTCCCGCTCACTAAGAAAAAGAAGAATAACGAAAATAATTGCTTAGTATTCAAATGTTTATTTTTTGATTTCTTTTATTTTCTAAAAAAACGAGTTTCAAAGGTAGTTGAATTCCCTACATTATCGATAACAACAACTTTTAAATCATTAGCACCTTCAGCAACAATTCCGTCCCCAAAAAAATGGGTTAATTTTTTAGTTTTATTGTCATACTCCATTAAAATCCAATTACCATTCAAATATCCATTATATGATTTTATACCTGACAACTCATCACTTATCGAAACTTGAATCGTTTTTTGGCCACTAATCCACTTTCCTTCAATGGGTGAAGCAATACTAATTCTTGGCGCCACAGTGTCAGTTGCCAAAGTATATTTTCCTAAAGTCTTGACTTTCGTGGTAAAGATATTTCCTTTTCTATAAGTTGGATTGTAACTAATTTTATTTCCTTCAATTCTTCCAATAAACATTTTCTCCTTTTGAGCTTCAGGTGATTTTGTATCCTCCATTGTAATTGTAAAATTCGTGTGAGCAGGAACAGTATCCTCATGCAAAAACAAAGTGTCATTTTTCACAGCAAAATTGAATTCAAAATCATCATAAAAAGTCCCTGCAGGAAAAAAAACAGACATATTGGCTAAAGCAAAATTGCTATCTTTATTCGCTTTTATAAAATAATTAGACTGCAAAGGCTCTTTGCTTATTACAGCAGGCATTGTGTCGTACTGAATAGGAATAGCGATTGTTCTTTTATTTCCAAAAAAATCGGAAACTTCAATTCGGTAAATAGAAGCTAAATTTGGAGAAACTTGCAGCACACCTTTGGTCTCATCCGTTTTAATAATACTCAAATTGTACGGATTTTTCATAAAAAGCTTCTGAACTCTTTGCTGCATTTTTTTATATCTCGAATAATCAACTAACGCATTGATATAACGCATTTCATCAAAAGAATAGGTATTAAACTCATATCCGAAATTTGGTTTTCCATTATAAAAAGACTGCACTTTATAAACACCATTGTTATTAAACGAAACATCGTCAGTGTCATAAGTCGAAATTCCGAAACCTACTAACCCATTTGCTACCACTTTGTCAGCTAAATACGTTCCATCTTTTTGTAAAGACAAGTTAAGTAACACAGGTCGTTGAGCTCGGTTAACAGTGGTGTTAGCATTTAAAGGATATACATAAACGCTAGAAACAGTTGGTTTTTTAGAGTCTTTAGAAAATTTATCATAGCCAAAAAGCATCGGGTTTATAACGAATTCTGTTTTTGAATCTCTAAATTCAAAATGCAAATGTGGTCCTTCAGAAGAGCCCGTATTACCTGAAAATCCAATAATTTGACCTTTTTTAACGAGCATTTCGTCTGGCTTGAAAAACATTTCAATCTCAAAATTCTTCTCCTTGTAGTGCGTGTTTTTGATATATTGCTCTATATCTCCATTAGCCATTTGTAGATGACCATAAACCGAAGTATAACCGTTAGGATGGTTTATATAAATTGCTTTTCCATTACCAAAAGTAGAAATTTTAATTCTAGATATATATCCATCGGCTACAGCGTAAACACTCAAACCTTCCTTCTGCTGCGTTTTGAAATCAAAACCAGCATGAAAATGATTGGGTCTCAACTCTCCAAAGTTACCTGACAATTGCATAGGTATATCTAATGGCGATCTAAAATAATCCTTTGGATATTCAGCTTGTGAAATCGCTGACATACTAAGCAACAAAAAAAACACAGAAAATCTCATCGTTTTACATTTTTGCTAAGATAAAAAAAGTATTGAAAACACCGCTATAAAATAAATTTAGCAACTATTTGAATTTCTGATATTTAAATAATTTAATACAAAAAATAAAATAAAATATTGCAAAATTAAAAAGGAATAGTAACTTTGTATGATTATGTAATGAATAAGAGATATAATGAGTGTAATTGCAGAAATTATTGATACTCTTGAAAATAAAGTCGAAAAACTTTTCACTAAAATGAAAAGTATGGAGAAAAATAATCAAGATTTAAAAAACGAATTAATAGAATCTGCAACACTAATACAAACTCAATCACAACAGATTGAAGCGCTGAAATCGCAGTATGAAACACTCAAGATAGCCAATTCATTATTAGGCAGTGACGATAATAAAAGAGATACGAAGCTTAAAATAAATTCATTAATTCGCGAAATTGATTACTGTATAGCACAACTATCAGATTAATAAAAGATATGGACGAAAAGCTTAAAATTAAAATATCGATAGCAGACCGGGTTTATCCGTTAACGGTAGATCCATCTCAAGAAGAAGGGCTTAGGACCGCTTCAAAAAAAATCGATAAAATGATTAAGCAGTTTGAAGAAAATTATGCCGTACGTGATAAACAAGATGTATTGGCAATGTGTGCCCTACAATTTGCTTCACAAACCGAACAAAAACAAATTGATAATGCAATTGATGGTGAAGCAACCATCGAAAGAATTAAAAAAATCAACGCGATTTTAGATCAATATCTCGACAAATAAACGTTCTTTACAAAGACTAAGATACTGCCTACATTAGTTCACATTTGGTAAACTCAACACTAACAATTTAGAATGAGCAAATCATCACTACTAAAGCATGCCACGCTTCGGCGAGGAAACTTGAACAGTGAGTTAGCTCAAAACTTGTCTTTTCGAGTTTATTCAAGCAATTAATGTAGGCTTTTTTTATATATAAATTTTAACAAACTATGGACAACATATTAACGATTATTATCTCAGGATTAATAGGTATTGTAGCGGGTTTCGCAATAGCCAAATTAATAGAAAAAAGCAATATTTCTAACTTAATAAAAAATTCTAAAAAAGAGGCAGCTTCCATATTAAAAGATGCAAATCTAGAAGCTGAAAACATAAAAAAAGATAAAATTCTACAAGCAAAAGAGAAATTTATCGAATTAAAAGCTGAGCACGAGCAAGTTATTTTATCACGTGACAAGAAAGTTGCTGAAATAGAAAAAAGAGTCCGTGATAAAGAGTCTCAAATATCAAATGAGTTATCAAAAGCTAAAAAAGTAAATGATGATTTTGAAGCTAAAACTTTAGAATTCAGTACTAAAATTGAAAATTTAGACAAAAAACAGGCAGAAGTTGACAGACTTCATAAAAGTCAATTACAGCAATTAGAGGTAATATCAGGATTATCTGCAGAGGAAGCTAAAAATCAATTAGTAGATGGTTTAAAAGCAGAAGCTAAAAGTTCTGCAATGGCTCACATACAAGATACCATTGAGGAGGCTAAACTTACCGCACAACAAGAGGCTAAGAAAATTATCATAAACACGATACAAAGAGTTGGTACAGAAGAAGCAGTAGAAAACTGCGTATCTGTATTCAACATTGAATCCGATGATGTAAAAGGTAGAATAATAGGTCGTGAGGGTAGAAATATCCGTGCACTGGAAGCAGCTACAGGAGTAGAAATCATCGTTGATGACACACCAGAGGCAATTATCCTTTCTTGTTTTGACCCAGTTCGTAGAGAAATTGCACGTTTGGCATTGCACAAATTAGTAACAGATGGTCGTATTCACCCAGCGCGAATTGAAGAAGTAGTTGCTAAAACTGCTAAGCAAATTGATGATGAAATTATTGAAGTAGGAAAACGTACAGTTATCGATTTAGGAATTCACGGATTGCATCCTGAATTGATTAAAGTGGTGGGACGTATGAAATACCGTTCTTCTTACGGACAAAACTTATTGCAACACTCCCGTGAAGTTTCTAAACTTTGTGGAATTATGGCAGCTGAACTAGGCTTAAATGTTAAACTTGCTAAAAGAGCTGGTTTATTACACGATATTGGTAAAGTGCCAGATGCAGAAAGTGATTTACCTCACGCTTTACTTGGTATGCAATGGGCTGAAAAATTCGGTGAAAAAGAAGAAGTTTGTAACGCTATTGGTGCTCACCACGATGAAATTGAAATGAAATCTTTACTGTCGCCAATTGTACAAGTTTGTGATGCAATTTCTGGAGCTCGACCTGGAGCAAGAAGACAAGTATTGGATTCCTATATTCAACGTCTAAAAGACCTTGAAGAAGTTGCTTACGGATTTAACGGTGTTAAAAATGCATATGCAATTCAAGCCGGTAGAGAACTTCGTGTTATTGTGGAAAGTGAAAAAGTTTCAGATGATAATGCAGCTACTTTATCTTTTGATATCTCGCAAAAAATTCAAACTGAAATGACTTATCCAGGACAAGTTAAAGTAACTGTTATTCGTGAAACCAGAGCAGTGAATATAGCTAAGTAATATTTCAACTTACATAATGTTAATTCCAAACTCCAATAATTAGTTATTGGAATTTGGAATTTTTTTTTTGGAATCTCCTTTATAATATTCTAGCTAAGATTTTACTTTTTGCTCAATTAAAATATCATTAAAAGTAATTTTAAACGTTGTTCCCACTCCAACTTCACTTGCAACTGAAACAGTACCATTCATGGATTCTATTTGATTCTTTGTAAGGTGTAATCCCAATCCTCTAGACTCTTCGTGATTATGAAATGTCTTGTACATACCAAAAAGATAACTTCCGTATTTTTCTAAATCAATTCCTAACCCATTGTCTGAAATCGATAAGGTTTTCTTACCATCCTCTAGGGCATAAGTATATTTAATTTCGATTGCCCTATTTTTATCAGCGTACTTAATGGCATTTGTTGTAAAATTCAAAAAAACACTTTCTAAGTAGGCAGGATTAAAATCAACACAAGCTTCAGCATCGATTTCGTTAATAATAGATACTTCATTATAGTTTTTTAGATGCTTAATTAAATCTAAAGTTTTGGTAAGATATTGACTCAAATTTAATGACAGAATTGGAATATTAGCGTTGCTTTCTATTTGTACTAATTGCGTTAAATTTGCTATTGTTTCATTCAAATCATTGGAAACACTTCGCAAACTTACCAGCATTTCCTCAATAATGTCTTCCTCATCGTCAGATTCTATAAAATCTAAAATTGTTTTAATATTACCTGCTTGCGTATTTAAATTATGAGAAACAATATGAGAAAAATTAAGTAAACGACTATTTTGTTGACTATACAATTCCATCGTTTTCACTAATTCTAATTCTTTCTCTTTCTGAGCAGAAATATCAGTATGTGTGCCTATTACCCGCAAAGGCTTACCATTACTATCACGCTCAATTACTTTTCCTCTATCTAAGATCCATTTATACTTTCCACTTGATGTTAATACTCTGTGGTAATTTTCGTAAAAAGGAGTTTTATTTTCAAAATGTTCGTGAATGTCTGCGTAGTATTTTTCTAAATCATCTCTATGCACAATTTTATCCCAACGTTCTGGATTATCAAATATATCTAACGAATCCTGCTCCAAGATTTTCATCGATTGAGAGGAATAAAAAACGGTATTAGATGTTAAATTCCAATCCCACACACCAGCAGTTGAGGCTTCAAGTGCGAATTTGAAGCGCTCTTCAGATATTTTAAGTTTAATTTCTTGTTCTTTAAGGTCAGTTACATCCACCACTCTTCCGTAAAAACCAATATTGTCATTGTCATACATTTCAGGTTTAGCGGACATTTTTAACCATCGCAAACCCCTTTTAGGTAATACAACACGAAACTCGCATTCCCATCGGGAAAGAGATCTTTTTGCATGTAATAATGAATCAAAAAATAAGAACCTATCTGATTCAACTATCCTATTATAAACAAGAAATTTATCGCTGTCACTAAAGTGCTCTGAAGTAATCTCAAAAATTTCATTTACTGATTTGCTTACAAAAGGAAATTGATATGTATTATCACGAGTGATTATAAATTCAAATAGTAAATCGGGAATATCATTAAATAATTTAATATAAAAAGCATTCAACTCATTGGTAGTGCCACTCTGCAGAAAGTTAGAAACCATAACATATTATTATTTCTTAATTTAGTATTTACTTTTTTATTCTAGTGTTAAAAATACGACAAATTGATAGTAATTTAATTAAAAAGGAAAATATTATCTACATTTTTCTTTAGATGTGAAAATCCAAAGAAATACTTATCTACTATACCACGCTAATAAAGCCTATTTCCTAGGATGAAATGACTGTAAAACTTCTGTCAAGAATTTTCTATCAAGATGTACATAAATCTCAGTCGTAGTTATTGATTCATGACCTAACATTAACTGAATAGAACGTAAATCAGCACCATTTTCTAAAAGATGTGTTGCAAAAGAATGACGAAATGTATGGGGACTGATAGTCTTTTGTAAATTTATTTGGACCGCTAGATTTTTTATAATAGTAAAAATCATGGCACGTGTTAACTGTCGGCCTCTTCGATTTAGAAACAAAGTATCTTCAAAACCTTTTTGAATCGAAACATGACTTCTAATTGAGTTTTGGTAAATTTCAATGTACTTCTGAGTAACCTCACTTATTGGCACAAAACGCTGTTTGTTTCCCTTTCCTGTAATTTTTATGAATCCCTCTTCAAAAAAAAGATCTGAAACTTTGAGTGTAACCAATTCAGAAACACGAAGTCCACAACCATAAAGCGTTTCAAGCATTGCCCGATTTCGTTCTCCTTCGTTAGAAGACAAGTCTATTGCTTCTATAAGCGAGTCAATCTCGCTTACTGATAAAGTATCTGGAAGTTTGCGACCGGTTTTAGGAGTATCTATTAGTTCTAAAGGATGATCTGAACGATAATCCTCGAATATCAAATAATTAAAAAAACTCTTAAGTCCAGAAATCATTCGGGCTTGAGATCGTGCATTGACCTCTTTGGATACACTATAGATAAATTGCTGCAGCAGCTCCTCACCTATTTTAACTGGAGAAACTTCTATAGCATTTTGATCTAAAAAAAGACACAATCTTTCAATATCAAATGTGTAGTTGTCAATAGTATTTTTAGACAATCCACGTTCGATTCTTAAATAAGATTGATACGATTTGATGTAGGAGTTCCAATTCATATCTACAAAGAAAAGCGAATTTTAGACATAAAAAAAACCTTACTGACAAATGAAGAATTTCAATATTAGAATACGCAATATTAAAAATGTAACGCAAAAATTAATTGATGATTTCTAAAATAAAGCTTCAAACAAAAAAATAGTACAACATGACACCAAAAAGGCATGAAATGAAAAAATATATTTCAGAACAAAATAAAATACTATTTGCGAATTTTTATCAAAATATTGTTTGGCAACAACTTACATAAAAAGGAAGAATACTTATTCATAAAACAAACACTTTCAAAGTAAAAAAGTTAGAATCAAATGTAATTTTGGATTAGTTATTGAAATGTCACAATCGAATTAGTAAACAATAAATAATTAAAAAAATAGTTTACTTAGAAGTCCCATTTCAATTAATAGTAATCAATTTTAAAAAAATTAAAAATTATGAAAAAAATAATTGTAGCCGCAGTAATTCTTTTTGCAGGATCCTTAAGTATGAATGCACAAGCCATAAAATTTGGATTCAAAGGTGGTTTGAATTACGCAAATCAAACTGGAAGCGACATAACAGTCACTACTAACAATTACAAAAAGGAAGCTATTACCAGTTACCATGCTGGATTGCTAGCAGAAATTAGATTAACAGACGGTTTTGCGATCCAACCCGAATTACTATATTCAACGAAGGGCGCAACTTATAAAAATGCAGTGGAGGAATTCAAAAATGAATTAGGGTATATCTCTATTCCAGTGTTAGCAAAAATCAGCTTAAATAATGCAATTAGCTTAGATGTAGGACCGCAAGCATCATTCCTATTAAGCGAAAGAAAAAATGTTATTTTTAAAGAGTCTGAAACTTTTGAATTTGGAGCTGCAGCAGGCTTAAGTTTAAACATTACTAAAAACTTTTTTGTACAAGGTCGTTATGTTTTAGGATTGACAGAAGCGTCTAAAGATGCAGACGTAAAGAATTCAGTAGTGCAATTTTCTGCAGGATTTAAATTTTAAAAATAATAAAATTAAATTATTCAAAACCGTTCCTTTAATTGGAACGGTTTTTTTATTTTTACCAAAATAGGAATTATGAAAATCGCCATCATTAACGGACCAAATTTGAATCTGCTAGGCAAACGTGAACCAGAAGTTTATGGTAGCCTAACTTTTGAAGAGTATTTCACGACATTACAAATACAATTTCCTAGTATAGAATTTACTTATTTTCAAAGTAATATCGAAGGTGAGTTAATTGATAAAATTCAGGAGTTTGGTTTTTCATTTGATGGTATAATTCTAAATGCAGGTGCTTACACTCACACATCAGTAGGAATAGGCGATGCAATAAAAGCGATTACTACTCCAGTAGTTGAAGTTCATATTTCGAACACCTTTTCCCGTGAAAGCTTTAGACATCAATCCTATATTTCAGGTAATGCCAAAGGTGTTATTCTAGGTTTTGGATTGAAAAGTTATGAATTAGCAATACAGTCATTTTTATAGGATTTCTATATTATGTGACTATGCTATAAATGTTTAACAAATAATTAATACGCTCTTTTTAAACTTCTTCTATTTTTGTGAGAGAAAAAACTTTCATGAAAAAATACTACTTTCTAATATTCCTTTTAGTCTCTGTTCTATCCAGTGCGCAAATAAAAGGCACTATAACCGATGAGAAAGGTACCCCATTACCTTTTGTCACCATACTTCAAGAGAACACGTTTAACGGGACAACTTCAAACGAAGAAGGGTATTACGAATTCAACTTAAAAGAGAAGGAAAAACTAACGATTATTTTTCAGTTTTTAGGTTTTAAAACCCAAAAAGCAGCTATCCAAACAGACAAATTACCGTACACTTTAAATATTAAAATGGTTGAAGAAAGTCTTTCACTCAATGAGGTAGTGATTAACAAGAAAGTAAATCCAGCCTTGGCAATTATAAAAAAAGCAATTGCCAAAAGAAAAGAAAATACCGAAAAGACCAATCGATTCAATGCTGATTTTTATTCGCGAGGTATTTTTAAATTAAAAAATGCTCCTAAAAAAATATTCGGTCAAAAAATTGGTGACTTGAATGGAGCTTTAGATTCTACTGGAACTGGCATTATTTCGCTCTCAGAGACTTTTTCGAAACTATCGTATGAAAAGCCGGATAATTTAAAGGAAGTAGTAACTGCTTCAAAAGTTAGTGGGAACGACAATGGTTACAGTTACAATACCGCCCGATCATCATTCTATGATTTTTATGACAATACGGTGGAATTTGGTATAAAAATGATTTCTCCCATTGCGAACAATGCCTTTTACTATTATAGCTACAAGTTAGAAGGAACATTTTTTGATGAGAATAAGAACATGATCAACAAGATTAAAGTCATTGCAAAACGAGATAGCGAACCGGTTTTTGAAGGATATATTTATATTGTTGAAGATTCTTGGGCAATTTACGCGGTAGATTTAGATATAAAAGGATACCGAATGAAACAAGAATTCGTTGAGGTCATGACCTTAAAGCAAAATTTCAGTTATAATAACACCAACAAAATTTGGGCAAAAAACACACAAAGTTTAGATATTACTGCAGGTGCTTTTGGGATAGGATTTACTGGTAAATTCAACTACGTTTATAGTAACTATGAATTTATAAAAGCATTTGCACCCAAAACGTTTACAAATGAAATTACTCGAATCGAAATTGATTCCAATAAAAAAGACAGTCTTTTCTGGAGCAACCGCAGGCCTATTCCATTAACAATAGAGGAAAATACCGATTACTACAGAAAAGACAGTATCTATAAAGTTCGAAACTCCGAGAAATACCTGGACTCAACTGACGCAAAAGGAAACAAATTCAAATTAGGAAAGTTATTGACGGGCTATACTTTTAAAAATAGTGCCAAAAAATACAGTTTGAGTTATGAAGGTTTATTAAATGTAGGGTCACTTAGTTTTAATACTGTCCAAGGTTATAATTTCGATTCCGGTTTTAGATATTCCAATCGAAAAAATCAGGAAAGCAAAGGAAAATACACAACAATAAGTACTAAATTTAATTACGGTTTTGCAGAAGATCGGTTGCGTGTAACAGGAAAATATATACACCGATTGAACAAAATAAATTATGCGACATTGTCGATAAGTGGAGGAAGTTCTGTAGAGCAATTTAACCCAAATAACCCCATAAGCAAAGCCATCAATACGATTAGTTCATTAGCTTTTAGAAATAATTTTATAAAATTGTATAATTTAGAGTCGGCTGCATTAGGATATAGTCAAGATGTTGCAAATGGCGTGAACTTAAATGGTAAAATAGAATATCAGCAGCGTAAACCATTATTTAACAATACTGATTTTTCTTTATTAAACAAAAGTGATTTTTATTCTTCTAATAATCCTTTGGATCCAAATAATTTTACTACTTCTCCATTTGAGAAACATCATTTAACTAAAGCTGCTTTTACTGCAAGAATCAATTTTGGAAATAAATATTCCTCTCGACCTGATGGAAAATTTAATATTAGAAATGAAAAATATCCAACATTATATTTAGGTTTCGAAAAAGGATTTGCCTCTAATGAAAAAAGATATGAATTTGACCACCTCAACGCTCGATTAATTTATGATTTGATTTTGGGTAATAAAGGTCTTTTAGGATTAAGTCTAAAAGCAGGAAAATTTTTTAATGCTGAAAATATCGCTTTTATGGATTATAAGCATTTTAACGGCAATCAAACTCATATTGGTCAAAGCGAGCGCTATTTGAATGTTTTCAACTTGCTGCCCTATTATTCTAATAGCACAAATGATAGCTATTTTGAACTTCATAGCGAATACAACGATAAAGGATATATTATGAATAAGATTCCTTTATTAAACAAGCTAAAATCAACTTTGAATCTAGGTTTTCATTCACTTTCTACGCTAACTAATAAACCTTACAATGAAGTAACTGTTGGATTAGACAATTTAGGTTTTGGCAAATTTAAAATACTTCGAATAGACTATGTACGTTCATACCAAAGTGGGTTTAAAGGTGACGGCGTAGTTTTTGGACTTAAATTTTTAAATATTCTGGAGTAATCCTCTACGGGCCCATGAATAAGAATTTTTCAAAAAAAGGCATTAGAAATAAAATCTAATGCCTCTTATATATTAAATCCTAATCTAGTCATTGGGTTCGATATGAATTAAAACATGTCCTAATTCAGGTATTCTTTCTCGTAACGTATCCTTTAGTTTGTGCGCCAAATCGTGGCCTTCTTTTACGGTAATATCCGAGTTTACTGTCGCGTGTAAATCAACGTGATATTTCATTCCAGCTTTTCTAATAAAGCATTTTTCAGTACCTATAATTCCGTCAACTTGTAGTGAAACAGCTCTAATTTTTACTATTAAATCATCGTATAAATGCTCATCCATGATTTCGCCCAAAGCAGGTCTGAAAATCTTGTAACTGTTATATAATATAAATCCTGATGCAAATAATGCTGCCCAATCGTCAGCTGCTTCATAACCATTTCCTAAAAACAAAGCGATTGAAATTCCTACAAATGCCGCTACAGAAGTAATAGCATCGCTTCGATGGTGCCAAGCATCAGCTCTTAGTGAGGAACTATTTGTTTGCACGCTCCTTCTCATCACTACTCTATATGAGTATTCCTTCCAAATAATGATAGCTCCAAGAACAATTAAAGTCCACGATTTTGGTAATTGATGTGGAGTTTGAATATTTATTATACTTTCGTAAGCAATTATAGTTGCTGAGGTGATTAAAAAACCTACTACTAAAAAAGTAACAAGTGGCTCAGCTCTACCGTGACCATAAGGATGATTTTTATCAGCTGGCCTGGCAGAATATTTTATTCCAAACAATACTAATAAAGAGGCAAAAATATCAGTCGTCGATTCAATTGCATCTGCAATTAGTGCATACGAATTTCCAAAAAAACCAGCCAAGCCTTTTATAATGGCCATACATGTATTTCCTATAATACTAAAATAAGTAGCCCTTATTGCTGTTTGTACCCTTGACATGCGCTTTGTTATAAAATGAATTTAAAAAAAATCGTTTAAGTAAACCGAACTCAATTTAAAATTGTTCTTGACTTACTTAAACGAAATTATATGTGATTTAGGTTATTTACTCCCTTACAATTTTAGCTCCAATCGCTCTCAGCCGTTCGTCTATACGCTCGTACCCTCTATCTATTTGTTCAATATTTTGAATCGTACTAGTTCCTTTTGCAGAAAGTGCTGCAATTAATAATGAAATTCCAGCTCTAATATCTGGTGATGACATTGTAGTCGCTTTTAGTTGAGATTCAAAGTTATGTCCCATAACTACAGCACGGTGCGGATCACATAACATGATTTTAGCTCCCATATCGATTAGTTTGTCAACAAAGAACAACCTGCTTTCAAACATTTTTTGGTGAATCAAAACGTCACCTTTTGCTTGAGTGGCTATTACAAGAACAATACTCAATAAATCCGGAGTAAATCCAGGCCATGGAGCATCTGCAATCGTTAGAATTGAACCATCGATATCTGTTTTAACTTCATATCCATTAGTGTGAGCGGGAATATAAATATCATCGCCTCTACGTTCTAAGGTAATTCCTAATTTTCTAAATGTATTTGGAATCAAACCAAGGTTATCCCAACTAACATTTTTTATAGTAATTTCAGATTTTGTCATAGCAGCTAGACCAATCCAGCTTCCTATTTCAACCATATCAGGAAGAATACGGTGTTCACAACCGCCTAAACTCTCCACTCCTTCTATTGTCAGTAAGTTAGATCCTACTCCAGTAATTTTAGCCCCCATAGAGTTTAACATCTTACACAATTGCTGTAAGTAAGGCTCACAAGCAGCATTGTAAACCGTTGTTATTCCTTTAGCTAAAACAGCAGCCATAACAATATTAGCAGTACCAGTTACAGATGCTTCATCTAATAACATGGCAGCTCCAGTCAATCCTTCAGGTGCTTCAACACCATAAAAATGATCTTCTCTATTATATCTAAATTTAGCACCAAGATTGATAAAACCTTCAAAATGGGTATCTAATCTTCTGCGTCCTATTTTATCTCCACCTGGTTTTGGAATATATCCTTTTCCAAAACGTGCTAAAAGTGGACCTACAATCATAATCGAACCTCGCAACGAACCGCCTTCTTTTTTGAATGCTTCTGTTTCAAGATATCCCATATTAACCTCATCCGACTGGAATGTGTAAGAACCAGGTCCATTTTTTTGTATTTTAACTCCTAAATTTCCTAAAAGCGTAATCAGTTTATTGATGTCAATAATATCAGGAATATTATTGATTGTAACTATTTCAGGAGTTAAAAGAACGGCACATAAAATTTGTAACGCTTCATTTTTTGCACCTTGTGGCGTGATTTCACCTTTTAGACTTGCACCGCCTTCTATTTTGAAAATTCCCATTTTATTTTTTTAGTTTTATTAGTATAAATTAATGAGCTAAAAATTGCAACTAAAAATATTTAGCCATCAACTAATACCAGTTTTACAAAGGTTTTCTATTTTGATTTTTGTGAGTAGGATTTGGCTTCCCTGTTTTTGAATTCTTATTACTAAGAATTTTTGGTTGCCCTACTGGTAAGATTTTATTAGAAACTCTTTTATTGGTTCTCAATAAATCAGTAGTGTTTAATAACTCCTCTTCACTCTGTAATAAATTCAATTTTCCATCAGATAGTTCGTATAAATGTTCGAAAATAACATCATCTTTCACAGTATCTTTATTCCAACTCAAATAGGATTTCTTCATGTGATTGGCAATTACTTTTACTAAAGCATTTTTCATCTCACCCTCTTCCCATTTATTAGCAACATCAATCATATATTTAATGTTGTTACCATAAAACCTGTATTTGGGAAAATTCTGCGGATATTTTAACACATCAGGTTTCAATTGCAACACTTCACGAGATGGAATTGGATATGGCGAATCAGCAACTAATTTAAAATCAGACATAATAAAAAGCTGATCCCATAATTTGTGCTGAAAATCTAGTACATCACGCAAATGAGGATTCAAACTCCCCATCACTTGTATAATGTATTTTGCAGCTTTGTTGCGCTCTACATCATCCTCAATTTTAGTAGCTTGATCAATTAATTTTTGCAAATGACGTCCATACTCTGGAATAATTAAATGCGATCGCTCAGCATTGTATTCCAAATGATGAACCACATCGTTTGCAACTTCTTTAATATATTTTGAATTCATATTCGAATTTATAATTTTTAACTTTATTGATACCTACGGCATGAATTATAATAATTCAACGCTAATCTATAAAAGTATATTTTATTTAAAGGGAAACAATACCTTCAATTGTAGAAACTTCAAGGTATTTATCTACTATTTCTTGGGAATCTTTCATTGTAACATCAATAGAAATACTAGTAAACTTTCCTGTTTTGGATTTTTTAGTATTTATAACCGCGCCCATACAATCAAAAGCCTCTTCTACGCGCTTAATTTTCTCATCATCAGTAGGCACAATAAATTTAAATAAGTATATCGCTGGCCAAGTATTACTATTGTCCAACTCTACTTTTAATCTATCGTAGAATTCTTTAGTTTTCTGATCCATTTTCTATTTTAAATAAGGGCAAATATACGGTTTCATTAGTAAATTATGAATTATGAAATATGATTTTTTGCTTATTACTATTTTAAAAGCAATGATTTTTTCAAATTCCAATAAGTTTAAGTAAATTTGCGCCTTATTTTTCAAAAGTGCAAACAAAAATCATAGTTATTATTGGCGGTCCTGGAACAGGTAAAACCACTATCATAGATGGATTAGTCGCTAAAGGACATTGTTGTTATCCCGAAATTTCTCGGGAAGTAACTTTGGAAGCAAAAAAGCAAGGCATCGAACAGTTGTTTCTTGAAAAACCTTTATTATTTAGCGAATTACTACTTGAAGGTAGAAAAAAGCAATTTCAAAATGCTTCAAATGAGTCTTGTGAAGTAGTATTTATCGACAGAGGAATTCCTGATGTTTTGGCCTACATGCACTATATAGGTGATAGCTATCCTGCCACTTTTGATGCTGCTTGTCGCGAACATTTATATTCAAAAATCTTTATTCTTCCACCGTGGGAAGAAATTTACATCAGTGATGAAGCTCGCTATGAAAACTTCGAACAAGCAAAACTAATTAATAAACATCTTATAGAAACCTACCGAAATTACGGCTACGAGTTAATAGAAGTGCCAAAAGATACCATGGATAACAGAATTCTTTTTATCTTAGAGGAAATTTCTAAATAATTTACGAGTTTAGAATTAACTTTTTGGGATATTTAGAATGATCTGAAACTTGTAATCTATGCCAGAAGCAGTAGCGCTACTCCAAAAATATTGGAAACACAATAAATTTAGATCGCTTCAAAAAGAAATTATCACGTCAGTTTTAAAAGGGCATGATACTTTTGCATTGATGCCTACCGGAGGGGGAAAATCAGTTTGCTTCCAGATTCCGGCTTTAATGAATGACGGTATTTGCTTGGTGATTTCACCACTAGTGGCACTAATGAAAGATCAAGTAGCTAATTTACAAAAGCGCAACATCAAAGCGATTGCGCTAACTGGCGGTATCCGTTCAGAAGAAATGATTGATTTGCTCGACAATTGTCAATTTGGGAATTATAAATTTCTTTATCTATCACCAGAAAGACTTCAATCCGATTGGATTTTAGAACGAATAAAAAATCTACCTATTAATTTAATCACAATCGATGAAGCACATTGCGTATCGCAATGGGGGCATGATTTTCGTCCTGCTTACTTAAAGATTTCTGAATTAAAGAAACATTTCCCAAAAACACCTTTTCTAGCTCTGACAGCTACAGCAACTCCAAGAGTAAAAAAGGATATAATCACCGAGCTAGGTTTACATGAACCAAAAATATTTGAGAAGTCGTTCGCCAGAGAAAACATAGCTTATATGGTATTTGAAGTCGAAGATAAACTTTTTAGGATAGAACAAATCCTAAAGAAAAACCCACAAACTTCTATAATATATGTTCGAAATAGAAAATCATGTTTAGAAATTTCGTCCCAATTACAATCATTAGGATTTAAAGCAACGTATTATCACGGTGGACTTTCGTCCAAAGAAAAAGATAAAAATATGCAATCTTGGATGGATGAAGAGGTCCAAGTAATTGTAGCAACAAATGCTTTTGGGATGGGAATTGACAAAGCCAATGTAAAAACCGTTATTCATATCCAACTACCAGAAAACCTGGAAAATTATTATCAAGAAGCAGGTCGAGCTGGCCGTAATGGCGAAAGAGCTTTTGCAATATTATTGACTAGTCCATCTGATATTATTCAGGCAGAAAATCAGTTTATCAATATTCTTGCTGACAAAAAGTTTTTAAATGTGATGTATTTAAAGCTTAATAATTATTTTCAAATCGCGTATGGCGAAGGAATCAACGAACAATTCACTTTCAATTTGCATCGCTTTTGTTTGAAATACGACTTCCCTACATTGAAAACATATAACGCTCTACAATTCCTGGATCGTCAAGGAATTATTACTTTATCTCAAGAATTTTCAGAAAAAATCACATTGCAATTCCTTATTCCATCTAAAGAAGTAATGCGATATATGAGTTTGAATCAAAATGACGAAGAGATTATGTTGGCCATATTACGAACGTATCCTGGAATTTATGAAATGCAAACAGCTTTTAATTTAAAGTTAATAGCAAAAAAATCAAATCATAAAGAATCTGAAGTCCTAGCCGTTTTATATAAACTAAAAGAAAAAGAAATTATAGATTATCACTCTAAAAATAATGATGCAACCATACTATTTAATGAAATTCGTGAAGATGAGCGAACAATAAGTAGGGTTTCAAAACATTTAGAGAACCAAAATCAGTTAAAAAAAGAGCAGCTTCAAGCGGTTATTAATTATGTTAATGAAAAATCAGTGTGTAAAAATAAATTGATTTTAAATTACTTTGGCGAAAAATCAGCTATTGACTGCGGTATTTGTTCGTTCTGTATTACCAAGAAAATTAAGAAAAAAGACGTTACATTACTTTCAAAAGAAATAATCACCTTGTTACAAACAGAAGATTTGAATTCGAGAGATATTCAAAATAAAACAAAAAACAGTGCAGATGAAGTTATCTTTGTACTGCAGGAGTTGTTAGAAAACAATACAATTTTGGTTAAACCAAATAATAAATATACTTTAAGATACTAATGGAAAAATTACGAATTGTTTTTATGGGAACTCCAGAGTTTGCTGTGGGAATTCTCGATACAATAATCAAGAACAACTATGAAGTTGTAGGCGTTATTACCGCTGCAGACAAACCAGCTGGTCGAGGGCAAAAATTAAAATATTCTGCTGTAAAAGAATATGCACTAGCAAACAACCTAACGCTACTGCAACCAACCAACTTAAAAGACGAAGATTTTTTAAATGAATTAAACGCATTGAATGCAAACTTGCAAATTGTAGTTGCCTTTAGAATGTTACCAAAAGTGGTTTGGGAAATGCCTTCTTTAGGCACTTTTAACCTTCATGCTTCACTCCTACCTAATTATCGTGGTGCAGCACCAATAAATTGGGCTATAATAAACGGAGAAACTAAAACAGGAGTCACTACTTTTTTTATAGATGATAAAATTGACACTGGTGCCATGATTTTAAATTCTGAAATAGCAATTGACGAAAACGAAAATGCAGGACAATTACACGATCGATTAATGAATTTAGGAAGTACTACTGTAGTTGACACTTTAGAGTTGATACAAAAAGGAGATCTAACAACAATAGTACAAAAAGATAATGCTGATATCAAAACAGCGTACAAACTCAACAAGGAAAATTGCAAAATAGATTGGTCAAAGCCAGCAGTAGAAATAAATAATCTAATTCGAGGATTAAGTCCGTACCCTGCTGCTTGGTGTTTTTTTACTGACAAAAGCGAAGAGCTAACCGTGAAAATTTATGAATCTAAAATCCTTATTGAAGAGCATAATCACAGTATAGGTTCTGTAATTTGCACGAAAAAAGAAATGAAAGTTACCGTAAAAGATGGATATATTCAAATATTGCAAATACAATTTCCAGGCAAGAAGAAAATGAGCACCGCAGAATTATTAAATGGCATTTCTTTTTCACTTGATACAAAAGCTTATTAACATCAACAAAAACGGGGGTTTGTTAAGTTTAATATCAAAAAACGATTCATTTATCAACAAAAAAAATAAGTTATCAACAAAATAAATTAAATTAACACAAAACACTTGCAAGGAACGTATTTCCTACTAAATTTGCGTATCAACAATTTGTATAACCAACAATTAATAACTATTTATTATGAACAAATCAGAATTAATCGATGCTATAGCTGCTGACGCAGGAATTACAAAAGCTGCAGCAAAATTAGCTTTAGAGTCATTTTTAGGAAATGTAGGAGAGACTCTTAAAAAAGGTGGAAGAGTATCTTTAGTAGGTTTCGGATCATGGTCTGTTTCTGCTAGAGCTGCTAGAGATGGTAGAAATCCTCAAACAGGAAAGACTATCCAAATAGCTGCTAAAAACGTAGTGAAATTTAAAGCAGGTGCTGAATTAGAAGGAGCAGTAAACTAATTTTACCCCTCTTATATAATTAAAACCTTCCATCTGGGAGGTTTTTTTATACGTTTTATCGATTTTATTTGCCAATATTATAATAAAAAAACTAAATTTATTAAAAAATAGAATCAGATGATTACAGATAAATTAAAAAAAGGACATTTGCTTATTGCAGAGCCTACAACGATAGGAGATTTATCATTCAATAGATCTGTTATTTTATTAGCTGACTATAACGAAGAAGGTTCTATTGGCTTTATTATCAACAAACCCTTAAAGTACACTATACACGATTTAGTACCAGAAATTGCTGCACGCTTCAAGATTTATAATGGAGGACCTGTTGAGCAAGACAATCTCTATTTTATTCACAACATTCCTGAGCTAATTCCTAACAGCATTGAAATATCAAACGGTATTTATTGGGGAGGCGATTTTGAATCAACAAAGGAGCTCATTAACAAAGGTCAAATAAACAACACCAACATTCGATTTTTCTTAGGATACACCGGTTGGAGTGAAAAACAATTAGAAAGCGAAATGGAGAGCCATTCCTGGATTATTAACTCTAATAGTTACGAGAATAAAATCATAGGAAAGTCAGCTACACACTTCTGGAAAGAACAAATAAAAGAATTAGGAGGAGACTATCTAATCTGGCTAAATGCGCCAGAAAATCCATATTTGAACTAACTAGCACTTATCATTTCATTAAGTTCCTCTAACAATTGAGTAGAAACTTTAGTCGCAAAGCTTTTTTTACGATATTGTGTTATAGGCTGAATACCTTTGATAACATTAGTTATGAATAATTCATCCGCTTTTTGTAAATCAAATGGAGATATCACCTCTTCAACTATTTCTAAATTTTCTATTTTTTTTGCCATATTTAGAATTTGCTTTCTCATTACTCCATTCAAGCAACCCTCGGAAACTGGTGGAGTAATTAGTTTAGTGCCCAGTAGCATAAAGATGTTTCCTTGTAAAGCTTCAACAACATTCTTACTATCATTTAGCAGCAAACAATTATCTAAGCCGTTTTCATCTGCAAAAATACTTCCTGTTATATTTATGATTTTATTAGTTGATTTAATTGACGACAGCAATTGTTTTGTGATATAGAAATCTTTGTACAAATCTACCTCGTAATGCTGCTTTTCAAATGAATAAGATACATTTTCAAGCGCTACAGCATTAATCAAAAAAGAAACCGTATTATCTAGAGGTAAATAATAACCTCCATCGTTTCGATACACTGTAATTCGCGCACGAGAAGATGCAGATAATGAATTCGCGTTTACGACAGAAAGAATCTGCTCTTCGAAATATTCCATTGTAAAGTTCATTGGAATTTCCATTCGAACCACTCGCATAGAGGACATTAATCTAAAATAATGATCCTCTAAGAAAAGAATTTTATTGTTTATTATTTTAACCGTTTCAAAAACCCCATCACCATATAAAAAAGCACGGTTTTGAGTCAATACATTTGCATCCTTAGAAAGGATAGATCCATTAAAATTAATCATAAAAAAAGCCCTAAGTAAATTTAGGGCAAATATAAGTCATAAAATATGATTTTTCTATACAGAACCAATTAGATGTTTCAAATCAGAAATTTGATTTTCCCATAATAAAGTTGCTTCTTCCACCTCGCCTTTTTCGGCAAAATCAACCACCATTAAAGAGACATCTTTAGTAAGTTCATCTACTAATATATGCAATTCGAAAAAGTACTCTGTATCTTTACCTTTATCATCAACCCATTTAAATTTTACCTTTTCACCTGTTTTTTTCGAGGCTAGTCGTGCTTTTTCCTCCGAATCATTCCAGATAAAAGTAAAAAATTCACCACGAGAATTTACATTATCTGCAAACCATTCAGACAATCCTGATGGAGTCGATATATATTGATACAATAATTGAGGCGAAGAATTTATAGGAAACTCGATTTCGTAACGTACTTTCTGATCCATGAGCTGCATTTAATTTTTCGGAAATATATAGATTATAAGTACAAAAAAAAAACATTTTGAAAAATATTTTTTTTTCTTTAAAATATGTTTGCACGCATTAATATAATTTCTATATTTGCACCCGCATTCAAGGACAACAATCCATGAGTATTTGGCGAGGTAGCTCAGTCGGTTAGAGCGCAGGATTCATAACCCTGAGGTCACGGGTTCAACTCCCGTCTTCGCTACAAAAACAAACCCTTAAACATCAACCGTTTAAGGGTTTTTTATTGAAATAAAATCTTGAACTAACTTAGATTTTGGGGATCAACACGAAAACGGATCAACACGAAAACCTGTGGAGCAGCAAAAATTAAGCATATATATTCGTTAGTCGAAAAAGGAAAAATTCTACATTCCTAACACCTCTGAATCGTGATCTAAATGCTTTTATTTTTGCATTGAAAGATTCTGCTGAAGCATTAGTACTTCTATTGTCAAAGTAGTTCAATATTGTTTGATAGTGAGTCATAATGGTACGGGAGATTGTACCGAAAGACTTAAACCCAGATTGATTTACTTTTTCATGCCATTTGGCTAATTTCGCAAAAGCAATAATTTTATCCGTTGTGTGCTCAAAGATGCCACGAAGCTCTTGAGTTAGGTTATATCCTTTTTGAATATCAGGATATAATTCAAATAGTAAGCCAGCACGTTCTATTTGGTTTGGTGTCCATTTAGATTTGTTTTTATACAAGAAATAACGACTCCTTGCCAGTAATTGTTTAAGAGTATCGCCATTAGAGAGTGTTTTAGATTCGAAATTTACTTTTGACTTCCTTGCTCGTTCTATTGCGTCATTTTCTTGATCTATGGCTTCCCAACGATATTTGATCCTGATTTCCTGGAGTGCTTCTGTAGCCAGCTTCTGCACATGGAAACGATCAACAACACGAGTTGCATTAGGAAAACATTTTCGAGCAATTAAGCCCATATTACCGGCCATATCCAAAGTAATTTCTTTGACTAGGTTTCTTTGTTTAAAAGGGATTTTTTCAATAATTGATATTACTGTTTCTGCTTTAGTTCCTGCAACCATGGCTACAATGGTTCCTTTCTTTCCTTTAGCAGATTTACTGGTCAGAATTGTATAGAGCTCTCCGTTAGAGAGAGATGTTTCATCTATAGATAAATACTTTCGAATGTTCTTAGGGAAAAGAAGCCATTTTTTAGCATGTCCTAGTTGATCCCAAGTTTTAAAGTCACTTAAGTAGTCTTTGTATTGAGACAACAAATTTCTCCCCTTAACTCCATAAAAAGAAGCGATAGCATTACAATCATTTGGGCTGGAATCTATTGATCTCTTTTAAAAAAGACGCAAACTCCTGTGTTACACGAGTTCCGTCTGCTACTAAATTCCAATCTCTAAAGACCACTTTGCCAGTATCTTCGTTAAGCCATCTTCTTCGAGTGATATGAAGATATACCTGATGTCCACGAATAGGAAAATCTTGAACCGTTATCTCTTCAAAGAATCCTTTTGAACTCAATTTAGATCCTCGGTATTCTTCAGGAATTGAATTGATCTCCTTTAGATACAAATGAATTATCTCGTCTCC
The DNA here is from genome assembly GCF_020911945.1 of Flavobacterium galactosidilyticum. Taxonomy (NCBI): domain Bacteria; kingdom Pseudomonadati; phylum Bacteroidota; class Flavobacteriia; order Flavobacteriales; family Flavobacteriaceae; genus Flavobacterium; species Flavobacterium galactosidilyticum. Next base: position 3,370,020 of record NZ_CP087135.1, read on the forward strand.
TTTTTTATAGGACGTAAGTTCAAAGTAGTCTACTATTATTTCTGGTAACAATAATTTAAGGATCTCGATAAAAGAGTCTTGCATTGGTATGTAATTTAGCAATACAAATATCTAGATTTTAATATTTCCCCACAACAATATGTATTGATCCGATTTTGGATCAAGCGCAAAAGGGATCAAGCGCAAAAGTGGGATCAAAGCGACTAAACCAATAGACGATTGTAAAATTGTGATAAAAATAATAGTGATTAATCATTCTACTTATGTTTCCACAGATCTATCAATACATATTAATTTTCAATTGCTTAATTAATGCTATCATATGCCCTTACATCCAATTTATCTTGTTTGTAAGACAAACTTCCTTAAAGAAAAGTAACCTTCAAAAGCTTGATTATATAATTTATTGAGGCAGAATAAAATAATCATACACTTTAAATCTGGATAAACTTTAATTTTATTGCAATTTTAGAAACTTCAAATACCATTATGCTAATAAAATGATACTATCATTTTATTTTATATATTTGTTTTGAACCTTTCTAATAATTTCTAGAAAATATAGTCAGAAACAAAAACTTTCTTAACTGCCCTGCCCCCTATAAAGTTATATACTTTTGAATATAAAAAAAACGGACTACTCCTATTTTTTATATCATATTTCAAAGTCGTTAATCGTAATGGGTTAACGATATACTATAATTAGCCAACCAAACCATGACAAGAAGCATCTTTTTTTATATCCTGCTTTTGAATTTCATTTTCCTACAGACCTCTTGTAATTCAACAGCTAGAGAAGAACGTGAAATTTCAATAGGCTTTTCACAAAGTGTTGGAAATGATTTATGGAGAGTTTCAATGAATCATGCAATGGAAGTCGAGACCTCTCTTCACCCCAACGTCAATTTGACTATATATAACGCGCATCAGCAGGCTAAAAAACAAATTCTTGACATAGAGAAGTTTATTGATAGTAAAGTTGATGTAATCATAATTTCTCCGTTCGAATCTGACTCTATTGTTCCCGTTATAGAAAAAGCCAAGGCTAAAGGCATACCTGTTATTTTAATAGACCGAAAAGCAAGCACAACTAATTACACTACTTATATAGGTGCAGATAATATTGAGGTTGGAAGATTAGCAGGAAAATACATCGCTGCTTCGTCAAAAGGGAATGCTACTGTAGTCGAAATTAAAGGAGATTACACAACTTCGCCAGGAGTAGAAAGAAGTGAAGGTTTTAAACAAATTATTAGTAAATACCCCGGAATCAAAGTGCATACCGTAAGTTCTTTGGGCTCTGAATATCCAAAAAAAGAATTTGTCAGATTATTAGATAGTTTACAAAATATAGATTATGTATTTGGCTATAATGATATTATCGCATATAATGCCTGGAAAATAGCTAAAAGTAAAGGTTTAGGAAATAAATTAAAGTTTATAGGAGTTGATGGTCTTAATGGTCCATTTGGAGGAATTCAATTGGTTAAAGAAGGAGTTTTGAGTGCTACTATTTTGTATCCTACAGGAGGTAGTGAAGCAATAAAATTAGCCTTGAAAATTGTACATAATGAAATAGTTCCCAAAAAAAACAAACTTTCTACAACAATAATAGATTCGCTTAACGCAGATATTATGAGTAATCAATTTGACAGAATATCTATTCAACAGTCAAATATTGAGGAACAGCAAAATATCATAAAAAACAAGGGGAAAGAATATACAACTCAAAATAATTTATTGAAACTATTATTTGCATTATTTATTTTAACATTATGTCTGGCAGTGTATAGTATCTATTCTCGTATTGCGATTAGCCGCAAAAAAGAGGAATTAGAAGTAAGAAATAAAAAAATTAAAAGTCAAAGAAATGAGATTAAAAAATACTCCGAAGAACTAAAACAAAGCAATGAAGCACGTTTGAACTTCTTTATGGGTTTATCACATGAATTTAAAACGCCGTTAACTTTAATTTTAAGTTCTGTAGAGTCTCTGGGAACAGAACTCAAAAACAAGGGGAATTCTGTCAACAAAGAGATTAATTTAATGTATAATAATTCTAGAAGGTTGCTGCGATTAATCAATCAATTATTAGACTATAGAAAAGTTGAAGAGGAAAAATTTATATTAAAGGCTTCCATCACTAATTTATTTGATTTTTCAAATAATATTATTGCGGATTTTGAAAGAGAAGCAAAGAAACTTAATATCGATTTCTCTTTGGTAACAAACAACCCTGACCTTGAGGTTTATATTGATCGTAATTTGATGGACAAAGTTTACTTCAATTTGCTTTCCAATGCCTTTAAATTTACTCCAGCAAAAGGGAAGATTTCTATTGTGATAAATGAGAATAAATTGAAGAAAGAGGTTAAAATTTCTTTTAAAGATTCTGGCATTGGAATACCAGAAAATGAATTAAAAGAGGTGTTTCGTGCTTTTTATCAAGGTTCTAATAATTTTAGAAATAGCTCTGGTATTGGTCTTCATCTGTCCAAAAGTTTTGTTGATTTACACAAGGGAAGTGTCGAAGTTCAATCGAAAAATGGAACTGAGTTTATTATAAAGTTACAAATAGGAAAAGAACATTTAGACCCTAAAAGTATAGTGAACACTCCAGCTTTAGACTTTGTTAATCAGAATGATTATCTTGACGAAGAAGTTGTCCCAAACAGTGAAATTACAAATTCTGATGATAAATATTCTATTTTATACATCGAAGACAATGTGGATTTACTTGATTTTATGGCTCAAAAACTATCTGTTGAATTTTCAATTTATACTTCTGACGGGACTGATGCTATTGAACGAGCATTAGATTTGATTCCTGATGTGATTGTTTGTGATTTGAATTTACCAGAGAAAAATGGATTTGAAATTTGTCAAATTCTCAAGAAAGATTTAAGGACGTCTCATATCCCGATAATTATTCTAACTGCTTCAGACGATCAGGATTCCTATTTAAAAGCCCTCGAGAGTGGTGCCGATGTTTTCCTAACCAAACCATTTAGTTTAAAAGTATTGGTTCAGTCCATAAAAGGATTGGTTTTTAATCGAGAAAAATTACGTTTTTATTACTCTAATAACATTGCAAATATTGTAAATAATGAGGATGTCAATTTTGGTAGTTCAGAACAGAATTTTCTAAGAAAACTTAATGAATTAATAGCCATGAATATTGACAACTCTATTTATACTGTCGAGGATTTGGCTAAAGACTTAAATATTTCTCGCGTACAATTATATCGTAAAGTAAAAGCAATTTTAGGGATTAGTGTTAGTGATCACATCAATAACATACGGTTAGCTAAATCAAAAGATCTACTTGTAAATTCGAATCTAACTATTTCTGAGATCGCATATGCAGTTGGGTTTTCTTCTCCGAATTACTTCTCAACCACTTTTAAAAATAAATATGGAGTGTCTCCAAAGGAATTCAAAAAATAAAAACGAAACTCATAAATAAGGTTTAGGCTGTAGTTAGTAGCTTTTCTATTATATTCTTAAATCTGTATGAACATCATTATTTTCTGAGTTAATCTTCTTTTAAAATCTACCTATTTCAAAATTAAGCATAACCATCGAAATATACTTTTGATGGTTTTTTGCTTCTACTCATGAACTCCGACTTTTAATTTCTTTTAACTTTTATTCAATATAGCATTAAAACTAATTATTATAGAAGTATTGATCTCCTTTAATTCCTTTTTCTAATCAATAACGATGCAACATGGTTCTACTTTATGTAACATAATTGTAACTATAACGAAGTAGTAAGTATTGTTTTAGAAGTTAAAATCGCTGGTTTTACACGTTTTAGCCGCAGATAATGTGTTTTATTATAGGTACTGTACGACATTGTAACATCTGTAAATTATAATTGTTTTTATTACACATAGCTTAGCAATTCAATATAATAATTATAGATAATGAAAAAAATAGCAGTTTGGGCATTAATAGCTTCGTTAGCAGGTTTCCTTTTTGGATTTGATACTGTAGTAATTTCAGGAGCAGATAAAAATTTGCAAGCGATTTGGAATTCATCTGATGCTTTTCACGGAACAGTTGTCATGGGAATGGCATTATGGGGTACAGTTCTAGGTGCCATATTTGGAGGGATACCAACTAATAGAATAGGACGAAAGAATACCTTATTAGGGATAGGAGTTTTATTTTTGGTTTCAGCTATTGGTTCTGCTTTTGCAAATGATCCGATTGTTTTTGCTGTTTTTAGATTTATTGGAGGTATCGGAGTTGGTGCTTCAACAATTGCTGCGCCAACGTATATCTCAGAGATTGCTCCCGCAAAGGACAGAGGAAAATTAGTAGCGTTTTATCAATTCAATATTGTTTTAGGAATCTTAGTTGCCTTTCTTTCTAATTATTTATTGAAAGACATTGGAGAAAACTCATGGAGATGGATGATGGGTGTTGAAGCATTTCCGGCTATAATATATGTATTGCTGGTTTTATTTATTCCTAAAAGTCCTAGATGGCTGTTATCTAAATTTAAAAATGATGAAGCCAGAAAAGTTTTGCAGTTGATGGGGCAAGAAGCTGACTACGAAAAAATGAAGGAGGAAATAGAGCTTGATAACGACAACGCCGCAATTGCAAACGATACTATCTTTTTGAAAAAATACAGAACTCCTTTGATATTGGCTTTTTTAATGGCTTTTTTCAACCAGCTGTCAGGAATTAATGCATTCTTATATTATTCAAGTAGAATATTTCAGGAAGCCGGTCTTGGCGAAAGTACCGCTTTGCTGAGCAGTATTGGTATTGGTGTTGTGAATTTGTTATTTACTCTGCTAGGTGTATTTCTTATTGACAAATTAGGTCGTAAGATTTTAATGTACATTGGTTCTGTCGGGTATATTATATCACTTAGTTTAGTGGCAATGGCCTTTTTCTTTCATTGGGAAGGAATGGCAGTTCCAATATTTTTATTTCTTTTTATTGCGGCACATGCAATAGGTCAGGGTGCTGTAATCTGGGTATTTATTTCAGAAATTTTCCCCAACCATCTTAGAGCATCAGGGCAAGCCTTTGGTAGCACTACACATTGGGTTCTGGCAGCAATAATTCCATCATTAATACCGTACTTATTTTCTACAGTAGGAGCTGGTACAGTGTTTTTGTTTTTTGCAGTGATGATGGTTTTTCAACTTTTGTTTGTTGCTTTCATGATGCCCGAAACAAAAGGAATTTCATTGGAAGAATTGAGTAAAAAATTAATTAAAAAATAAATTATGAAAACAATAATTAGAAAACAATTTTTCAGGCTCTCGTGTTGCATTCTCGGATTGGTTGTCTTAGCAGGATGTAAGCAATCATTATTTACTGAAAAGAAAGATTATACTGAAGCAGAATTGTATAGACCAAATTTTCATTTTACCCCGCAAAAAGGTTGGATGAATGATCCTAACGGGATGTTTTATTACAATGGCTACTACCATCTTTTTTATCAATACTATCCAGATTCAAATGTTTGGGGACCTATGCATTGGGGACACGCAATAAGTACAGATCTTATTTCCTGGACAGAAAAACCAATCGCCCTTTACCCCGACGAAAAAGGATATATCTTTTCTGGAAGTGCAGTTGTCGATGTAAATAACACTTCAGGTTTTGGAAGCTTACAAAATCCTCCTATGGTTGCGATGTTTACGTACCACGACATGAAAATGGAAAAAGCAGGTGAAATTAATTATCAATCACAAGGAATTGCATATTCATTAGATGAAGGTTTGACTTGGACAAAATATGAAGCTAATCCTATTATTAAAAATCCAAATATTAAAGATTTTAGAGACCCTAAAATAACTTGGGATGCCATTCATGAAAAATGGTTAATGGTTTTGGCAGCGGGAGATAAGACTATGTTTTATGGTTCTAAAAATCTGAAAGACTGGGAACTACTTTCTGATTTCGGAAAAAATATTGGGGCTCATGGAGGTGTTTGGGAATGCCCAGATTTTTTCCCGATACAAGTTGAGGGTACTGATGAATATAAATGGGTCATGTTATTAAGTATAAACCCTGGTGGTCCTAATGGTGGTTCTGCTACGCAGTATTTTGTTGGTGATTTTGATGGAAAAACATTCACGCTGGATGAATCTTTTGCTAAAGATGTAAAACAACAAAAAGGGCTATGGATTGACTACGGCAAAGACAACTATGCAGGTGTTACTTGGTCAAATATATCTGAAGTTGATGGTAGAAAGTTGTTTATAGGTTGGATGTCAAATTGGGATTATGCACAAAAAGTACCAACAGAAACTTGGAGAAGTAGTATGACGATTCCCAGAGAACTAGGACTTGTAAAAGAGAACGGTCATTATATTGTTTCCTCTAAACCTGTAAAAGAATTACAAAATTATATCACTAAGACAATCAAAAAAGAATCTCTTAAAATAGACAGAGAAACGATTATCATCAATAAGGCACTAGTCGATTTATCTAAAGTGGATATTAGCTTTTCTTTAAAAAATCTAAAAAAGGATGTTTACACTTTTTCGTTTTCAAATGATTCAAAGAATAAAATACAATTTGGAATCAATAAAGAGGATAATTACTTTTTTATAGATCGATCAAAATCTGGAAACTTAGCCTTTTCTGATGCTTTTGCAAATAAAATTTCAAAAGCTCCATTCACAGCAGACTTTGATAAAATGGATGTAAGAGTTATCGTTGATAAAACTTCAATTGAAATATTTTACAATAATGGAAAAACGGTTATGACAGAAATATTTTTTCCAGATAAACCAATGCAATATTTCACGGTTTCTAATGCTAATGCAGAATATACCATTGAAAACTTAATTATTAACCAACTAAATTTTAACTAAACCACATAAACCAACTAATTATGAAACACAAAATAATTCTTTACTTAATCCTGATGGGGTCCTTCTTTTCAATATCGGCCCAAAATATAGGAATCAAAGGAGTAGTAACTTCTTCAGATGATGGGATGACTCTTCCAGGAGCATCAGTACTGGTATCAGGTACAAATATAGGGACATCTACAGATATTGACGGTCAGTTTACAATTAATAATGTAGATAAAAATGCAACATTAATATTTAGTTATACAGGTTATGCTACACAAACTATTAAGCTTAATGGACAAACAACTTTAAATGTTTCATTGAAATCAGAGTCTCTTAAATTAGATGATGTTGTTGTAACTGGTTACTCTAGAGAGAAAAAAGCCGATTTAACGGGAGCGGTAACTATCGTGGATTTGAAACCCATAGAAGGACAAAGTATGAGCTCTGGTAATGCTATGCAAGCACTCCAAGGGAGAGTTGCTGGTTTAGCAATTGAAAAATCAGGAGATCCAAGTGGTGCAAATAGCAAAATTTTGATTAGAGGTGTAAGTACCTTGGGGAATACCGATCCTTTGTATGTGATTGACGGGGTTCCTACTGTTAGGCCAGAGGTATTTGCGAGCTTAAGTCCTAGTGTAATCGAATCCGTTCAAGTTTTGAAAGATGCTTCGGCTTCTTCTATTTACGGTTCTCGAGCAGCTAATGGAGTTATTATTGTAACCACAAAAAATAGAGCTAAAGGGGATGTTACTGCGGTTTCATTTAGTACTAACGTTTCAGTCCTTTCTGAAAAGAAACAACGCTATAAAATGCTTAATGCTATAGAAAGAGGTAAAGTATTATGGCAAGCATCTGTAAATGATGGTGCTGATCCAGCCGGTGGATATGGCGAAATTTATAATTTTGATTGGAATAATAATTTTGCTAATCCAGTCTTAAACAGCGTAAGCGTAAAACCATTTGTAGGAGGTGATAAGAACGTGCCTGTAGGTGATACTGATTGGCAAGATACAGTATATCAAACAGGATTACTTATAAATAATGACTTGTCTGTTTCTGGAGGATCTGAAAAAGCAAATGCAGTTTTAAATCTTGGATATCTGGATAATTCAGGGATGCTAAAATATACTAACTATGACAGATATTCTGCTAGACTTAATGCTAATTTTAAATTGTTTAATGACAAAGTAAGATTTGGAGTTAACTCTCAATTTACACAATCTGACGAAAGAAGCGCAGCTAATGATGTAGGTAGTGCGCCAACGCCAGGATTAGCAATATCTATTGCTCCTACTATTCCTGTTTATACTAATACTGGAGGGTATGGTGGTCCTATTGGATCTGGATATTCAGATAGAAACAATCCATTGTTGATGCAATATCTAAATAGATGGGATAATTCTAGAAAAATATCTTTATATGGTAATGTATTCACTGAAATTGATATCGTAAAAGGATTGGTTTTTAGAAACAGTATTGGTATGGACTTTAATGATTTTAAACGCAAAGACATTGAACCAACGGTAAATAATGGGTTTATTACTAGAAATGTAAATAGTTTGACCTTAGACACTAATAAATACTCAAGTTTAACCATTTCAAACACTTTGAATTATAATTTAAAAATTTCGGATCATAAGATTGGAATTCTTATTGGAACTGAATCAATTAAAACAGATTTCAATTCATTGTTTGCTCGTGCAGAAGGATTTGCAGTAGAATCAGAATCATATTTTACACTTGCAGCAGCAACTGGTGCAAGAACTAATAATGGAATAACAACCGGAAGTCGATTGCTTTCCCAATTCGGAAAATTTAATTATGCTTTTTCAGATCGTTATTTAGCTTCATTCACCATTCGTAGAGATGGATCTTCAAGATTTGGTCAAGATAATAGATATGGTATTTTTCCAGCAGTAACTGCAGGATGGAGAATTAACAATGAAAAATTCCTTAAAAATGTTTCGGCAGTTTCAAACTTGAAATTACGTGCTGGTTACGGAGAGGTGGGGAATCAATCTATTGGTGATAATGCTCGCTTTGGTTTGTTTGAAACGAGATATGGTCCTAATCAAAATGTATATTTCCCTGATTTTTTTAATGTTTATTATAATGTGGGTACAGCCTACGATTTGAATGGTGCTAATACTGGAAATTTACCTTCTGGTTTTGTGTCTACACAAGGCGTAAATTCAGGATTAAAATGGGAAACGACGAAGGAGTATAATGTAGGTTTAGATTTTGGTTTCTTGGGAAATAAATTGTCAGGTTCATTTGATTATTTCTCTAGAAAAACCGAAGGTATCTTGATTGTACCACCTGTGGCATCTGCTGTGGGCGAAGGACAACAACGTTCTGTAAACGGTGCTAATACTGCTAACAGAGGATGGGAACTTAGCGTAGGTTATGGCGAAACCTTGGATAACGGCTTGACTTTTAATGTGACTACTAATTTTGGTGCGACAAAGAATAAAATAACTGAATTACCAGAAGAGGTGCGAGCTGCCTATCCTGGGACAGCGGCTAATTCAATTGTAGGGCATTCACAGTTTGAGGTTTTTGGATACAAAACTGATGGTTTGTTTCAAAGTCAAGCTGACATAGATTCACATGCTACACAAGTGGCAGCCAGATTAGGAGGAATTAAATATATTGACCTTGATGGTAATGGTGTGATAAATTCTGAAGATAGAACTTTCATTGGAAGCACATTGCCAAAATTAGAATATGGAATCAACATTAGTTTAGGGTATAAAGATTTTGATTTTTCTGTCTTTGGATCCGGTGTAACAGGTCGTATTGGACAAGATCCATATATCTTTTGGAATAATTTTGTTCAAGGTAGAGAAAATGCGGGACCTGGAACCTTGAATGCTTGGACACCTACGAATACAAACACAGATGTTCCTTCCCTTTCTTTGGCTAATAATGACAATCAAGCATCCGATTATTTTTTCAGAAACAACTCGTATTTCAAAGTTAGAAACATGCAACTTGGATATACACTTTCTGAGAAATTAGTAGAAAAAACAGGATTCATAACAAATTGTAGGGTTTATGCACAGGGAGAAAATTTATTTTGGTTTACACCAAAAGGATATATCGGTCAAGACCCAGAACGCACAGATGTAAATAGAATACCAGTTCCAACTACATATTCATTAGGTTTAAACATTAATTTTTAAGCAATTATCATGAAGAAATATAATAAAATAGTTATTAGCTGTCTGTCAATCTTGTTTTTGGCATCATGTAGCTCCGATTTTTTAGATTATGAACCAACAGGAGTCTTGACTTCAGAAAGTGTTGCAACAGCAGAAAATGCTGATGCTCTTGTTACTGCTGCTTATGCTGCAATAGGAAATGACGAAATGATAGGGCCAATAACCAACCAATGGGTTTATGGAAGCGTGCGTTCTGATGATGCTTACAAAGGCGGTGGTGGTCGTGGCGATGTAGATGTAATTGATCGTTACGAACAATACAATACAACTATTGCTGACTATGGAGATTTTATGTTGCCTAGAACTTGGACAAATCATTACAAGGCCATTTCAAGAGCTAATTTTGCTTTGTCTGTTATTAATGGATTGACAGAAGCGGAATTTCCAAAAAAGAAAATAAGACAAGCAGAATTACGTTTTTTAAGAGCACACTCGCATTTTATGTTGAAATTAATATTTAATAAAGTTCCATATATAACAGAAGATTTATCTAAGGAGCAAATATTAAAGACATCTAATGATTTGACAAGTGATGAATTATGGAATAAAATAGCGGAGGATTTCCTTTTTGCCTTTAATAATTTAGAACAAACGCAAGAGCAAGTGGGTAGAGCTGATAAGAATGCGGCGGCGGCCTATTTAGCAAAACTAAGATTGTACCAAGCGTATCAGCAAAACGATAAACATCAAGTAACTAGCATAAATCCAGCAAGATTACAAGAAGTGATTAATTATGCCGATGCGGTTACAGGTGGTTTAGAAACTGATTATGCAAAAAACTTCTTGGATGGAAATGATAATGGACAAGAATCTATTTGGGCTGTTCAGTTTTCTATCAATGATGGTACAAATACAGGAAGAGTAAGTTTTGTAACTGGATTAAACTCTCCCCATGGAACTTCTCTTTATGGATGTTGTGGTTTTCACTTAGCGAGCCAAAATATGGTGAATGCTTTTAAAACAGATGCTAACGGATTGCCATTATTAGAAACGTTTAATGATTCAGATATTTTTAAAACAATTGATGCAAATGGTAATGCTCCGCTAACGGCTGGAGTAACTCTTGATCCGCGAATTGATCATACAGTAGGTGTTCCTGGAAGACCATTTAAATACAAAAATACCTTGAAAAACGCGGGTGATATGGTTTACAAGTTCAGTTGGGCTAGAGATCCAGGTGTTTATGGTTTTTTTGGAAATATGAAAGAACAACAATCGCCTGACTGCTCTTGTTATGTAAAAAACGGACCATTTATTGGAACGTCTAAAAATGTTGATTTCATTAGATATGCAGATGTCTTATTATTTAAAGCCGAAGCTTTAATTCAATTGAACCGTCACAATGAAGCTTTACCTCTTATCAATCTTGTAAGAGCGAGAGCTGCAGCTAGTAAATCAATGCCATTAGCAGCAGGTGCATCAGATGTTTATAAAATTTCTCCATACTTGGCTTTTCCATCAAAAGATTATGCAATGAAAGCATTGATGTTTGAAAGAAGATTAGAGTTTGGTATGGAAGGTCCTCGATTTTTTGACCTTGTAAGATGGGGAATCGCTGAACCCGTATTGAATGCTTATCTTACTGAAGAAAAAACAAAAAGAGACTTTCTTGCAAATGCCAAGTTTACAGCGGGGCGAGATGAATATTACCCAATACCACAAAGAGAAATTAATTTTACGGCTGGATTATACAAACAAAATCCAGGTTATTAAGAATAAAATTATTTTTTGGTTATTAATTTAATACTGTTAAAGGCAAGGTTTATTCTTGCCTTTAACTTATATTTTTTTTATTGAATAGGTCGTTATTATACTTATTCTTAATTTTAATAAATTTTACTATGAAGAAAAAGAACGCTTTAAGTGCAGTATGTTATGGGGAAGTGCTATGGGATATTTTCCCAACTCATAAGAAAATTGGAGGAGCTCCATTAAATGTCGCTTTGCGAATGAATTCTATGGGAGTTAAAACGAACATGATAAGTCGCGTTGGGGTGGATGAAAATGGAGAAGGTATTTTATCATATCTAAACGATCATGAAATTTCTACTGATCTAATTCAATTAACAAACGAATATAAAACAGGCGCAGTCCATGTGATGATAAATGAAAAGGGAAATGCTTCCTATGATATCGCATATCCATCTGCTTGGGACAAAATTGAAAAAACAGAAAGAACGGTTGAATTGATTACCGAAGCAGATGTTTTTGTTTTTGGAAGTTTAGCATCCAGAGATGAAGGATCTCGTGAAACTTTATTTTCTCTTTTGGACAAGGCACAATATAAAGTCTTGGATGCAAATCTGAGACCTCCATACTATACAACAGAGGTAATTAACTCATTAATGCTAAAAGCTGACTTTATAAAGTTGAATGATGAGGAATTGCGCGAAATAAGTAGAGAACTGGATTCGCCCTATAACTCGTTTGAACAAAATATTAAATTCATTGCCGAAAAAACAAATACAAAACAGCTTTGTGTCACTAAAGGAGAATTTGGAGCTGTTCTATATTATAATGGTAAATTTTATTACAATAGTGGATATTTTATAAAAGTGGTAGATACTGTGGGTGCTGGAGATTCTTTCTTGGCCTCACTCCTATTGCGCTTGCTTAGAGGTAAATCTCCACAAAAGGCATTGAATTATGCATGTGCGGTAGGAGCTTTAGTAGCTGGCCAGGAAGGAGCTAATCCTAAAATTTCTGAAAAAGAAATTAAAAAGTTCATGATGCTTGATAAAAGCAAAATCGAAAAATAGGATTCTATTATTTTAAAATTCACAATCCATCTAGACTACACTTAACTATCTAATTTTCATTATATATATAGCCAACTGAAATTCGAATTTTAATAACCATGAGGTCACGGGTTCAACTTCTGTCTTAGAGACAAAAACAAACCCTTAAAAAACAACTATTTAAGGGTTATTTATTGGAATAAAACTTCTTGATTTTCCATTTTCTTTTTCTTCAGTGAGAAAGATTTTAAATCATTATTAAATTTAGAAATTAAATAGACATATTTAGCCATCTCAACTAGGTTAAACCCATAAATTAATTATGGTATTTTTAAAAATTACCTCCATTTTTGAACATAAAAAAAGAGACGTACCTGATTTTTAAAATTTCATTTACGTCTCTTTATAGTATTACGATACTATTTTAACCAAATCTTTTAATGTCTTATGCTCCTTTTTCAATCGAAGTTAAAATTTTAGTATCTATATAAAATTCCTCCAAAACACCTTCAGAAGCGGGTGAGAATGATACTTTAGTATCAACTCCCATAGCCTGACTTATCCATGACAGATAGGTTTTTGTTAGACTTTTTAAACTCAAATCACTTTTAATATTAGCTCCTTTACGGAAATGAGTAAACGCTTTACAGTGATCATTCATAAATGTTTTATATTCACTTTTCGTTCTGGAAATAATAGGTGATCATCCGTTCCAATTTTCGCATCATATCCCATTCCTTGTGAAAAATTTAAAAATTTAAAAATTTAAAACCTGATTAGGCTCTCATTTATCACAGCTGATGTCAATTTCATTATTTAGAGAGGCATTTAAGCCTTCATTTGGTTCAAAATATTTAAAAAATTTTATCTAGTTAAGATCCAAATACTTATTCGTTAATTGTAACAGTTAAATAATCGATTTCTTTAGCTATGATTTCCATTTTTTTTAGATCGGTCAATTTACTAAACGTTAGTTTTTCCATTTCAAAATCACGCAAAACCTGTTCATCAACACGTTCTCCAATCTTTTTCACTAATGCAGATGCATTGGTATAGCATTCCACATTTGTGTCTACAAATTGCAAATAAAACAAGGCCTTATTGTAGTCTTTTTGAACTTCTGCAGCGTGAGCTTTTTGAACAAACTTACGACAATTTTCTTCTTTCGAGTCTAAAAAAATCTTAGTGATAATTCCTTCTGCTTCTTTAAAACAACTAACCATTTCTGGAACATATCTCAGGTAATCAAATGCTTTTGCATATTCTTGTCGATCAATATTTACCTTTACAGTTTTCAAAATAACATTACAATTACTTTGATAAAAAGACAAGATGCTAGAATTACTCTGGTCAATAAATGTTTTAATTTTCAGGTCATCCTTTAATGACACTAATGCTTTAGAAATAGCACTTGTTGCATCATCTGCCGTTATGGTAAATACCTTTTTAAACTTGTTAAACACATGATCGTCTTCTCGTCCTTGTGCGCTCAAACCTATTTCGAGTTTTATAACTTTTACAACCTGAACTTCTCCTGCAGTCTTTTCGCTAAGAATACTAATTGTTGGCACTATAACGAAAGGACTCTGATTTGAAAAAATATTATTAGAAGTATAAGTGTCCTTCACAATTGCAATCAAATTTTCATATTGACCATTGCTCGCTACTTGTTTACCTTCGGGCTGAACAAATGTATAATTTGCTTTGTAATTCTGAGTTTGTCCGAATCCAGAAAACTGATAAAACAAACAAACCAGTAGGCACAGGAATGCCTTTTTATTTCCTTTAAATTTCATAAAAACTATTTAATAGTGACATACATTTTTTGTCCATGTATATTTCTAGTAGCTTGTACCCCTTTACTTCTAAGGTATTTAATAACCTCTGAAGCAAATCGATTTAAGTTGTATGGTTTATTCGTTTCTTGATCGTAAAGCGGAATTCTCACTTCATCAAAAATCATTTTATTATCTAATATCCCGCTTAAATTGGCTCTACCTTTATAAGCATTGGTCGAAATCCAATCCTCGATAAGTTCATTTAAATATTCGCCAGATGCTAACTCACTGTCAAAATCAGTCCCAGCATTTTCATCTAAATTAAACTCGACCATACAAGCGCGACCAATCTCGCGTATTTCATCTGTTTTGACCATTAATGTATTTAGAAACTCTTCTTGAATACCTTCGAAAGCTTTCTTAATTAACTTTTCGTAGTCGCTACTTGTAAATTTACTGGTACCGGTTTTTATTAGAAAAACTGGCGCCAGTATGGGTTTCAAATGCCGTAAGATTCAAGACTGTATTTGTTCCGCTTTCATCAGTGGTAATTTGCACATCGGCTTGAACATAAAAATCAGCACCAGAAGTGGTTAACAAATCCGATTTAAAAGTAGACTGTCTATCCGATGTAAATGCGGCATTAGCTTGTGCTGCTCTAAGGTTGGCAACAAAATCTACAGTAGACCACCCTCGTTGATCAAATGCCTCTTTTACCATGGAAACTGCAGTTCTAATATGAGGATTTTCATCTAAAACAGTACGTACATCTTCGTTTTGTTTAGTATAAGGAACCACCATAATTTTTGCAGCAGCACGTGTAGACTCATCACTCTGCGTACCCGTAATTTGTGGTGCTTGAGAGAAAATACTACTACTAGCAAGCAACAAAACAAATAAAAAACGGTAAATAATATTTTTTTTTACAACCTGCATTAGAAACCTATTTTATTAATTATCTTATTATCTTCTAACTCTTTACGCAACATATTATAGTTAACGGAAAATACTGACACAGCGCTAACACAATTTTTCATTTGGCTGCAGCTATAGTAGCTCGCACTAGAATTTGTAATAAAACGCTCATATCCTTTATTCCAAAACTGATCAAAGTAAGCTTTATGCTTATCCTCAACTGATTTCCCAGCACGAATCATTGGATTTTTAAAATCTGTTCCTGTGAATCCTAAATAAAACAATTGCTGAAGTGCCTTTTTGTGTGCTAGTTTAAGGGCTACAATTTCTCCTTTTCCTTTTTTACCTTCTACTTCATCCCCTACTCCTCTTAAAGTTACAGACCCTTGTGTTTTATGTTCAATAACCTCAGAATCAGAGTAAGGGTTATACATTTTTTTTGAACAGCTACCTAATGTTAGGGAAATTACTGCTAATGCTAAGAAATTTTTTTTCATGATTTTTAAGTTTTATATATTAATCTTATCTTGTTACTACTTTTATTACACCGTCGTTTGCACGTACTTTTTTATAATTTTTTTCTGTTGAAATGATGACCGCTTCCGAAAAGTTAGCATCATCTACTTTTACAATACAAGCAACAGCAATTTTTTGACTTCTCTGAATTGTTTTGCCAGCTACTGAAGCTTCTGTTACTTGCAAAACATCTAACAGTTGACCGTTATGCATGCCAATTTTACTACCGGCAGCAATCGCAAATTTGTTTTTATTTTTATCATCCCAGTTCAGTATTTCCAGTGATATCGGGAAATTGGTATTCGAAAACTTTTTTACATTTTCTACTAAACGTTGCAAAGCCAAGATAAAAGCACCCTCTTTCTGTTTTTCGACCACTTTTAATCGTGCTTCTTGTTGCTCAATAACTTTAATTTCCTTTTTATCAGCATACCATACACGAGCATCTACTACACTTTTTTCAGGTGCAATAAAATCACTACTGATATTTTCGGTTGCTAAAATCTCTCCTGTAGAAACATCTAATACTTTAATTTGTAACTGCAGCATACTTTCCCATCCGCGACTTACCTCTGAATGTCTTAAAACCAATATACTTGAAGAAATTAAATAGCTTGCCCCCCTACTAATACCATCTTGAATACTCGTTTTGCTATCAATAAAAGATTCTGTTTTTTGTAGTTTCTTTTCATTTTCTAATTCGACCAATTTCTCTCTATCAACCACAACAAATTTTCTGGCTGCAACAAAAGAATTAAGTACATATTCGTGTACAAGCCTAGCTTCTGAAGCAGAAATCGTGGCCTGATCATAGGTTATAGGAATAAATGCAATTCCAATACGTTCTTGCGCTTGAAGTAATACGCTAAAGAAAAATAAAACTAAAAGAGATAGCTTTTTGTTCATAATGATTTTGTAAAGTTTTTTTTTAAAACAATTTTTCTTCTTTTTTAGAAAAAATATCGTTTTTATTTGTTTTTGTTTAAGGGCACAAAACTCTGCAACTTCTCCAAAGTATCCTAAATTTAACGAGGTAGTAAAAGGGTAGTTTACATAGACCAACTCTACTACCCTGTGGGTAGTTTCACCTTTAAAACAATAATTAGCAACACATTAATAAATTAAAACTTTTAAAAGAAAAAAGAGAGAATACTAAATTCAAAGTATCCTGTTTTTAATTATAAAACAGCAGGACAAAAAACAGCTAATAATTAACCACATATTCTCGTAAGATATTTTGAATATTGGCTTTTGACCTAACCCGTATCTTTGTTTTTAAGACAAAATAGGTTATATTTGTCATACATTACTTGTAAAAAAAAAGCCTTGTTACGCACATTCCTTCTTATATATTTTTTTTTATCGTCACTAATTAGCTTAGGAAATAATGATAAATATGCAAAACTTAATGCAGAAATAACCACTTTTAACGATAGTCACAACTATGAACAAGCTATCCTTCGGTTAGAGAATATCATTACAAATCCAAAGTCGTCTCATTACGATCTGTATAATGCATATTATAACAAATACCTCACGTATAAGAGATTGTTTAACTACACTCATGCGTTAAACAATTTAGATTTAGCATTAAAAGCTGGACTTTTGAGCGAAAAAAAAGAAGAAGTACAAATACAAATTAATATAGAAAGATTATTTGTTCATTTCGACCTACTTGAATTTGACAAGGTTACCCAAATTTTACCGACTATTTCAAGAGAGCATTTGAAATATATCAGTCCGGAAACAAAAGCATTCTATTTATCTATATTGGGTACAATGGAACTTCCGAAGTAAAACTTCAAGGAAGGTGAAAAATTTTTAGATGAAGCCCTAGTGCTATTACTAGAATTTGCTCCAAAACATCTTCCGCTTATTTATAAAAAAAAATAGGCCTTTATAAGCATCTGAAACAACATAGCAAAGCAATCGAAAGTTTTGAAAAAGGTTTATATTATGCAGAGAAATACAAAATGGACATCTATATCATTGCTATGTACGATGATATTTCTCATTTTTATAATGATATAGGCGATGTCGAAAATGCACTTCGAGCACAGCGAAAAGTACTTAGCTTGTCAACGAACTACGATACAACCAATAGAAGTGGAAAATTACATTTATTAGAAAAAGAATTGCTTCAAAAAAGCAAAGATCTCGATAAAGAAAATCAAAACCATACACGTATAGTCCTTATAACATCTATTATCTCTCTTGTAATTATTTTATTGGTTTTGCTTTACTTTTTCAAATCGGCTAAAGATAAGCGGATACTCGCAGAACTTAAAATCAATAACATGCGTAATGAATTGGAGAATGTAACAAAAGAACTCAATGAATCCGGGCAGACAAAAATAAATCTCGACAACTATAATTTAACAGAAAGACAAAGTCAAATTATTGCTTTGGTAAAACAAGGTAAAACAAATAAAGAAATTGGTGTAGAATTATTCATCTCGGAAAACACAGTAAAATACCATTTAAAGATTATTTATGAAGTTTTGAATATCGGCAACCGTTCTGAGCTTTAAACTCAACGAGCAATTAAAACTCTATAATTTTTTCTAAATCACCCCAATCTATAACAATAGTTACGGAGGTTTAAAATTACTCCTTATTTTCACTATCAAAATAATACAACAACTAGGTTATACTATCAAAAGTAAGGGCACTGCAATCAAAAAACCACCTATAACTGCAATGGCAAACGGTTGATACAATTCTGAACCAGTACAGATACCAATTGCTAAAGATAATAAAGCAATGATCGTGCTTTTTTGCATTTCTATTTTATCTTCAACAAGTAAGATTTTCATAAGATAAGTTATAAGTATAGAATTTTTACATAAAAACAGTTCTTAAATCTATTTCAAATTTGTGATTTTATTTTAAAAAAAACTCTCAAAAAGGAAATTTATTAAAACTTACTTAGAAAAGGCTAATTACCTAAAAACACATTACGCGAAACCGTAAAACAGTTGAATGCTTTTATGTATTTCAACCAATAAAAAAACCCGCTATTGGCGGGTTTTTATAAAAATTTTTACTTTTCTTATTTAGCGAATTCTAAACTTTTCAATTTATTCCAACCTCCACGAGTAAAATCAGGGATTTCAACTGGAGCAGAATTATTATCAAGAGAAATCTCCGTCAATGGAGCTAGACAAGACCATTCAGCTAAATCATAAACATCCATATCTAATGGAAGTCCTCTTTGAAGACAATAAATCAAACGGTAATCCATGATAAAATCCATACCTCCGTGACCCCCTACTTTTTTAGCTTGTTCTTCAATATCTTTAACAATAGGATGCTTGTATTTTTCCATCAAAGCTTTTTTAACTTCAGCAGGAACAAAACTATGCGCATTTAAATTTTCATGATTTGGAGTAACATCCGTTCCAATCGTTTTTGAATCCAATGCATAACCTTCTGTTGGATATTTATTTGCAAACCCTTTAGTACCGCTTAACTGGTACATACGGCTGTAAGGACGTGGTGAAGTTACATCGTGTTGAATTTGGATTGTTTTTCCTTTTTCAGTACGTATCATAGTCATCGTGTGATCACCGTTTCTAAAATCTTTCACATCTTCACCAGTCTTTTCTTTGATGTAAGCAGGATTTCCCACTGCTTTGGTATCCATAGAAACTAAATAGTTCATTTTATCACCACGGTGAATATTCATTGCTTGAGCAGCTGGTCCCATCCCGTGCGTAGCATAAATGTCTCCACGATGTTTCTTGTTGTAATCCATTCTCCAGTTGTCTTGGTATTGTCCCCAGAACGGTTGTAAACCGTGAATATAAGCACCTTCAGCATGAAGAATTTCTCCAAACAAACCTTGCTGAGCCATATTCAATGTAGTCAATTCAAAGAAATCGTACACACAGTTTTCTAACATCATACAGTGCTTACGTGTTTTTTCGGAAGTATTAATAAGATCCCAAATTTCCTTCATGTTCATTGCACCTGGAACTTCTATAGCTACATTTTTACCATCTTTCATTGCTTGAACTCCCATTTCAGCAT
The DNA here is from genome assembly GCF_020911945.1 of Flavobacterium galactosidilyticum. NCBI lineage: Bacteria > Pseudomonadati > Bacteroidota > Flavobacteriia > Flavobacteriales > Flavobacteriaceae > Flavobacterium > Flavobacterium galactosidilyticum. Next base: position 3,390,059 of record NZ_CP087135.1, read on the forward strand.
GGTGTTTCCAGTCTGTTGCAATATACACAAGATCAACATTAGGAAGCTTAGTTACTTGACGCCATCCTTCTTCACCAAAAAATTCTTGAGCTTTAGGCAAGCCCGCTTTCTCTAAAATTTTATTAGCTGACTTTGCTCTTTCTTCTATCAAATCGCAAAGAGCAACAATTTCGACACCAGGAATGTGTGTCATACGTTCCACAGCACCAGGTCCACGCATTCCCAAACCTATAAAAGCCACTCTTACAGTTGGAATAGGATCAACTGTTAAACGCAACACATCGGTTTGACCCTTTGGGCGCTTAGGCGTAGGGGTTTTAATCATTTGGGCAGAGGCATTCGCCCAACCCACTAATAGACAAGCTATCAGGAAAAATTTAGAAATACTACTTTTCATAATTTTGATTTAATTTATTTAGTTTTAATAATAGGAATGATACTTATGATGGTATCATTTTTATGTTTTCTACCTTTATTTTCAAAAATATAAATCTTTTCTAAGGCAGACTGTTAAAATCTATATTTGGGCTTTTATTTGTAAGGGGTCTGCTGAATGTAGTTCCTGGAACAGAAAATTCATTGTAAAAACCTCCATTTTTAAGATAAAAACCATCTGAGTTTAAACCACCAGAATAATCCATTCTATACCCCTGTTTAGCGGTGTTGTCTACAGAAAATTTTGCGCTATTTAATTCATTCCAATTTCCTTTGTCATCACAAAACCATTGATTATTGAATACGACCATTCGAGAAAAATCTCCTTGAGCGGGAATAAAATTCTCTAAAAAAGAATGAAAACGTTTCAAGTAAGTATTAGTCTGAGGTCTATTAAAACTAGCAATTAATTGCCATTGCCCCGTCTCTGGAGCAAAAAAATAGGCGGTATAGTTTGTTGAATTATTGCCTTGAGGTGTACCTCTAAGCAAGAATTTGTAAGTTGTACCGGCTATCCAATTGTATTTCAAATAACTTTGTCCACCTGAACCTTCGTTGCCAAATTCACCTGTGGTTACATTATTCCCTTTTTTTAACAATTTAATTTTGTGCGATTCCGGAATACTATTAGGATCATCTGTCGTGAAAGGACTCCAGACAGAAAACAAAACTCTTCGCTCTTTATCGGAATTTACTTGAATACCAAAATAGCCTTCACCAAAACCATTGGCCATAAAATAAGAACCTATTTTATCCTCGCCTACAGGAATGGTCATTTCATTATAATACCATTCAGCATTTACATTTTCAGGAGCTTGATAATTTAAATGTACCGATGGCCCACGTCTTCCCCAATGATAAAAATTACCTTCATTATTAGGAACATAAGCTATTTTGCCGTCATAATCAGTACTGCTGATAGTCAAACGGCTAATGGCAGGAAAGTTTGTTCCCGATTTATTTAAACCTTTAATTACAATGGCAACATAACCTTCTTTGGTAATTTTCCAATTTCCCACTACAATGGCTTTCTTTTGGGCAGAAGCATTTAGTTTTACCCTCTTTGATTCCTTATTGATAGAAAACTCCAATTCTGATTTACCCGAAATTACAACTGATTCCTCTATAGTAACCTGGAAAGTCCCTGGATTAGAAACCCTAAAATAAGCTGTAAAATACTCTTTCGAATCAGTCCAGTTTTCTATTCCATTATCAGTAATCGTCCTGCTGTCTAAATGCATAGAACTGTACGCATTACCGGCTAATGGCAATGAAATTTGAACTTTTGGTTCTTCTTTAACAGATGTTTTTTGTGAGTAATCATTGTTGCTTGTACAAGAAACCGAAATCGATAAGAAAGCAATACACAAATAAAATATATTTTTCATTTTTTTTGGTTAAATAGTTAATGGCGATACGAAAACTGGGGTAGATTATTACTTTTTAAAACTCAAATACTATTGATTTCACACCTGTTTTGTTATCAATCTTTTCCTTAAGAAAGACGAAAATATATATTAAATTTTAATAAAACAAGAAAATGAAATAAAAATGTGTTCGAACACATAATTTTTGTGTTAACTAACACAAAAAATCCTGTTAAATTATTTTTTGTGCTGAATTTTAGGATTATTAATAATTTTTAATAACTAAATTATTTAAATCGATTTAAAAAATAAAAAGTCAATGAAAATCGTAATCGATTGCAAATCCAATTAAAATTAAGAGTATACTAAAAAACATTTGGCACTGCTGCTTATCAACATTTTTTTTTATATCAGAATAGAAGATCTTCAAATCCTTCAACTACTATTGAGAATTCAATTATTCGACAAAAATGAAATATTAGTTATTAATTTAAACCATCAAGGACTTCAAGTCCATAGATTTGGATGGGTAGAAATAAAGTCTGCTATACTAAAACTATTCACAAACAGTATAGGTGATAATGCATTTAATCTGTGGCTAAACATTTTATCGAAGCTAAAGCGTAATGCAATTTATTGCATCGCTTGAATTATTTATGTAACCAAAAAATTCCCCCTTTTTACCATAAAAAATGAGAAACTTGCGATCCTCAAAAATAAAATACAGTTTCAATTTATAGTGATATTTCACTTCTCTACTGTTCTTTACTAAATTAGTAGATTCAAATTTGAATTAAGATTAAAACTCATACTTAGCTCCTAAGAAAACATTTCTACCAGAAGCATTAATCCCAGATGCAAAAGTTCGGTATTGCGTGTCTAAAATATTTTCTATTCCGCTGAAAAAATTAAAATGTTGTGACAAAAATAAAGTTCCCTTTAAATTATACGTTTCCCAAGAAGGTGTTCCGTTTTCTGGTGCGTATTTCAAATTATCTTCTCCACTTGGCGAATAGTCTGCCAACTTTTTCTTACCATTATACAGCATGTATAAATCTAAGCTTAGTAAACCACTTTCATATTTAAACCCTGTTTTACCATAATAAGGCGCAATGTGATCTAAAGGTTCGTTTACATTATCATGCTTAATTCGTCCATGAGTAAAATTAAAATTTCCATACAAAAATAATGATTTTGTAATATAACTTTTTATTGTGGTAGAAATACCTGTTATACTACCTTTTCCTTGATTTTGATTAGCAAAAATTAAGCTATTCTCACCTTCATAATCTATGGATGACTGACCATTTAAAGTATAAGGTCCTGTAACAATAGCATCATATAGTCGGGTGTAATAAAATACATTTTCTAACTGAAAATGCTTTCCTTCCCACAGCGTAATGCTCAAATCAGCCGTTACTGATTTCTCTGGTTTCAAATTCTTGTTTGGCACAATTAAAGTTCCGGCCGAAGAATCAAAAATTTTAGCTAAATCATCAACATTTGGCACACGGAAACCAGAAGCTAAATTGAAAGCTATCTTCGAATTTTTGCTTGCATTGTTTACAAGTCCTACTGCTCCACTGTAAATAAAACTTTCCTGTGACATAGTAGTATAAGGCAAGTTCAAAAAGTTTGTAGTAATCTCGCTATTCAACGACGTATAACCTGCTCTCGCACTTGCATTATAGCTAGCCGTTCTATTAATATTATTACTAAAAGATACAAATCCCTCAGCCATGAAAGTGTTATTTTTTCCGTCAGGATAACGAGAATCTGTTATGGATTGTACGTTAGTGAGGATATTTTTCTTTATTCCTGTCGAATTTAAATCATCATAATAAATGTCGGCTCCGTAAATAAAATCGCCAGTACCTATTTTTGTTTTAAAGTCAGAAGTAATCGCGTAAACAGCCACTTTATCAATTCTTGAACTTTCATTTGCGTTACCAAAATTTCGATTGATTCTACTTTCCTCGATGTTTTGATAACTAGCTGTCAAATTCAAATCACTATTCAAGAACACGTCTTTTTGGCTTAATTTATAAGCAGAAAGCAATCTTTTTTGAGGACCATAGTTCCATGTCGCGTATTTAAGTTTCCCATTAGGACTCAAATCTGTTAATCTGTCATATCTAGGAATATCAGAACTAGTAGAATACTGTAAATTTAAACTGTGCTGGGTATTTTCACTTTGTTTGTAGATGATTTTTTGCAAGAAATCATATTGTTTGTATCCTGAAAACTTTTGCAAATAGCGATCTTCACTTGCGACAACCTCATCTACTCCATTGGAAGTTTTGACGTAAAAAGGTCTTTCGCCAAAAAAGTCATTAGAACCATTTTTACGTTTTCCCATTTTCAAATCGCCATAATCATTATAGGAAAATGAAGTTAGGGAAGCCCACCTTTCGCCAGCTATATTAAAATCTAAGTGCCCTAACTTTCCTTGATTTGATGAACTGTAATTAGTTAAAAAATTACCTGTAAATTGCTTTCCAGAAGTTTGAGAAATAAATTTTGGATCTTTAGTTTGGAAGAAAATAGCTCCTCCAAGCGCATCACTACCATAAATTGTGGAGGAAGGACCAAAAAGCACATCTATATTCTCGAGAATATTTTTATCTACAGAAATACTATTTTGTAAATGACCTGCTCTGTAAATTAAGTTATTCATTCTAATTCCATCAACTACTAATAAAATTCTACTGGCTTCAAAACCTCTAATATTTGGACTACCACCACCTTGTTGTGATTTTTGGACAGCTACTATTCCTGAATTAGCCAGAACATCAGGACTCGTTTGAAAATTCCCGGTTTCGATTTCGAATTTTGAAACACTTTCAACCTGCTGCGTGAGTTTTCTTTTAGGTTTTGCAAAACGCTGTGCACTTACAACAATTGCATCCAATTTTATTGAGTTTACAGTATCTTTTTTGGTTTGCGAAAAACCAGTTAAAGAATACAAGAAAACCATTAAAAACATTGTTTTTTTCATTTGATAACTTCTTTTTTTTTAAAATAATTTAACGAATATGGTTAAAACTCAATGGAGAGAATTTAAACAAAAGCTTTTTTAAAGCTAAAAAATCAGTGTCAAAAAGAATAGACTTAGCCAAACTAGTATCGAATCTTTAAAACAGTTTAATTTTCTTGGAAATTGAATTAAAACTGGAATTTTAAGGGCAAAGGATATTAAGAAAGGAGATTAAAATTTTGAGCCTACTTGGATTTAATGGGTAAATCCAAGCACAGAAACTCTAAATTTTCATACGCTTTCCTCTTTTGGCGAATTGATTTTAATGGATTAGACTATGCACTATAAAAATCGGCATTTTCAGTATTAATAATATCAATGGATAAAAGAATCTTTTCTGGAATTTCTTTTCCAAACAGGAAATGCTCAACTATTGAAGTAATTCCTAAATAAGTTTGTTGCTTTTCGTTTTGATGTATTATAAAATCAATAGTGCCTTGGTTTAAATAACTTCTGTTTTCTTCAATTAAATCATAACCAATAATACTGATGTTTTTATTTTTTTGCTCACTGATTATTTTGGCTATTTGATACGTTTTAGAAGTAGTAACAAAAACCCCTGAAACATCAGGATTTTCATTTAGGAATTTTTTGAAATTAATTTCAATAGTAGGGTTTTTTAAGTTGAGTGTTATGATGCTGAACTCAGAGTTTTCTTTATCTTCAAAATACTTTCTAAACCCTTTTTCCTTTTGCTGCATGTGCACAGCATTTTTGAAAGTTTCATCAATATGAACAACAACAATTTGACCTTTATCAATAATTGTGTCTAATAATTTTGCAGCTACTCGCCCACTTTTATACAAATCTTGACCAACAAAGCTTTTTACAAAACTGGATTCTACTTGGCTGTTAAAAGTACTAACCATAATATTTGAAGAATTGAATTTCTCAATAGCATCTATGGTTTCTTTATAAAATAAAGGAGCTAGTAATACTGCATGAGGAGCTAATTCAAGTACTATTTCACTCGCTTTTATAAAGGACTTCTTTTTTTCGGGATTGAAATAAAAAGTTTTTACTGATAAATTATACCCTTTATATTCCTTAATTGCATTCTCAATACCCTGCACACATGGAAGCCAATAAGGATCAAATTCCGGATCAGGGAGCAGTACACAAATATGATAATTTTTATTATTCTTTAAATTCCTAGCAATAAGATTTGGCTCATAGTCTATTACCTTTAAAACTTCATTAACTTTTTCAAGAGCAATTGGCGACACTTTTCCTCTGTTATGCAAAACTCTATCAACTGTCCCCTTGGAAACACCAGCTAATTTAGCAATATCTTTAATGGTATATTTCTTATTCATATGAGCAAATATATAAAAACTTTATTATAATTATTTTGTAAGACTTAATTAACAAAAGAGAAATATAACAATATTAAATAATTTTATTATATTTAGTTCAATACCCTATTATGAACATACTATATATGAGATTAATAAATATTATAAAATGTGTTCGATTACAATTTTGAAGTGTGTTCGAACACAATTTAACTTATTTATTTGGTATATTGAGATTTAATCAATAGTTTCGTATCTCAAAAAAAATTTTCTTAAAATTTTTTAGCCAACAATATATAAATTCGGCACATAACAACTCATTTGTTTAATAATTTAATACTATTTTTAACATATTTTCACGTGAAAGAAATCATATCATTAGCACCGGGCAGAACCTGTCTTTTTGGTGACCACCAAGATTATCTTGGACTACCTGTAATTGCCTGCGCAATCAGCAGAAATATAAAATTGACAGCTGTAGAAAATAATACTGGCGCATTCAAACTAAATATGGTCGATATTAATCAAGTTAGAATCATAGATATCAATCAAACATTTACAGAATTAACACCGAGAGACTATTTTGCCTCTTCATTGCGAGTTTTAAGAAGACATGGTTGCATTCCAAATGTGGGTTATGATATTACTGTAACAGGAAATATTCCTATTAATTCCGGCACTTCAAGTTCTTCTGCACTATTGCTAGCTTGGATTAATTTTCTAGTTAACGCCTATGGTGTCGATGAAGAAATCACTCCTGAATTCATTTCAAGAATGGGTTATCTATCAGAAGTTGTTGAACATGGAGAACCAGGAGGAATGATGGATCATTACAGCATTGGTGTGGGTAATATTGTGCATATCGACACTCGTGATCCGTTTTCATTTTCAGTAATAGGAACAGAATTAGGTGGACTTATAACTGGTGTTTCGGGTGTACCCAAAGAAACTATCGGCTTGATTGGTGATTTAAAAGGGAATGCTCTGTTAGCAATTACTACAATAAAAAAACATTTTCCACATTTTGACTTGAATACTGCGGAAATAGAGGATTTATATAAATACGTGAATTATCTTCCAGATCGCTTGATTCCATTCTTTGAAGCTGCTATAAAGAATCACCATTACACTAAAATGGCTTTGATTGAATTTCAAAAACCAAATTTAGATTTAAAAAAGATTGGAGCATTGATGAACCAACATCACGCTGTATTACGCGATCTTTTGAAAATTACCGTTCCAAGAATCGACGATATGATCGATGCTGCCCTTAAAGCGGGAGCTTATGGTGCTAAAATTGTTGGTTCTGGAGGTGGTGGTAGCATTGTGGTACTAGCTGAACCAGGAAATGAAGCTCCGGTAGTGGAGGCTATTCTTGCCGCAGGTGCAGTTGCTGCCTATCCAGTAACAGTTGATCCAGGATCAAGAATTCAATAAATAGTTTAACTTTTAAAAAAATAATCATGCATGACAATTTAGTAATTTTAGCGGGTGGCGCCTCTTCAAGAATGAAAAAACAAGTTGGATTAGACAACTTAAGCGCAGAAGAAATCGCACAAGCTAACGAAAGAAGTAAAGGACTGATTGGAGTTGGTCCTAATGGAAGACCATTATTAGATTATCTTTTATTAAATGCAAAAAGGGCAGGATACAAAAACATCTACATTATCATAGGGGAACAAGGAGATTTATTTAAAGAATTTTACGGAAGTCAGGATAAAAATAACGATTTTCACGGTTTGAACATCTCATTTGCCACGCAATATATTCCAGCAGGAAGAGTAAAACCTTTTGGAACTGCCGATGCTTTATTTCAAGCGGTTGAACAATATCCAGAATTAAATACTGAATCTTACTCTGTTTGTAATAGTGATAATCTATACTCTACTGCTGCCTTATTAGCTCTTAGAGAAACTGATAGCCTTAGTGCTTTTATCAGTTATGATAGAGATGCTATGGAATTCCCTTTAGAGAGAATTTCTCGTTTTGCAATTGCTAAACTTAATGAGAATAACAACCTACTTGATATTTTAGAGAAACCATCTGCTGATGTCTTAGAAGAATACAAAGACAGCGAAGGTAAATTAAGAGTGAGTATGAACGCTTTTAAATTTAAAGGTAACCTTTTATATCCCTATCTTAAAAATTGTCCTGTACATCCTGAAAGAGACGAGAAGGAATTACCAACAGTGCTTTTGAACTCTTTAATAGATCATCCAAATTCTGCTTTAGGAATCCCTTTTTCTGAACATGTACCTGATTTAACAGCCAAAGAGGATATAGCAGAAGTAAAAGAATACTTAAAAAAACACTACCCTACATTAGATTGGGAAAACTAAAAGCTTACGCTTTTCACAAGCTAACGCTGTTTAATAATTCAAAAAATAATTTTAATTATTGCTAAAAAAAAATAAAAATATGTCCCAAAATAACAGTGCTGCAGAAAAACACCAAGGCAGCGTATTGATTCCAATGATTATATTAACTACGTTATTTTTCATTTTAGGTTTTGTAACATGGTTGAATGGTCCGCTAATCCCATTTTTTGAATTAGCTTGTGAATTAACAGAATCTCAAGCCTACTTTGTAGCTTTTGCTTTTTACATTGCTTATTTTGTGATGGCTATACCTTCCTCATGGGTAATAGAGAAAGTTGGTTATAAAAATGGTGTATCAATTGGATTAATTGTAATTGCATTAGGTGCTTTTATGTTTTATCCCGCCGCAGAAACTAGAACTTTTCTATTTTTCCTAATTGCCTTATTTGTTATGGGAACTGGATTAGCAATTTTGCAAACAGCTGCAAATCCTTACGTTGTGGTTATTGGACCTAGAGAAAGTGCTGCTGCAAGAATCAGTGTATTAGGTCTTGCAAATAAGTTTGCAGGTTTTATAGCTCCATTAGCATTAACTGCTTTGGTATTATCAAACATGAAAGATTATACTGCTGATAAAATTGCACTACTTGATAGCGCTGCTAAAGCGCAAGCATTAGATTCACTGGCACTACAATTACAAACACCCTATATTTACATGGGGATTGTGATCCTTATACTTGCAGTTATTATCAGAATGTCACCATTACCGGAGATCAACCTAGATGAAGATGGAAATGTTTCTAATCAGGGGATTTTCAAGCAAATGGCTAATGCCCTGAAATTTCCTCAATTAGTTCTAGGAGTTATTACATTAATACTATACGTTGCTGCTGAAGTTATCGCAGGGGATACAATAGGAAAGTTCGGAAAACAACTAGGCGTTTACGGTGAGAATGGCGATTTATATTTAAAATTAACCTCATTTACTATGGTAGCCATGGTTATAGGCTATTTATTAGGGGTTTCACTTATACCTAAATATGTGTCGCAAGTAACTGCACTAAAAGCTTCTGGTATTCTGGGGATAATCTTAGTATTTTTAATCGTGTACGTTGATGCTTCAGTTATGGTGCAGTTACCATTACTACCAGTTATGCCATTAGTAATTATTTTAGTAGCTTTGCTTGGACTTGCAAATGCACTTTGCTGGCCCGCTATTTGGCCTTTAGCACTTCAGGATCTTGGTGGTTACACTAAAATAGCAGGAGCAATTCTAGTTATGGGTATCATTGGAGGTGCTGTTTTTCCATTAGTATATGGATATTTAGCTGAAGTTATTAATTTATCTAATGAAGCTCAAGGAATTACTCCAACTGCAAAAAGCGGAAACCAAATTGCGTATTTAATGCTTTTGCCAGCCTATTTAATGATACTGTTTTTTGCTATAAAAGGGCACAAGTATAGAAGTTGGTCAAGGAAATAAGATTCAAAATAATTACCATAATTTAAAATACATCTAAAAATGTTAAAAAGTAATATAGATAAGGCTACTGATTTTGAAAAAAGATTCGAAAATATTGATACTCTAGTTTTCGAAAATTCAACTGAGGCATCGAAAGCAGTTGCGCAACAGATTGCAACAGTTATTAAGGCAAAACAAGAAAAGAATGAATCTTGTATTTTAGGACTAGCAACTGGATCGTCTCCAAAAGGTTTATATGCTGAATTAGTTCGTTTACACAAAGAAGAGGGATTAAGTTTTAAAAATGTAATCACATTCAATCTTGACGAATATTACCCAATGGAGCCAGATTCCATAAATAGCTACGTGCGATTTATGAAAGAATTGCTATTTGATCATGTTGACATCTTGCCTGAGAATTACAATATTCCGGACGGAACTTTAACAAAAGAAGCAATTGCAGAATATTGTGCTACTTATGAAGAAAAAATCGAATCTTTAGGCGGAATCGATTTACAGATTTTAGGAATTGGAGGAAACGGTCATATTGGTTTCAATGAATCTGGATCGTTACAACACTCTAAAACGAGATTAGTTGCTCTAGATCATATCACAAGAGTAGCGGCAAGTAAAGATTTTTCTGGTCTGAACAATACACCTAGAACGGCTATTACATTAGGAGTTAAAAAAATAATGGAAGCTAAACAAGTTATTTTAATGGCTTGGGGTGAAGGAAAATCCAATATTGTTAAAGCTTCTGCTGAAGGTCCTGTAACAAATCAAGTTCCCGCTTCATTCTTACAAGAGCACAACAACGCAGTTTATGTATTAGACAAAGAAGCAGCTTCTAAACTAACTAGAATCAATAGACCTTGGCTTGTTGATAAAATCGAGTGGACTGATAAACTAACAACAAAAGCCGTTTTAGGATTAGCTCTTGATCTTAAAAAGCCAATTTTAATGCTTACAGATGCTGATTATATTGAAAATGGAATGAGCGATTTACTTGCAGAAGTGGGTCCTGCTTATGATACTAATATTAAAATATTCAATAACTTACAAAATACTATTACTGGATGGCCAGGTGGAAAACCAAACGCTGATGACTCACATAGACCAGAGCGTGCGGAACCAGCAAGAAAAAGAGTCCTACTTTTTAGTCCTCATCCTGATGATGATATCATTAGTATGGGTGGAACTTTCATGCGTTTGCAACAACAAGGACATGAAGTTCACGTAGCCTATCAAACATCAGGAAACATCGCTGTTGCTGATGACGAAGCGCTTCGTTTTGCGCGATTTGTATGTGACTACAATGAAAAATTTGGAATAAAAAGCCCAGAAGCTGACGCTATTTTCCAAAAATCGATTGAATTCCTAAAAAACAAAAAGAATAGTGAAATAGATATTCCGGAGGTTAGGTATTTGAAAGGTTTAATTAGAAAAGGAGAAGCACGTGCAACGAGTCACTTTGTAGGTTTAACTGATGATCAAATCCACTTTATGGAACTACCGTTCTATGAAACAGGAACTATCGAGAAAAAACCTATCGGAGCTGAAGATATTCAGTTGACGATGGATCTTATTGAAAAAATCAAACCACATCAAATATATGCTGCAGGAGATTTAGCAGATCCACACGGAACACACAAAGTTTGTCTTGATGCTATTTTCGAATCAGTGAAAAATCTTAAATCGAAAGATTTTATGAAAGATTGCTGGGTTTGGTTGTACAGAGGAGCGTGGCAAGAATGGGGAATTGACGAGGTTGAAATGGCTGTCCCTATGAGCCCTGATCAAGTATTAGAAAAAAGACACGGAATCTTCAAACACCAATCTCAAAAAGATGGTGTCGTATTCCAAGGATCTGATGCAAGAGAATTTTGGCAAAGAGCCGAAGATCGAAATAAAGAAACAGCTGATATGTACAATCAATTAGGATTAGCAAGTTATGCAGCCATGGAAGCCTTTGTTAGATGGCATTACTAAAAATATAATAATTAGAGCTTTTAATAATAGCCCTGAAACGGAAATTTAATTTCGGTTTCAGGGCTATTTCTTTTTATGGATTACTATATTAATAGGTATATTTCAATAAAAAAAATTGAAAGTATACCTTGGCTAATTTTATTTTATTTTTTTAATGCGTCACAATCAATTTATAAAAAAGAGAATAGTCATAAAAAAAGGAAACGTAAAACTACTTGTTCTTACATTTTCATACAAACATCTCATAATTATTTAATAATATATTTTTTTAAATAGCAGATATTTAATTTGTAGTTTTATATTTATATTTTTTAGATAAATATGCTTTTAATCGCTTATTGTAGCTTTTAATCGATGAACTAAAATAATTTATTTAAATTTAGGGTGGCAAATCGTAACTAATAACTAATTATTACGAGCAAAAATCATACTTAATTTATTAGTAGAAAACTATGCATAAAATTACTTTACGGAATAAAAAGATAAATGGATTACTATTATTATTACTGATTTTAATTTTCCCTATCCTTAAAATCACTGCACAAAGCGTAACAACCCCACAAGTTGATTTTTCTCAAAGATCTTCAACTGCTACTCCTGAAAAAAAAATTTATAATATTAAAGGAGATTTTACGCTGTTGGGAAATACTAATTTGACACTTTTATCTTATGGCGACAAAAAAAATAATGAAGGTAACGAGATGATATATGTCGATATCGACGAAGAATCAACTACTTTAAACTCTTCGATGGCAACATTGGAACTTTCTAATGCAGGTGAAAATGATACGAATCAGAGTTGCTCAAAAGTTTTATTTGCAGGACTTTATTGGACAGGAAAATCAGATGATACCAAAGAAATTTTTTCAGTTACCAAAAATTCCGTTACCAAAACATATAATAAAAATCGTGTTTCGTTAAAAGGTCCAGGTGCTATTAACTACACTGAAATCACAGCGACAACAAACTCTAACACAACTGCAATCCGTTTTCCTGGAGTTGCTCAAAGTGGTATTTTTGTAGGATATCAGGAAGTTACTGATTATGTAAAATTACATGGTCCAGGTAAATATACTGTAGCAGACATAGCATTGAAAGAAGGAACTAATAGTAATCCAGGGTATTCTGGAGGATGGGTAATGATAGTAATTTATGAAAATCCAGCAATGAAACCTCGCGCAGTAACACTTTTTGATGGTTATGCTTATGTAAACGGTCAAAAAACTAATGGTGGTGAATATGGAAACATTCCTATTTCAGGTTTTACAACAGTAGGCTCAGGTCCTGTAAATATGAAACTAGGAGTGATGGCAGCTGAAGGAGATGTGGGTACTGCATCAGGTAGAACCGATTATTTATCTGTACTAAAGCTCAATAGCGATTCAAATAGTTATCCTGGAAACTACCAAATACTAAATCATACAGGTAATTTAACTGGTAACTTTTTTAATTCATCGATTTTTCCAAAGCCAGTTACAGGTATGAGTAATCCGATTTTAAATAATAATACTGGAGTCGATTTTAGCATGTTTACAATGCCTAATCCAGGAAACTCAGTAATTGATAACAATCAAACCTCTACAAATTTTAGATTTGGATCAAATTATGATGTATATACTATTTTTGGTTTTGCTATGTCGGTGGATGCATATATACCCGAACCACAAGGAATAATAAAGATCAATTCAATAGGAGGAACCGCATCACCTTCTCCGCTTGCTGCTTCACCCGGAGATGATATTGAATATCAAATTGATATTAGAAATAGAGGGTCTGAGTCAACTAAAAATTCAATTATCACCATTCCAATACCATTTTCTACTCTATATACAATAGAAAGTATTGTTACTACCATCATTGACAACTCATTTTTACCTACTAATGCCCCTGTATTTGATAGTAATTCTAATTCAATAATATGGAATATTGGAAACATACCGCTAGCAAACCCCAACACGTTACTAGCGAGCTTAGTTTTTAAAGTAAAATTAACAACTGATTGCGCTACATTATTTAATGCCGGTTGTAATTCTAACATATCGCTAACCGGTACTATTTCTGGTGCTGGAGCTGTATCTAATAACCCCTTTACCATTCCAATTTCACAAGGTATTGATCCTAATTCAAGTTGTGGTGGTTTAATTGATAAACCTATTCTGGTGAACTTTAATAGTTCAAATAGCCCTTGCTTTGCTTCTTTAGCTGGTGCTGATACATCATCTTCAATGTGTGGTTTATCTTCAGTAGTTCTTAATGCAACAGCAGGAACTCAAGGCACTTGGTCAATATTTAATGGCCCAACAGGAGGTGGAGAAGTGTTTTCAAACAAAAATAGTCCAACCACTGAATTCTCAACTCCCAATGCAGGTATTTATACTTTGCGTTGGACAATTCCCTATGGCAATGGCACATGCACTCCAATATTTGATGACGTACAAGTTAGTACTGCTTTATGTAATAAATTAGATTTCGACGGAATTGACGACAATGTTAATTTTGGCAATAATTACAATTTTGATAGTGGTTCATTTAGCATTGAAGTGTGGGTTAAACCTTCAGTTTCGAATGGAAATATTCAAACTATTTTTTCTAAAAGAAGCTCAGTGGCTTTAGAAGATGGTTATGATTTAAGAATAGTAAACAATATCCTTTCATTTAATTGGAATAAAGGAAATTCAATAACTTCAAAATTTCCTATTAGTACTGGACGTTGGTATCATATAGCAGTGACATTTAATGGAACTGCCTATAATTTATTTATCGACGGGATTAAAGTAGAAAATGCAGTGTCTGGTTACAATCCAATTGCAAACAATAATACAAAATCTATATTAGGAGCCATGATTCAAAACACTTCTTATCCTTATCTCCCAACTAATTTTTTTAATGGATGGATGCAAGAACTACGAATTTGGAATGTTGCTTTGACAGAATCACAGATGCATCAGATGATGAATCAAAAAATTAAAAATAATGAATCTAGTGTTTTAGGTTTAACAGTACCACAAATTATTCTAGGGATAAACTGGGGAAATTTAGAAGGATATTACCAGATGGTTCAATCTAGTGATATTGTAAATGGTCATTTGATAGATAAAAGTACTAATTCACGCGATGGTAAATTAACAGGTATTACTACTGCCCAACCTGAAACAGCTCCATTACCTTATACTACATTAACAGATAATGTATGGGAAAATAATGCAACTTGGTCTCATGGAGATATTTGGAACATACCAAATTCATTAGGAGTAGACGTTAAAACTTACATTGATTGGAACATTGTAAAAACAAATCATAATATAATCTCAACAGGAAACAAAACAGTTCTAGGATTACTTGTTGAAAATAATACAGTAACCGCTACTAATGATACTAAAATTGAAGTTTCTCATTATTTAAAACTAGACGGAAAAATAGATTTGCAAGGCATGTCACAATTACTACAAACCACTGATAGTGAGCTAGACCCAACAAGCAAAGGTTCAATTGAAAGAGACCAGCAAGGACAATCCAATAAGTTCAATTACAATTACTGGAGTTCACCGGTTAGTAAAATTAATTCTAATGCAAATAATCAAGCTTTTACCTTAAAAGAATTGCTACATGACGGAACTGATCCTGCTAATCCTAAATCTATAAATTGGATAGAAGGCTATGATGGATCATCAACAGCAAACCAAATAAGTTTAGCGCGATATTGGGTTTATAAATTTGATAATTTACCGAGTGTTTATGCCAATTGGACTAGAATAGGAGAAAATGGTTCATTAGACGTAGGAAAAGGTTTTACGTTAAAAGGAAGTGGTACTAGTACTTCAACTCAAAACTACACTTTCGTTGGAAAACCAAATAATGGTACTATAAGCAACACTGTTAATCATGATCAATTATTATTAACAGGTAACCCCTATCCGTCTTCACTAGATGCTAATAAATTTATAAATGATAACATTAGCTCAATAAAAAACTCTGATGCAAATCCTGCTATCGATGGCGGACTCTATTTCTGGGAACACTACACTAGTAACAATACCCACATCCTACGAGATTATCAAGGTGGTTATGCCATCCGAAATTTATCGGGAGGATTACCCCCAAGTTCAGTTGGAATAGATTTTATTAGTGGTGCTGGTACAACATTAAGACTTGCCCCAAAACAATTTATCCCAGTAGGACAAGGATTTTTTGTGATTGGTAAAAACGTATCTAGTGCTGCAGTTACTTTTAATAATAGTCAAAGAGCTTTTATAAAAGAAAACGACACACCAAATTCGCAAGTGATGTACAAAGTAAAACCAAAAAACAACAATCAAAAACAGACAATATATAGAGACAATTCCAATGATGTTGTTGAAAAAGACACACACAAAAGAATTCGTTTAGGTTTTAATTATCATACCAAAACCTACCATAGACAAGTTTTAATAGCCTTTATGGATGAGCAAGCGAATAGCGAAATGAATGATGGTTACGATGCTTATAATATAGACAACTCACCAAGTGATATGTACTTATTGAATGGTGAAAATGAATTAGCCATACAAGGAGAAGGGTATTTTGATAAAAATGCCTCCTTCCCTATTGGCGTTCGAATAGAAACAGCCGGTAAAGTGTCTTTTGGAGTCGATGCTTTGGAAAATTTTGATACCAACCAATCAGTCTATATTTATGATGCTGAAACCGATATACACCACCCCATCAACGACGCTTTGTTTGAAATAGAACTTACAGAAGGAATTGTAAATGATCGGTTCTCCTTGCGTTTTACTGTTAAAACTCTTGGTATTAAAAATGCCACTTTTGAAAATGCAATTGCTATACATTACACGCAATCCAGCAAAATTTTGACTATTGCAAATAACATGAAAGACAACACAGTTGAAACAGCATCTCTTTTTGACATACAAGGAAAAGCAATTGCTAACTGGAAAGTGACCGATAAGGAACAAACAAACATTAAAATTCAAGTTCAAAGTATGACTTCAGGCGTGTATATTGTAAAACTAAAAACTACCAAAGGAAACATCAGTAAGAAAATTATCGTTAGATAAGTACACGCTTCTTTTTAAACTTTAAAAACTTCTCTTAATTGAGGAGTTTTTTTTGACTAAAAGCGGTCCTATATTCTCCTCTTTTGAGCTCAAAAAAACAAACTTAATTCTTTAAAAATAAAACGCTATTTACATAAAATTACAATAGCAATACAAAACTAAATATTAAGGAAATATTAATTAGAAATTTGACCTTATATTTGAATAATTATCTATATTTGGGTACTATTTTTCAGAATAGTATCTAATAAAAAAGAAACCAATTTAAAATTTATACAATGAAAAAGGTAATATCATTTATTGCAATTGCATTTTTTACAATCTCTATTAGTGCTCAAGAAGGCAAAACTGTAGTTAAAGAAAAAGCAAAAAAAGAATCTTGTTGTGCTAAAAAAGACTCAAAAACAAAAGGCATGACTGCAGCTGAAGTAGCAAAATGTCAAGCAAAGTGCAAAGCAGAAGGAAAAAAATGCGATTCTGGTTCTGGTAAAAAATGCTAATCTAAACGTCTAGAAATAGAATAAAAGAAAAATGCCTCTGAAATTCAGAGGCATTTTGTATTACTAGCGTATTTAAAAAATTTCTATTTGGCTCTTACACTCCACTCAAAATCCATTTCGGAAACTTGAATTCCCTTTTCATCCGTTCCAACGGATTTCATCCAGAAGGTCTGCCCCTCGCCTGTAGCTATTGTTTCTTGAATTGCTTTTTCGATAAGATGTCCGTCGTTGCAAACAAAAGTAATTCGTCCAGTAGCTTTTTTTGTAAAATTTCCTTTGTTGTTAGCCACTAACATCGATATTTTCCTATCACACTTTTGAATTTGATACATCACTAAAGCGCCTGTAGAAAGTTCAGCAGCCATTGCTTGAACAGCGAAATACATCGAGTTAAAGGGGTTTTGATTAATCCATCTGTGTTTTACAGAGACGATACATCTTTCCTCATCTATCGCTTTTACACGCACTCCGCAGATAAATGCTGAAGGTAATTTGAATAATAAAAAGTTGTTAAGTTTTGATACGGTTAGTTTCATCATCAGTGGTTTTTTGCTAAAATACAAAAAAATAGTATGCATACATATAAAATACAATTGTTAATTTTTTGTTAACATTCAGTACTATGCGAAACAATATACTGTCTTTTAGATATATATTTGCATAAGAAATTACTAGGCAGACAATTTAGCAATTTCTTTCGAAGTTTCAATCATCATCAAAAAATCAAACAAAATGGAATCAACTACGGAAAAAAACATTGCTACATTTACACATTTGAGTTCACTTACTCAATACTTTATTCCTTTCGGAAATTATATTTTTCCAATAATTTTATGGAGTACTAAAAAAGAGGAATCGGAATTTGTGAATCATAACGGAAAACAAGTCCTAAATTTTCAATTGAGTTTATTATTGTATTCTTTAGTTTTACTTATGATAGCAATTCCTTCTTTTCTAATTTCAATATTCAAAGACATGTCGCTTAATGCCTTAATGAATAATCATGATTTTGAATTTTCTAACTTTAACTTTGAAGCCAATATTGGATTCTTAACCGTTGGAATAGTATGTCTAACCATTTTTGGACTTTTGAAAATAGCTGAGTTCTTTTTAATTATTTATGCCGCTATTAAAACCTCAAATGGAGAAAACTTTAGCTATCCCATAACGATTCCTTTTATTAAGTAGAAACAAAAATATGATTAAATAAAGAGACGCATTGACAGACCGAATATCCTAGCCCCGATTGCAATGGAAATCCCACGTTTTTGAGCGTGGATTGTAATGGAAAGCGGGATTAGCTCCTAAAAAAAATTAAATCATCACAAGCCAGGTAACCAAACTGGCACATTAATCAAAAAATGAACAGTTTAATCAACTAAAAACAAAAAGCAATTATGAACATTGAAAACACAAAAGCCCAAATGCGCAAAGGTGTTCTCGAGTTTTGCATCTTATCTGTATTGAAAGAAAAAGATGCTTACACATCGGAAATACTGGACACTTTGAAAGATGCAAAGTTATTAGTCGTGGAGGGAACTATTTATCCGCTACTAACAAGACTAAAAAACGACGGATTACTGAACTATCGCTGGGAGGAATCAACATCAGGACCACCTAGAAAATATTACGGACTTACCGAAATAGGACAAACTTTTTTGAACGAACTAACTGGCACTTGGACTGAATTATCTGATGCCGTAAACCTTATAACCAACCAAAAACAATAGTCATGAACAAAACTGTAAATATAAACTTAGGTGGAATGTTTTTTCACATAGATGAAGATGCATACCAAAAACTAACGCGCTATTTTGACGCAATAAAAAGATCACTATCAAACTCTTCTGGTCATGACGAAATCATAAAAGATATTGAAATGCGTGTTTCGGAATTGTTGAACGAAAAGCAAAAAACAGATAAGCACGTAATAGGGTTGAAAGATGTAGATGAGGTTATTGCCGTAATGGGACAGCCCGAAGATTACATAATTGAAGATGACGGCACAACTGGGCCAACTTACAACAAAACATATAGTACGAGAACAAAAAAATTGTACCGCGATAAGGAAAAAGGAATGATTGGTGGTGTTGCATCCGGTTTAGGATACTATTTTGGGATTGATACTGTGTGGATTCGTTTAGCATTGATACTTTTAGTTTGGGGATTTGGTACAGGAATCATTGCGTACATTATTCTTTGGATTGTAGTACCTGAAGCTGTTACTACGTCAGAAAAACTAGAAATGACTGGGGAGCCAGTTAACATCTCGAACATTGAAAAAAAAGTAAGAGAAGAATTTGATAACGTTTCTGACAAAATAAAAAATGCAGATTATGACAAGTACGGAAACCAAATTAAAACTGGCGCAGGCAAATTAGGAAATTCTTTCGGCGACTTCATCTTGACCATTTTTAAGATTTTCGCTAAATTCCTAGGTGTAATTTTAATAATTACGGGAATAACAACCTTATTTTTTCTGTTGGTTGGAATTTTCACATTAGGTTCTGGAGTCTTTATAGATTTCCCTTGGCAAGGTTTTATTGAAGCCGGGAATTTTACTGATTATCCTATATGGGCTTTTGGACTTTTGATGTTTTTTGCTGTTGGAATTCCTTTCTTTTTTCTAACATTATTAGGATTTAAACTTTTAGCTCCTAACATGAAATCTATTGGTAATATTGCAAAATACACCTTGCTTGCGCTATGGATAATTGCTGTTTCATTAGCGATCTCCATTGCAGTAAAACAAGCAACTGCGTTCGCCGCTGATGGTAGAGTAGTAAAAAAAGAAACTTTTAATCTAAACCCTACTGATACACTTTTCATAAAATTCAAACACAACGATTATTTTGCTAAGAACGTAGAAGAGCGCAATAATTTTATGATAACCCAGGATTCTACTGGAATAGATATCATTTATTCTAATGAAGTTAGATTCAAAATAGAAAAAACAGATGAAAAATTGCCTTACATTCAAATTGAGAAAGAAGCCAAAGGAAAATCTTTAGCTGAGGCCAAAAAAAGAGCGGAGCAAATAAAATATGGTTATACAATCATGGGAAATCAGTTAGTTTTAGACAACTACTTACTGACGGATTTAAAAAATAAATACAGAGATCAAGAAATTGAAATCACTTTATATTTGCCAAAAGGGACGTTGATCAAACCAGATGATTCTATGAGAGATTATGATAGAACTGATAGTGATTATTTTTTATGGAATCCAGGACAAAACGAAGTTTATAAAGTAGGTCAAAATAAAATAATCTGTATAAATTGTGCTAACACAGAAAATGACGATGTACTAAATGGCGCTGAAGATAGTACAGGCGACTATGGTGATGTTGTAATTGATACGAATGATGATACTAAGACTTCAGTAACGATAAATCAAAAGGGAATTTCAATAAAGAAAGATTCTATTACTAATTCTGATAAAAAGTTCAAGGAATTGAAAATAAATAAAGACGGCATCATCATTAAAACGAATTAGTCATGTTAAAAATCATCACAATAATTACAAAATTCATCCTGGTTACCTTAACAGCCTTACTTTTTGCATCTTGTAACCAATCGATAAATCTGAATTCGATAAAGGGAAGTGGCAACGTAACCATTGAAAATCGTCGCATAGATGGAACTTTCAAAAGTGTAGAAGTGAGTAATGCTATCGATCTTGTTATTGAACAAGGCGATAATACTGCAATAAGCGTTGAAGCGGATGATAATTTGCAAAAACACATTACGACCAGAGTAGAAAATGGCGTTCTTATTGTGGCGTGTGATTACAACTCTTTTTTTAATATCGAATCAAAAAAAGTCATCGTAAAAACGCCAATAATTGAAGAGTTATCTGCTTCAAGTGCGGCAACGATTAACAGTGTCAATACATTGAGAAGCGAAAATATATCTTTTAGAACTTCTAGCGCCGCAACAATCAATGTAAATGTTAAATCAGATAATATACATAGTAAATCGAGCAGTGGAAGCTCAATAACTTTAGAAGGAATGGCACTAAATCTAGAAGCTTTAGCATCAAGCGGAAGTTCTATAAATGCGGGTTCACTATTAGTTAATGATATAATTGCAAAATCGTCCAGTGGTTCAACAATTCGTGTTCACCCTATTGTGAATTTGAATGCAACTGCTACTAGTGGAAGTAATATCTCATACAAAAACCAGCCTCAAACAATTCGTAAAATGGTTCATTCCGGCGGTAGCGTTGATAAGCAATAAAATTACCAATTAGAACATTAAAAACATCCACCAGTATGGATGTTTTTTTTTGCAACAGAAGCGTCACTACTAAGTAACTATGGTTATATATTTAAAAATCTGAAAGAATCGAAAATAAAAATAATGAATAGTAAAAGGAGAAAACCTTCTGTAAATAAAAAGATAGACTACTAAAATAATTTCTTTAAAATACAAAATTACCCCTTACAACGATTATGATTTCTTTATATTTGTGACTACTCTAATACAAATTGTTATGAAAAAATATATTACATTGCTTCTACTTGTTTTGTCTACAACAGTATTATTAGCGCAGAAAAAGGAAAAAATAAAGGGTTCAAAAATAGTTACTACAGAGCGTCGTGACATTGATAATTTTCAAGAATTAGTAATTGAAGATAATCTTGAAGTACACTTAGAGAGAGGAGAAAAAGCAGAAGTTAAAATTGAAGCTGACGAAAATCTTCACGAGATCATTTCATTGGAACAATACAACAAAACTTTACGAATTTACACTACTCAGCTGGCTAGTAGTTATAAAAAAATGATTGTACGAGTGACCTATACTGATAATTTGAATTTGATTTCTTCAAAAAACGAGTCTTCTATAAATGCAATTCAAGAACTTTTGCTAGATAAAGTTACTATAAATGCATTTGACTCCTCTAAACTATTCATAAATGTTAAGACTCAAAATTTTGTTCTTCAAGCAGGAGACAAAACAAAAACAGAATTAAATTTAAAATCTGAAAACACGACAATCCAATTGAATAAAAATGCTTCTTTGAAAGCATTAGTTATTACAGATGTTTTGAAAGTAGATCAGTATCAAAAATCGAGTGCTACTGTGGAAGGAAATGCAACAAGCGCAGCTATTCGCTTAGATAATAATGCTTCATTTACCGGAAATAAATTAAACACAGTAAGCGCTACTATAACCACTGAAAGCTACACCAACTGCAGCTTATTTGTGGAAAAAGAAGTGATTATCGACGCTATAAATAAATCTGAAATTCAACTTTTAGGCAGTCCAAAAATAGAGATAAGCAAGTTTTTAGATGAAGCTAAATTGATTAAGAAATTAAAATAATAAAATTCTTTAGCTTTTAGATCTTTACAATACTTTATAAAATCGCTTGAAAAAGAATTAAAAATTACGTCTCTCTAAAATTATTATACAAAAAAAAGCCGAAACACTCTGTTCGGCATTTTGTCGGGGCGGCAGGATTCGAACCTGCGGCCTTCCCGCCATTGCGGGACGCTACAACCGATAATATTAATTAAATTTTACAATAAGGTAATGTCCTCCAAATACCTTTTAGCACCTCTTTTTTTAACTTTACTCTCTATTTGTAAGGCTTCAGATCGCGTATTAAATTGTAACTGATGAATTAAAGTCCATGGCTTTCCCGATTTAGTAGATACACTTAAACCAGAATTATGTCTATTTAATCTGTCTTCAAGATTGTTTGTTTGTCCTGTATAATATTTCAAGGAAGTTTTGCTAAAAAGAATGTAAACTGTATACATAAGCGTGAAATTATTATACAAAAAAAGCCGAAACATTATGTTCGGCTTTTTGTCGGGGTGGCAGGATTCGAACCTGCGGCCTCCTGCTCCCAAAGCAGGCGCGATAACCGAGCTACGCTACACCCCGTAATCGGGTGCAAATATAAAACTTTATTTCGTTATACAAGGAATAATTTTAAATTGATTATAATTATTTTTTAATAGTTAATTATGATGGTAGTTATGAAACAAATTTTAATAAAAAACATACATTTGCAATCATAAAAAATTATAATAAAATCTTGTTATGTCAGATACTATCGAAAAAATTAAATGTCTTATTATAGGTTCTGGTCCTGCTGGTTATACTGCAGCTATTTATGCCGCTAGAGCGAATATTTTCCCCGTTTTATATCAAGGTATGCAGCCTGGAGGCCAACTTACTACAACTAATGAAGTAGAAAACTGGCCTGGAAATCCTGAGGGAATCACAGGTCCAGAAATGATGGTGGGTTTACAAGCCCAAGCGCAGCGTTTTGGTACTGATGTGCGCGATGGCTGGGCTACCAAAGTTGATTTTTCGGGAGATATTTTTAAAGTTTGGATAAATGATGTAAAAGAATTGCATTGTGAATCAGTTATTATTTCTACAGGCGCTTCAGCTAAATATCTAGGATTGCCTTCAGAACAGCACTATTTAAAAATGGGTGGTGGAGTTTCAGCTTGTGCTGTTTGTGACGGATTTTTCTATAGAAATCAAGAAGTAGTAATTGTTGGTGCTGGTGATTCAGCATGTGAGGAAGCTCATTACTTATCTAAACTTTGTAAAAAAGTAACGATGTTAGTACGAAGCGAAAAATTTAGAGCATCAAAAATTATGGAGGCTCGCGTTCGCAAAACTGAAAATATTACGATATTAATGAACCATGATACCGTTGAAGTATTGGGAGATGAACAAGTAGTTACTGGAGTTAAGGCTTTGAACAAAACTACTGGGGAAACGTTTGATATTCCAGCAACAGGCTTCTTCGTAGCAATAGGACACAAACCTAATACTGATATTTTTAAAGAATATATTACGTTAGATGAAACAGGATATATTGTTAATACACCAGGAAGTTCAAAGACAAATGTTGAAGGTGTTTTTGTAGCGGGTGATGCAGCAGATCATGTGTATCGTCAAGCAATTACTGCTGCTGGTACCGGTTGTATGGCTGCCCTTGATGCTGAAAGATATCTAGCTGCAAAGGAATAATCATCTTTATAGTTTAATATAAAAAGAGTCCCAATTTCCACTAATTGGGACTCTTTTCTTTTGAAATACTTCGAATCAATCACATAATACTTACTTACTAAAAAAATTCGAACAAAAATTCTAGCGCAATCACTATCAATCAACTTTTAAGTCCTTTTTACTAACCCATTTTTCATCTGACCTTATTTTGAACCAGTTATCCTGCTGACTATAAACTCTTAAAATCGCACCCATTTTGACACTTTCACGCTCTATCACTTTATCACTAGGTTTAGTAAGCACATTTAACTCATCTGCAATGACACTAACATAGTTTATAACTGCATCAGAATTAGTTTTAATTTGACCACCGCCAATTCGTGCTTTGACTAACGGAGCAAAATCCCTATCAAAATCCGCTACTTTATTCCCGCAAAAAAATTAGTACCCGGGAAACATTTATTATTTCCCGACCCATTATTCCATAAACCAGTATCAAAACGAAATCAATGTTGGTATACAATACTTTGCGAATTAACGGCTAAATTAAACTTGGAATAAAGAGCTGCTGTAAAACCAATTATAGCGCTTTTTTTGAATGGCAGTCATTATATCTCCACCAACATCAAAATTGCCGAAATTATCGATGCAAATAGCATACGCATTAACCTCTTATACATGCAGGTGAAGTCTCCATAATTCCTATTTTTTAATTTTTTATACTATTAAAAAGTAGAGCTGCAACTATACGTGTTGTAACTTATAAAAATCACCTAATTAATTTCTAAACATTTAACTTTAATTCGATGAAGTTTTATTATTTAATACTTGCTTGAAAAAAAATCAGTTCACAATTTCAAAGAAGAAATTGTGAACCAAAGTATTTGAAGCCATTCCAACCCTATCTAAAAGCAACGATTTGTACTTTTTTCAAAAGACTTTGCTAATCTGGAAGACAATTATGAATACTTTAGCTCGGCATCTATTCAAAAGCCTTATGTATCGTATTTATGTCAGCATGCAACACTCTAATTTCTGGAGTTTTTATCATGAGTTTCGCCACTTGAGAATCTCTAAAAAGCAATTGGATTTGAACATTTCGATAATCTAGCTTCAATATCTTGCTGTGGAAGTCCAAAATAACAGCTCAAAAAACTGTATCGATTATATCAAAAAAATTATCCTTATTAGCAGGTCATACAAGTTTTAATTTTTTGCGTTTCACTCATAGAAAAAATATTTAAAGATTAAAATAACATATCTATAATATATTTACAAAATACTAATAATAAGCTACATAAACCCCTATCTTTTTCTAATATCTAAGTTATTACCTTTATTTAAAATGTCAATATTTTTTTGAAACGAACAGAAAAATCCTCAAAAAATTGGAAACTTCAACTTTTTATGATGTAATTATCACTATGATTTCTGGAGTTTATTCTCATTTATAATCTTTGTTTACTTTTTTCAAACTATAGCATTAACCGAATGATAGAAGCAAAAAAATCTTAAGCACATCTTCTGTCAAAGTATTACAAAAATTTAATTCTTGTACAAAAGTCAAGGAATCAGACATTAACAAATGTTAACAAAATAGATTTTCAATAACCATAAATAATTGTATTTTTACGGTTCAAAATTTAGAAAAAATAATGGGCAAAATCATTGCGATTGCTAATCAAAAAGGAGGCGTTGGAAAGACTACCACATCAGTTAATCTTGCTGCTTCATTAGGAGTTTTAGAAAAAAAAGTATTACTTATTGATGCTGATCCACAGGCAAATGCTAGTTCCGGCTTAGGAATTGATGTTGAATCTATTGAAATAGGTACGTATCAAATTCTAGAACATAGTCACACACCAAAAGAGGCTATTATAAAATGCACTGCTATAAATGTTGACATTATACCTGCTCACATTGACCTAGTTGCCATCGAAATCGAATTAGTAGACAAGGAGAACAGAGAATATATGTTCAAAACAGCCTTGGAAAGTGTTAAAGATGAGTACGATTTTATCATCATCGATTGCGCACCATCATTAGGTTTGTTGACTCTAAATGCTTTAACAGCTGCTGATTCAGTAATTATTCCAATACAATGCGAGTATTTTGCGTTAGAAGGCTTAGGGAAATTACTAAACACGATAAAAAGTATCCAAAAAGTACATAATCCAGATTTAGATATCGAAGGACTATTATTAACCATGTTTGACTCAAGATTACGTTTATCCAATCAGGTAGTTGAGGAGGTTCAAAAACACTTTAACGATATGGTTTTTGAAACCATCATCCAAAGAAATGTGAAGTTGAGTGAAGCACCAAGTTTTGGCGAAAGCATTATAAACTATGACGCTACAAGTAAAGGGGCAATTAACTACCTGCATCTTGCTCAAGAAGTTATAAAGAAAAATAGCAAATAATTTTATGGCAAAGGCAATAAAAAAACAAGCTTTAGGAAGAGGATTATCCGCATTATTAAAAGATCCTGAAAACGATATAAAATCGGTAGAAGATAAAAATGCAGATAAGGTCGTGGGAAATATCATTGAGCTTGAAATTGAAGCTATTGAAATAAATCCGTTTCAGCCTAGGAGTAATTTCAATGAGGAATCACTAAGAGAATTAGCCACTTCTATAAAAGAATTAGGCGTAATTCAACCCATTACTGTTCGAAAGTTAGATTTTAATAAATACCAATTAATTTCAGGAGAAAGACGTCTTCGTGCTTCGACTTTAGTTGGATTAAAAACGGTTCCTGCTTACATCAGAATCGCAAATGACAATGAATCACTTGTTATGGCATTGGTGGAGAACATTCAACGTCATGATTTAGATCCGATAGAAATTGCGCTTTCGTACCAACGATTGATTGACGAAATTCAGTTGACACAGGAACAAATGAGCGAACGTGTTGGTAAAAAACGATCCACAATCGCGAATTATTTGCGTCTTTTAAAGTTAGATCCAATCATCCAAACAGGAATTCGCGATGGCTTCATTAGTATGGGACATGGTCGCGCCATAATCAATATTGAAGACCAAGACATACAAACAGATATTTATCAAAAAATTGTAAGCCAAAATCTATCTGTGCGCGATACTGAAGCTTTGGTCAAAAACTATCAAGAAAGTTTAAAACCAAAACCTGCTGGTAAAGTAAAAACAGCTTCATTTGAAATTGCAGAGTCTCAAAAAAGCACTTTCACTAATTATTTTGGAACTAAGGTTGATGTAAAAGTGGCTGGAAACGGAAAAGGAAAAATCACCATTCCATTTCATTCTGAAGAAGACTTCAATAGAATTATCAAATTAATAAACGAATAAGTGAATAAAATTATTTTCATAGTTCTATTCTTTGTTACCATGGGAACTGCAACAGTTTTTGCGCAAACAAAAACTGACGCAGTTCTTGTGGCTAAAGACAGTTTAAAATCAAATGATATTGATCCTCTTACGCCAGCAAAAGCTGCTTTTTTCTCTGCTGTTTTACCAGGTTTAGGTCAGGCTTACAATAAAAAATATTGGAAAATCCCTCTAGTTTATGGAGCTTTAGGAACTAGTATGTATTTTTATATTAGCAACAATAAAAATTATCATAAATATAGAGATGCTTACAAAAGTAGACTGGAAGGATATGTTACTGATGATTTAGCGTTTTTAGACAATAACAGATTAATTGCGGGACAAAAATTTTATCAACGCAACCGAGATTTATCTGCTCTTGTTACTTTGGCATTTTACGCCTTAAACATTATCGATGCCAATGTAGATGCGGCCTTAATACAATTTAATGTAGACGAGAATTTGTCAGTGAAACCATTTATCTATCCTAACGATGTAACATTAAAAACAAACGTAGGACTAACTCTTAATTACAATTTCTAATAGTAGCTGCAATTAGGAATCGAAGAAGTCAAACAACTGCTAAATATGCCATTAATAAATAAAATAGGAAAAAAATATTTCTTCGGTATCACTGCAGTTTTACTGCTAATTAATATTATGAATTACTCTCATTTTAAAGCTTTGGATTCGTTTCGAATGAACGATTTCTTTGCTGGTTTCTTTGCTGGAAGTTTGATAGTATTCTTACTGACAGGAACGATCAATTATACAAAATTAAAAAAATAATATAATGAAAATTGCGCTTTTAGGATACGGAAAAATGGGTCAAGTAATTGAGCGAATAGCACTTGAAAGAGGTCACGAAATTGTTTTGAAAAAAGACGAAAACAACACCTTTGAAGGACTTTCAATTGCTGATGTCGCAATTGATTTCAGTGTTCCAATGGCTGCAGTAGAAAACATCTCTAGCTGTTTTAATGCTAACGTGCCGGTTGTATCTGGAACCACAGGATGGCTGGAGCATTACGACGAAATGGCACAATTGTGTATGGCTAAAAATGGTGGATTTATTTCTAGTTCTAATTTTAGTCTAGGCGTAAATATTTTCTTTGAAATCAACGAATATTTGGCAAAAATCATGTCTAAATTTAATTCTTATTCGGTGCAGATGGAAGAAATTCACCATACTCAGAAACTAGATGCACCAAGCGGAACAGCAATTTCCTTAGCGAAAGGTGTGATCGAAAATAGTGCCTATAAAGAATGGACATTAGATAACGCATCAGCTGAACAAATTCATATAGAAACAAAACGCATTGGAACTGTTCCGGGCACTCACACTGTAACTTATAATTCAGCTGTTGATGCTATCGAGATTAAACATACCGCGCACAATCGCGAAGGTTTTGCTCTAGGAGCTGTAATTGCAGCAGAATGGATTGTTGGAAAACAAGGAATTTTCACAATGAAAGATGTATTAGAGTTTTAAATTTAAAATATAATTAAGTTCTAAAGAGTACTATTTTAAATAGCTTTATCAATAGAATAAATCAAAAATAAGAACTGGCAAACTTTCTAAGTTGCCAATTTTATAATTCAAAAAAAATATATTATGTCAGCATATCAGTGGTTTGTATTTTTTCTACTTCTTCAAATTGTTCACTTTTTAGGTACTTGGAAATTGTATGAAAGTGCTGGAAGGAAACGTTGGGAAGCAGCAATTCCCGTTTACAACGCAATTGTATTAATGAAAATAATAAAACGTCCTACTTGGTGGACCGTTTTACTATTTATTCCAATTATCAACTTGATTATGTTCCCCGTTATCTGGGTTGAAACGTTACGCAGCTTTGGAAAACGATCTGCCTTAGATACCTTTTTAGGAATTGTAACTCTTGGATTTTACATTTACTATGTGAACTACACACAAAAACTAGAATATGTAGCAGACAGAAGCCTAACTCCTCAAAACAAGACTGCTGACACTATTAGTTCATTACTTTTTGCAGTAATTGTTGCAACTATTGTGCACACCTATTTTATACAACCGTACACAATTCCTACCTCTTCATTAGAAAAATCTTTATTAGTAGGTGACTTTTTATTTGTAAGTAAAATGAATTACGGGGCAAGAGTTCCTATGACAACTATAGCACTCCCAATGGTTCATGACTCTATTCCTTTAACTAAAATAAAATCCTATCTTACCTACCCACAACTACCCTACATGAGATTGCCGGGAATTCAAAATATTGATAGAACAGATATTGTTGTGTTCAACTGGCCTGTTGATACCGTTTACAAGTTTTATGACACATCAAAAAGACGCGCTTACAAACCTGTTGATAAAAAATCAAATTATGTAAAAAGATGCGTAGGTATTCCAGGCGACACCTTATCCATTAGAGATGGCTTAATTTACATCGATGGGCAATTATTACAATTACCACAAAGAGCAAAACCTCAGTTTTCTTATAAAATTGCACTTGATGGTAAAACTCCTGTAAATCTTGAATATTTATTTAAAGATTTAGACATTACAGATCCAGCTTTTTTTACAAATGACACAAAAAGAGATACGCTTTTCTTAAATGCTTTAACGGAAGATGGAGCTCAAAAATTCAGAAACACACCTGGAATTTCTTCTGTAACAAGACAAATCAGTAAGAATGTTGATAATAGTGTTTTCCCACATATCAACAAATGGAATCGCGATAATTATGGCCCGATATATATTCCAGAGCAAGGAAAAACAGTTCCATTAACGTTAGAAACATTGCCCTTTTACAGAGCCATAATATCAGATTACGAGAATAACGATTTAAAGGTAGATGGATCGGTAATTAAAATTAATGGCGAAGTAGCTACTACTTATACATTTGCTCAAAATTACTATTGGATGATGGGAGACAACCGTCACAACTCTGAAGATAGCCGTTATTGGGGGTTTGTGCCTCAAAACCATATTGTAGGAAAACCAATTTTTATTTGGTTAAGTATTGATCCTAACGGAAAAGGTATAAACAAAATTCGTTGGGATAGAGTTTTTACTACCGTTAGCGGTGACGGTCAACCGCAATCTTATTTTAAATTATTCTTACTGGGTCTAGTCATTTTCTTTGTAGGTGAATATTTTTGGAAAAAAAGAAAACAGGCAAAAGTGTAAATACAATTAATTAAATTTTAAGGTTTAAAATGATTTTGAACCTTAAAATTTAAATTTCAAACGAATCAGCAAATGGATACTTTATTACATCCCACCTATTTCCCATCAATTAGTCATTTTGTAGTGATGGCTCAATCGGAGAATATAACGTTTGAAATAGAGGATAATTTTCAAAAACAAACTAATAGGAATCGCACATACATCTACAGTCCAAACGGAATTCAACTGTTAAATATTCCAATAAAACACTCGAAAGAAAATCGTCAGAAAACCAAAGATATCAGAATTGAAACTGATTTTGACTGGCAAAAACAGCATTTCAAATCTTTTGAAGCTGCCTACCGTAGTTCGCCTTTTTTTGAATTTTTTGAAGATGACCTAAGACCTGTTTTCGAAAAGAAACATGAATTTCTATTAGATTTGAATTTTGAAGCATTGGAAATAGTCTTTAAATGCTTACGCATGAAAGTGGAATGCAACAGAACTACGGAGTATTTTCATGAAGTTGATCACAATACAACCAGCGACTTTAGACATCTAGTTGAAGGAAAAAAAGACACTTCAGAATTTGGAAAATATACTCAAGTTTTTGATGACAAATTTGGTTTCATCAATAATCTTAGTGTTTTAGATTTGCTTTTTAACGAAGGCAAATACGCAATGGATTATTTGAGAGAACAAACAATACTAGTAAAGTAGAAATTAAAATAACTCTATTCGTACGATAATCTAGCTAAAACTGGAAAGTGGTCTGAGTTAACAAAATCCGGAAAACTCTCAAAGTTTTTGACAATCATTTTTTCATCAGCAAAAATATAATCGATACGTGCAGGATAATACCTGAATTTGTAAGTAGCTCCAAAGCCACTTCCAGCCTCTTCAAAAGTATCTTTCATATTCCCTTTAATACTTCGGTACACATACGAGAACGCGCTATTATTCATATCTCCGCATATTATAATTGGATACGTACATTCCATTTTATGCTTACGAAAAATCTCTGCTTGTTGCTGTTGCTGCTTGAATGCTTTACTGATACGTAAAAAAAGCTTTTGTGATTTTTGCTGATCTATGACGTCAATATTTTCGTCAATCTCATTGACATCAGGCGAAATTTTAATGGATTGCAAGTGCATATTATAAACTCTAATAATGTCTTTACCCTTTTTGATATCTACAAAAACAACATTGTTATTAGAGTTAGGGAAAATAATATTACCCTCATTTATAATGGGAAATTTAGAAAAAATAGCTTGACCAGATTTAATCTTAATACCCGTTGTAAAAATGTAACGATGTGGATATACTTTTAAATCAATATTAGCAGAAGGCGCATATTCCTGTATACACAATATATCTGGATTCTTATCATTTATGAATCCCACAATATCCAAAGGCACGTCATCTCTATCAATCCATTTGAATACATTCAGCAAACGGACATTATAGCTCATTACCGTGAAATCTTTTTCTTCTTTAGGGAAATTTGGAACAGAGAATTTGTAGAATTTATTTATAAATGTAATTCCTAACAGCAAAACCAAACCAGAAACAATCAACTGCTTCTTGAACTGAAATGCCCAATAGATAAACAACAATGCATTAAGAACAAAAAAAAGCGGCATGAACAGCGTAAGAACTGATAAGAGCGGAAATGATTTAGGCGCTAAAAAAGGTAAAACATAAGCAACTACAGTCACGAGAATAAGTAAGATATTCAAAAAAAACATTACTTTATTAAACCATGACAGATTTTTCATTTCCTATATTTTTGTATTTCCAAAAAATAAAATCTACTAGTTGCGACAATTTATTACTCTCAACTATTACTACTTCCCTACTCTGAATAGAAATTCTTTTTCTTCTTTATTTAAACTATCGTACCCAGACTGACTAATTTTATCTAAAATCTCATCAATTTGTTGTTGCGATTTGTCTTTCGTAATTATTTTTGAAACACTTTTCTCAAGCGGCTTATTATAATTCTTGTGTACTTTTTTGAACGGTGTTGCCTTTTGTTTTCGAAACAAATTAGTGAAAAAATCTAAAAATGAAGAAACAATTTTACTTAAATCAGTTCCATTTTGAAGCAATTTAATAAATATAAAACCAAAAAATGCTCCGGCAAGATGCGAAATATGCCCGCCCATGTTTTCGGATCGCAATTGCATTAAGTCAACTAGTATAATTACCGCAGCTACATGCCACAACTTTACATTTCCGATAATAAACAAACGAAGTTCCATCAGTGGATTGTATGTTGTTGTAGCCACTAAAATGGCCATAATCGCCGCTGAAGCACCTATTATAGGAGCACTAATATTTAAAATATAAAATATAGAAATATAAACAATTCCCGCAAAAATAGCACTCAAAAAATACAAGCCTACTAACTGCTTACCTGTAAAATAAGTCATAAACAATCGACCAGCAAAATTCAGAACAATCAAATTAAAAAGAATGTGCATAATTCCGGTATGAAAAAAAGCATAAGTGAGTAATGACCATGGTTTCCAAATTAACAACGCTGGATTTGATGACAAACTTACGTATTGCATATAATCGATAGTAATTCCTACCAACGACAAAATTGAGAAAATTAACCAAGGAATTACAAATAACGCCACATTCCAGAAGATGAGCTTTATCACTATTCCCCCAACTTTATACTGCAATTTTAAGTCATCAATTATATTCATATCGTACACTATTTAATATTTTGCTTAATTCCAACGATTTTCATTGAATTGGTTTTTCTTCCAATACCACATAATAAGGAATCCAAAAAAAGCACCACCAACGTGAGCAAAATGAGCAATTCCGCCACCTCCAAAAATAGATTGACCTGAAATTCCTAAATACAAATCGACTAGAACGATGCCTGGAACAAAATATTTAGCCTTAATTGGCACCGGAATAAACATCAAAGCTAACTCAGCATTAGGAAACATAAAAGCAAAAGCTACAATAGTTCCATAAATAGCTCCTGATGCTCCTACCGCAGTAACCATGTAAGCTTCAGTAAAATTTTTAAAATCAGAAACCGATAGCAATTCTTGCCATTTGGTATTTATTTTACCCTCACTCAAAAGTTGTAGAACCTCTTGTTTAGAGAAACCGTTCGCCATAAGTGTATTCAAACCACCTTCAAAATAATAGTAATTTACAGCCGTGTGCAACAAAGCTGCTCCTAGTCCACACGAAATATAAAAGAATAAGAATTTCTTACTTCCCCAAATACTTTCCAATGCAGATCCAAAAGAATATAATGCAAACATATTGAAGAAAATATGCATATATCCACCGTGCATAAACATGTGTGAAATAGGTTGCCAGAATTGAAATAAAGGATTCTCCGGAAAATACAGCGCTAAATATTTGTAAGCGACATCGCCTAATGCTAATGTTCCCACAAAAAACAATACATTAATAATAATTAATTGTTTTACGGTTTCAGTTACGTTTCTCATATTGCAAATTTTTTATCTAAATCTTCCACACGCATCGTGATGAAAGTGGGTTTGTGAAATGGTGATACGTTGGGATCTTTGCACGCAAAAAGTCCATTCACCAAATTTTCTTGTTCTTTTTCTGTTAAGTGAGTTCCAGTTTTTACGGCTAAACTCTTCGCCATCGATTTTGCTATAGTGTCATTTTGACTAAAACTACTTTCTGGAATTCCATCTTGTAAATCACTTAATAGTTGTTCGAAAATAATAGAAACTTCACTTTCAGTTACATTAACAGGAATTCCTGAAATAACAATATGGTCAGCGTTATTTTCTTCAAAAACAAAACCAGTATTCCTTAGTGAAAGTTGTAATCCAGCTATCAGTTCCATTTCGGTGGTCGAATAAAACAAATTTAACGGAAATAACAATTGTTGACTAGAAGCTTGATGCACAGTCATATTAACTAAAAACTGCTCATACAAAACACGCTGATGAGCGCGCTGCTGATCTACGATTACCATTCCTGATTTTATTGAAGAAATAATGTATTTTTTATGAATTTGATAGGTCTTATGAACTGAATGTTCCACTTCTTCGTCATTAAATAAAGACGAAGTCATCTCTTCATTTTCAAAAGTAAGATTTTCTATTTCTTGCGGTTCGTGCTTTAGTCCCACATACAAACTTTCCCAATTTGCAGTTGATTCTGTTTTTTTATAAGTAGAAAACTGCTTGCTAGGCTTCTCTTCAGAAAACGGATTAAAGTTTCCATCTATCTGAATTGTAGGTGTGGACCCATTTAAATCTTTATAATGATATGGCGTATCTAAATTTGAATCGCGATCAAAATCTAAAACAGGAGCAACATTAAACTGACCTAAACTATGCTTAATTGAAGCTCTCAAAATAGCATACAAAGCTTGTTCGTCGTCAAACTTTATCTCTGTTTTAGTTGGATGAATATTGATATCAATGGTATTAGGTGGCAGCGTTAAATTCAAAAAGTAACTAGGCTGAGTACCATCTTTTAAAATTCCGTCATAAGCAGCCATTACAGCATGGTGCAAATAACCACTTTTTATAAAACGATCATTGACAAAGAAAAACTGTTCACCACGACTTTTTTTAGCAAATTCAGGCTTACTTACAAATCCATCGATAGTTACTATTTCGGTTTCCTCTTGAACTGGTATTAGTTTTTCATTGGTTTTACCAGAAAAAACTGCAACAATTCTTTGACGCAATGTAGAAGGAGCCAAATTGAACATTTCGCTCCCATTGTGATAAAATGTAAAATGGATTTTTGGGTGTGCCAAAGCTACTCGCTGAAACTCATCAATAACATGGCGATATTCTACCGTATCCGATTTTAAGAAATTTCGTCGTGCGGGAATATTAAAGAATAAATTTTTGACTGCAAATGAGGTGCCTTTTGGCAAAACCGCTGCATCTTGCGATACAAACTTACTACCTTCAACAACGATGTGTATTCCAAGTTCTTCTTGATCCTGCTTAGTTTTCATTTCCACGTGAGCAATTGCCGCTATAGAAGCCAATGCTTCACCTCGAAAACCTTTGGTATGTAAAGAAAATAAATCTTCGGCTTGACGAATTTTAGATGTGGCGTGACGTTCAAAACACATGCGTGCATCGGTAACGTTCATCCCTAAACCGTTATCAATTACTTGTACTAATGCTTTTCCGGCATCTTTGATAATTAGCTTAATATCTGTTGCCCTTGCATCAACTGCATTTTCTAGCAATTCTTTAACCACTGATGCGGGTCTTTGAACCACTTCACCAGCAGCGATTTGATTCGCAACATGATCAGGAAGTAACTGAATAATACTCGACATTAAATAATTGAAGTTTAAAGTTTTTGATATTAATTTTTAAAACCAAGAAGTGCAAATTTAATGAATTTCTATGGGGATTGGTAGCTTAATTAATCATAAATAAAACAAAAAAACCTATACTATTTGAAACAGTATAGGTTTAATAATTTACTACTAATTTACTATTTATTCTTTTAATTCTAAAGGCCCTCCTTCTTCAATCTGAAGAGGTCCTGAAGACAACAAGTGTTGATTATCTATTTGGTGCGATAATGATGCTTGCTGACGAATAAAGGCCATTTTTATAGCTGCAATTGCTGCTTCTGTTCCTTTATTTCCATGAATACCACCGCTTCTATCAATGGATTGTTGCATCGTATTATCAGTCAAAACACAAAAAATAACAGGAATATCAGTCTGTACGTTCAAATCCTTAATTCCTTGAGTCACGCCTTCACATACAAAATCAAAATGTTTTGTTTGTCCTTGAATCACACATCCAATGGCTATAACAGCATCAACATTTTGAGTCTGCAACATTTTTTTAGAACCATATATCAATTCAAAACTTCCAGGAACATTCCAACGAATAATATGATGTGCTGGAACTTGATTTTCTAGAAATGCCTCAATAGCACCTTTGTAAAGTCCTTCAGTAATTGAATCATTCCATTCTGAAACAACAATCCCAAAACGAAAATTTTTCGCACTTGGAATTGAATTTTTATCGTACACAGATAAATTTTTATTTACAGTAGCCATATTAAAATTAGATTTTACAATTTAGAAGTTAAAGATACGAGAGAAGGTTAGAAATTACAAGTTTTTTGAAAAAAATTCAATAACTAAATAACTTCTAACCCCCACTATTTATAAACTAAAGTAGACTACTGAGCTGATCCAATAAGAACGTCAATTGACGCTCCTTCTGGCGAACCATCATAATTATCTTTAATATCTGTAAAATATTTTAAAGCGTCTGATTTATTTCCCAATGCTAAAGCTGTTTTACCCGCTTTCAATAAAAAACGAGGCGTAGTAAAATCATTTTTATTCATATTAGCTGCTTTCACATAACTATCTAAAGCTTCTTTAGCTTGTTTTTTTTGTGAGTAAGCATCTCCAATTGCTCCTTCTGCCAATGCACCTAAAACGATGTCATCTGATTTGAATTTCTTCAAATAATCAATAGCTTCAGTATATTTTCCAGTATTTAAGTAAGCGATACCGGCATAGTAGTTAGCTAAATTTCCAGCATCAGTACCTGAATATTCATCAGCAATTTTCAAAAATCCAAATTTACCTTCAGAACCGTTCAAAGACAATTTATATAATGAATCGCTAGCTACACCATCAGTTGCTTTTTGGAAATTTTGTTGAGCAAGAAACATTTCGTTAGCGGCATCCTCTTGTTTTGGAGCAGCAATAAAACGTTGATACGCTAAATAACCAATAGTAATAATAGCAGCAGCAGCTACTAATCCAATAATAATCTTTTGGTTTTTAGCAACCCAGTCCTCAGTCATTGAAGCAGTTTCGTCTAATTTAGAAAAAACTTCAGCAGTTGTGCTATCTTTTTCATCAATTACAGTAGCTGTAACTGCGTCATCTTTAACTTCTTTTTCTTTTGGTGCTTTATATCCTCGTTTATTGAACGTTGCCATTTTTTATAATTTAGTGAAGCGCAAAAATAAAATTTTTATTCAAATTCACACAAGAAAAATACTTTAATATTAAAAAAAAACGTTATTGTGTATTCTTTCTCTATAAAGCCATTTTTTTTACCTTAGAAACAAGGGGAAAACCACTTTATATCGATATTTTTCAATAATTTGCACCCTCTTTAAAAAAGCTGTTCAAAAACAGCAGAATTCTCAATACCAGTAAGCTTTTCCCATGTATTTAAAAAACATTTCGCTCTTTAACTATAAAAATTTCTCAGAAGCAAATTTTAATTTTGACAACAAAATAAACTGTTTTGTAGGCAAAAACGGAATTGGAAAGACAAATGTTCTTGACGCAATCTATCATTTGTCGTACGGAAAAAGCTATTTCAACCCCTTAGCTGTTCAGAATATCAAACATGGTGAGGAGTTTTTCGTGATTGATGCTACTTTCGAAAAAAATGACAGAAGTGAACAAATAGTCTGTAGTTTAAAAAAGGGGCAAAAAAAAATATTGAAACGCAATGGGAAATCCTACGAAAAATTCTCAGATCATATTGGTTTTATTCCTTTAGTTATAATTTCCCCAGCCGACAGAGATTTGATTGTAGAAGGAAGCGAAACCAGAAGAAAATTTATGGATAGCGTGATTTCACAATTGGATTCACACTACTTACAGCAACTCATTCAATATCAAAAAGTAATGAGTCAACGCAATGCATTACTAAAGTATTTTGCTTTAAATCATGTTTTTGAAAACGACACTTTATCTATATATAATGAGCAGCTAAATGTTTTTGGGAACTATATTTTCGAAAAAAGGAACGAATTTATCGAAAAGTTCATTCCTATCTTCAACAAACATCATCAAACGATAACGGGTTCGCAGGAAACGGTCCAATTAGTATATGAAAGCCATTTGTTCGACAAAGATTTACTGACACTTTTACAAGAAAACATTAATAAAGATCGCGCGCTGCATTATACAAGCGTGGGAATTCACAAAGATGATTTAGCTTTTCAAATTGATCATCATCCAATAAAGAAATTTGGCTCCCAAGGACAACAAAAAACCTATTTAATTGCTTTAAAATTAGCGCAATTTGAATTTCTAAAAAAGCAAAGTGGCGTGAAACCAATTTTACTATTTGATGATATTTTCGATAAATTAGACGAAAGTCGGGTAGCCAAAATAATAGAAATGGTAAACAGCGACACCTTTGGTCAACTTTTTATTTCAGATACTCATCCTGAACGAACAGAAGCGATTTTAAAATCGACGCATCAAACCTATAAGATATTCAATTTATAACTTTAATTTAGTATTCTATAATATTTGAACACTAAAAAATTAACTAATTTAGCCTTATCAATTTTTAAAGTAAAACACAAAGTGAAATTCAATCCAAAAATACTCGCGATTATATCTTTTATTATTTTATCCTGCAACGGGCAAACATCAAAAGACAGTAAAACGATAGATGTAAAAACTTTTGCCGAAAAAATGGACGCAACTCCAAACGCACAAATTCTTGATGTACGAACTCCTGAAGAATTTTCGGGCTCACATATTGACAATGCCGTAAATGTTGATTGGTTAGGCGACAATTTTGTTGCTAGTGCAGAAAAATTAGATAAAACAAAACCAGTTTTCGTTTATTGTAAAAGTGGCGGCAGAAGTAAAAATGCAGCTAGCAAATTGCAAGAGCTCGGTTTCACAACCATATACGAATTGCAAGGTGGAATCCTAAAATGGGATGCTGAAGGAATGTCAAAACCAAGCGGTAAAACTATTGGTATGACCGTTGAAGAGTACAATAATTTAATAAAGTCAAATAAAAAAGTCCTGATAAACTTTTACGCAGAATGGTGTGCGCCGTGTAAAAAGATGACTCCTTACATCTCAAAAATGCAAAAAGAAGAAAATAGCGATGTTGCTATCATTCGACTAGATGCTGACAAAAACAAAACGCTTATGAATGCTATGAAAATCAGCGAACTCCCTACACTGTTTTTGTATGAGAAAGCCGAAAAAAAATGGCAACACTCTGGTTTTATTAGCGAAGAAGATTTAAGAAAACAAATACAATAGCACAAAATGCTTTCAAAAGAAACATTACAATTTCTGGAAGATTTAAAAGCGAATAACAATCGCGATTGGTTTTTAGAAAACAAAAAACGATACGAGATATTCAAAAAAGACTATCAACAATTGACATCTGACTTATTGGATGCGCTAAAGCCGTTAGATTCTTCGCTGGAAATGCTAGAAGTCAAAAACTGCACTTTTAGAATCAATCGTGATATTCGATTTTCAAAAGATAAAACCCCTTACAAAACACACTTAGGCTTTTGGTTCTCCTCAGGAACTAAAGGCTTAAACCGTTCAGGCTATTACATTCACTTAGAAAAAGAAGCTAGCTTTATTGCAGGGGGATTATATTGTCCGGAAGCGGATGATTTAAAAAAAATGCGAAAAGAAATTGCGTTCTTCCACGAGGATTTAGAAGCTATATTAAACGATAAAAATTTCAAGAAAGAATTCAAGGATTTTGATCGTAACGAAAAAAACACCTTAAAAAATCCACCTAGAGGTTTTGAAAAAGAGCATCCAGCTATTGAATTGTTAAAATTAAAAAGCTTTGAATCTTCTCAAAAGATTGATTTCAATACTGTTACTAAGAAAGATTTTGTTACCGTAATGACTCAAAAATTAATTGTATTAAAACCATTAAATGATTTTATAAATCGAGCTTTAACGACGGAATAACGATAATGAAAAAAAGGAAAATACTTTTTCTTGGAGAATCCTACAGGGCCGATGCTATCACGTGGATGAATGGACTAAAGGAATTTGGCGATTTCGAAATCATTACTTGGGAGTTACAAACCTCAAATAAAGGAATTAAAAACAGAATTTTAAGAATTATAGAATTTCTATTTGCGATAGTTAAAATTAAAGAAATAATTAAATCTAAAAAAAAACCGGATATGATTATTGCAGAACGAACAACCAGTTACGGCTTTCTTGCTGCAATATCAGGAATACAACCCGTAGCAATAGCACAACAAGGCATAACTGATTTATGGCCAGAAAAATCCATCTTAAAATCGTTTAAAAAAAACATTCAACAATATGCTTTCAAAAAAGCAGATTTAATTCACGCTTGGGGATCTGTAATGACAATTTCCATGAAAGAGAATAATGTTGACATGAATAAAGTTTTGGTTTTGCCTAAGGGAATTGATTTGACAAAATTTAAAAACAACAACACAGCACCTTCACAGAAAATTTGCGCCATTGTCACGCGCTCTTTATTGCCTGAATATCGCCATTCAACCATCCTGAAAGCATTTGCTGTTTTACATCAAAAAGGAATAGATTTTTTACTTACCATCATTGGTGATGGAAACCAACTTAACACTTTGAAAGAACTGGCAAAAAAACTAAACATTGATGAGAAAGTAATTTTTACTGGTAGAATACCAAATTCTGATTTACCAAAATTATTACAGCAATCAAATATATACATCAGCATGCCGATAACCGAAGGAGTTTCGGCTTCATTGTTTGAGGCAATGGCTTGCAACTGCTACCCTATTGTAACGGATATTGCGGGAAACCAAAGTTGGATAACACATGGTGAAAATGGACAGCTTATTGCAATTGATGACCATGAAAATCTTGCAGAAGAAATACTATGGTCCTTTGAAAATAATTCCTTTCGTGAGCAAGCCGTTGTTAAAAACAGACATTTTGTAGAAGAAAATGCTAATTACGCCATAAATATGAAAATAATTTCAGACACTTACCATGAATTAATCAATACTAAAAGTACTAATTAAGTATGTGTGGAATTAATGGTATGTTTCATTTACAAGCCCAAAAGAAAGTAGACGAACGCATTTTGACAAAAATGCGGGATTCACTGCAGCATCGTGGTCCTGACGATAAAGGGATATTTATAGATCGCAATATAGGACTTGGCCATAGAAGACTTTCCATTCTAGATGTTTCTGCTG
The DNA here is from genome assembly GCF_020911945.1 of Flavobacterium galactosidilyticum. Classification (NCBI taxonomy): domain Bacteria; kingdom Pseudomonadati; phylum Bacteroidota; class Flavobacteriia; order Flavobacteriales; family Flavobacteriaceae; genus Flavobacterium; species Flavobacterium galactosidilyticum. The sequence continues at coordinate 3,431,986 of NZ_CP087135.1, forward strand.
CTGGCCATCAACCTTTTTTTTCAGATAATGGGAGATTTGTCCTGACCTATAATGGCGAAATCTATAACTACAAAGAATTCTATTCAGAATTAACAAGAAATGGATTTAACATTAAAACCAACTCGGACACAGAGGTTTTGATAAAATTATTTGAATTACATGGCTTAAAAATGCTTCACCGGCTCAACGGAATGTTTGCATTTGCCATTTGGGATAAATTAGAAAAAAAATTGACTATTGTCAGAGATCGAATGGGTGTAAAACCATTATATTACACGTTTAATGATGACACCTTTTATTTCGCATCAGAACAAAAAGCACTATTTACTGCCGGCATTCCACTAAAAATTGCGCAACAGGGACTTGAAGAATATATTTTTAATCGATTTGTCGCCGGTAAAAATACACTTTATCAAAATATACATAAAGTGCTGCCAGGACATGCAATGACGATCCATGAAGGAGGAAAGACAACTACAGAAAAATGGTGGAATCTAAAAAGTGAAATAACAAACCAACCTGCTATTAAAAATCCTATCGAATGGTTCAGAGAAACTTTTGACGACTCTGTTAGACTGCGAATGGTTAGCGATGTCCCTGTAGGGGTTTTATTAAGTGGCGGATTGGATTCCTCTTCCATAATGAGTTCGTTATATCACCAGCATTTTACAGGAATACAGAGTTTTAATATGGGTTTTAAAGAAAAGGCGCACAATGAAGCACATTTAGCCAAAATGCTGGCTGAAAAATTAGACTATGATTTTCAAACCATGCAATTAGAAGACAATGATCTCTATAACCAATTAATAAGCGTAACCTATTAGCAGGATGAACCCATAACGCACTTAAGCGAACCGCATATTTTGGCTGTTTCTCAAATGGCAAAACCGGCTGCAAAAGTATTGCTTTCAGGCGAAGGCGCTGATGAATTAATGGGAGGTTATGTTCGCTATAAAGCTTTAAAGCATCCGTCCTTATTAAATGCGATCGCGGTATTTAGCAATTTAGATTTCGTAACTAAACAACACCGCTATGATAAGTTAACTCGTTATGCACAAATCACTAAAAAATCAGATCTAGTTATCTATAACGGCTCCAATATTTACCCCCAGGATATCAGTAAAACATACGGAATCAACACGCTACCAAACAACGAATATAGAAAAGAAATATACAACGAGGCAAAATCTTTATATCCTAACAACTTACGTAGGCAAGCGCTTTATTTTGACCAACATACTTATTTATGTTCTCTTCTTGACAGAAATGATCGCTGTACTATGGGAGCCTCTATCGAGTGTAGAGAACCTTTTTTAGACCCTAGGTTAGTTATAGGATTAGGCTCTCTAGAAGATCGCTGGCTTTTTTCTGGTACGAAATCGAAATACATTTTAAAAACGGCAATGGCAGAACGATTGCCTGATCAAATCTTGAAATTTAAAAAGGTGGGATTGAGTGCTCCTTGGGGAGATTATATCACAAAAAGCCCAGCATTTAAAGAAGAATTAGAATCTTTTATAAAAAGTGATATTTTTCAAATACCCTACTTGGAGCACATCGATATAAAGAAACTTGTGAAAAATTTAAAAAATGGAGATAATCGAATGACAGTGTACATTATGCCCTTATTTTCTCTGCATATATGGATGAAAACATATACAACTAAATTTTAATTCTTACTTTTGAATTTAGGATTCAAAAAAGCCAAATATTTCATGGAAATACAACATCATTTTTCTTTAAAAAATTACAATACATTTGGCATTGAAGCCAAAGCAAAACAATTTATAGCAGTTCATTCCACCGAGGAATTAAAAGACATTTTAGAGCAAAAGAAAGCAGATAAAAAATTTATTTTAGGTGGTGGTAGTAACATGCTTTTGACTAAAGATATTGATGCACTTGTTATCCATATTGATTTGAAAGGCAAAAATATCATCAAAGAAAATGACGATTTTGTATGGGTAGAAAGTCAAGCTGGCGAAAACTGGCATGAATTTGTACTTTGGACAATTGATCAGGATTTTGGTGGATTGGAAAACATGTCTCTTATCCCTGGAAATGTAGGAACCACACCAGTGCAAAATATTGGCGCGTATGGAACAGAAATAAAAGACACGTTTGTTTCCTGTCAGGCAATTACAATAGAAAATCAGGAGATAAAAAGCTTCTTGAAAGAAGAATGTAATTTTGGATATCGAGAAAGTATTTTCAAAAATGATGCGAAAGACCAATACATTATAACGTCGGTAGTTTTTAAATTGACTAAGAAAAACCATAAGATCAATACTTCTTATGGAGATATAGCAGCGGAACTAGCTAGAAACAATAGAACTGAACCAACACTAAAAGATGTCAGTAACGCTGTAATTAGTATTCGTAGAAGTAAATTACCAGATCCAAAAGAACTGGGAAATAGCGGTAGTTTCTTTAAGAACCCAATTTTATTAAAATCAGATTTCGAGAAAATATATCAACAATTTCCAGAAATGAAATATTACGAAATTTCAGAAACTGAAGTTAAAGTTCCTGCAGGTTGGCTAATTGAACAAGCCGGTTTTAAAGGAAAACGCTTTGGCGACGCTGGAATTCATAAAAATCAAGCTTTAGTTTTAGTAAATTACGGCAATGCAACTGGAGCGGAAATCTTGAATGTTTCAAAAGATATTCAAGAAACTGTTTTCAAGAAATTCGGTATTCATATTGAAGCTGAAGTAAATGTAATTTAAAAAAAATTATCAATACTAAAATTCCAAATTCCAATGTACACACCTGATATTTACAAAAACGAAAATCAAGAAGAAATTGAAAAATTTCTGCAAGAAAATAGTTTTGGTATTCTAATAAATCAAACTAATGGGAAATTGTGGGCTACTCATATTCCCTTAGAGCTGGCAATCAATAGAGAAGGAAAAGCTATTTTAGAAGGTCATATTTCTAAAGAAAATTTGCAATGGAATGGTTTTTTAGAAAGTAACGAAGTTTTAGCTGTATTTTCGGGACCACATTCCTACATATCTTCATCCTGGTATGACCATGAAAATGTGCCTACCTGGAATTATATCGCCGTTCATGTTTATGGAAAACTAAAAATAATTGAAGGTCAAGCTGTGATTGAATCTTTGAAAAAATTAGTTAATAAATACGAACAAAAATATGAGAACCCAACTCGCATAGAAGATTTATCAGAAAAAACAATGCTGCAAGCACGTGGAATTGTGGCTTTTGAAATTGAAATTGACGAAATCCAGGCTACGAGAAAAATGTCCCAAAATCGAGATTCTAAAAATTATCAAAATATCATTTCAGAATTAGAAAAAAATAATACTGCTGACTCTCTTGCAACTGCAAATGAGATGAAAAAATGCCCTATGTAAATTCTTCGAAATTCATAAATTTATAATTTACAATTCATAATTGTATTTCATACCTTTGCACTTTCTTAAAAACTGGGAATTAAATCACACAAAACTCTGATGCTTATTATTATTCTTTACTTTTTTATATTTATTGTTGCGGTTCAAATTTTATATTATTTAGGTATTTTTGGCACTTTTGCTTTCGCCAAAGCACAAAAGGTATCGCCGAAAAAAATACCAATTTCTGTAATCGTTTGTGCTAAAAACGAAGAGGAAAACGTGGCTAATTTTATTCCTTTACTCGCGGAACAAAACTATCCTGATTTTGAAATTGTCTTAATTGACGATGCTTCAAGTGACAATACTTTAGCCCTTTTTGAAAGTTTTGAAAAACAATATCCTAATATTCGTTTAGTTAAAGTACAGAATAATGAAGCTTTTTGGGGCAATAAGAAATATGCCTTAACTTTAGGAATTAAAGCAGCTAAAAAAGAATATTTATTATTCACTGACGCAGATTGTTATCCCACTTCACAAGACTGGATAACAGCCATGAGTTCACAGTTTACCATGCAAAAAACAATCGTTTTGGGTTATGGTAAATATGAAAAAATTGCCCATTCTTTTTTAAATAAAATAATTCGATTTGAAACATTGCTAACTGCAATTCAATATTTCTCTTGGGCAAAGTCAGGCCATCCTTATATGGGTGTGGGAAGAAATTTAGCGTACAAAAAAGAGGAGTTCTTCAATGTAAATGGATTCATTGAACATATGCAAATTCGTTCTGGCGATGATGATCTATTTGTAAACCAAGCAGCAACTGCTAAAAATACAACAATTGCATTTACTCCTGAAAGCATCACATTATCTAAACCAAAAACGACTTATAAGGAATGGATTATTCAAAAAAGAAGGCATGTAGCGACTGCTAATTATTATAAATCTTTTGATAAATTACAATTAGGACTTTTCTATTTTTCGCAATTATCATTTATAATACTACCAATCATTTTATTAGCATTCGAATTTCAATGGATATTAGTACTAAGTTTAATAGGATTACGTTATCTTATTACCTGGCTTGTAGTAGGGTTTTCGGCGGGTAAATTAAAAGAAAAAGATGTTGTTTATTGGTATCCTATAATTGAATTAGTACTCATATTTACCCAAATTAATATCTTCATAACAAATATATTCTCAAAACCAGTACATTGGAAATAAAAAAACAAATAGAAAAAGCAAAACAAGGCGACCAAGTTGCTTTCACTTTTCTATTAAACCACTATTGGAACGAAGTTTATGGCTTTATGCTGAAGCGTACCGAAAATGAAACCAATGCCGAGGATATCACGATTGAGACTTTTTCTAAAGCCTTTGATAAAATAGCAACCTACAATTCAGATTTCCAGTTTAACACATGGCTTATTGCTATTGCTAAAAACGTATATATCGATTTGTTACGAAAAAGAAAATCAAGCCTTTTTGTTGAAATTACTGACGAACAAGACCAGCAAGCTTATAATATTGCCGATACTACTCCTTCAGCAGAAGATGAATTGATTACAGAGCAGAATCTTTCACGCTTATTACAATTTATCAAAGAATTAAAACCACATTATCAAGAAGTGATTCAGCTGCGTTATTTTCAGGAAATGACGTATCAAGAAATCGCTAATAAAATAGATGAGCCGCTCAGTAATGTAAAGGTTAAACTACTTCGTGCCAAGAAATTATTGGCAGAAATCATTCAGAACAGAAGATAATAATATTGTTTTGAAAAAATTTTGGTAAAAATCTCAAAATTATATACTAAAATTCTTATTTTAAACGTTGTTAAATTAAAACAACAAAATGCTTATGAATTAAATGCTACTTAACCATTAAATCCATAAACCATGTCAAAATTAAGTATTTACGAAACCAGCTGGCTAAACCTTGTTTTTGAGAACAAAAACAAAAAATATGGTGCGTATCAATTACGTCAAGAAAGTACAAAAACATCATTGCTAGCGCTATTTTTAGGAATAATAGTGCTTTGCGTGGCGGCAAATATCCCCAGAATCATAACTTATTTTTACCCTACCAATGTGGAATCTGAAATTGTATCAGACTATACTACCACTATTGTTCAACTCAGTACAATCAATCAACAGAAAGTTGAGCAGAAAAAAGAACTTCCTGCAATAAAAACTAAATCTGTAGAGAAACCGATTAAAAGCAATCAATTTGTAAATCCTACAATCGTAAAGGCTGAATTTGCCGCTCAAGAGATTACCAAAAGTATCGAGATTATAGCTGTACCTTCTACAAATGATAGTAGTGGAATTGTGGGTATCAATCCCGCTTCTGGTGCAGGAGAAGGACCCGTAAATACAAATAGTACAGTAGTAGGAAATGAAATTATTAATAGTGTGGCACTTGATAAGCTTCCAGAATTTCCGGGCGGAATTAATAAATTCTACTCTTACGTAGGCAACAATTTTGAAAAACCTGAAATTGAAAATACAGCAAGCATGAAGATTTACGTATCTTTTGTAATTGAGAAAGACGGAAGCATGACGAACATTTAAGTAAAAAGAGATCCTGGTTTTGGATTAGGCAAAGAAGCTATTAGAGTATTAAAATCCTTAAAAACTAAATGGACACCTGGAATGATAAACGGTCAAGCAGTTCGAACAGCCTATAACCTTCCAATCACAGTGCAAATGGAATAAATAAATATAATTTGGAAAAAGCAGTGTCGAAAGATGCTGCTTTTTGCGTTTAACTAATTTATGAATCATCTTTATAACTATTAAAAGTTCAAGAGTAGCCCTGATTGCGCCGATATCCTCGCAGCGTAGTGGAGAGATAAAGGCAAAAGCAGGACAATTGCCACTGATGAAAATGGGATTTCTGCTCCTAATCCGCATACTTATTCTTTTCACACGAATTACACGAATTGCAATAATTTAATTTTAAAAAACTAATTTCATTAATCATGAAAAATTTCATTTTCTTAAATTACATAAGTCAATGTTTTTCTATCAATTCATCTGCCAAATTTGCTTTAAATAAACGCATAAACGAATCCACTAATAAAGTACAATCGTTATCTTTGCACTTTGAAAATTAATATATGGAAACTGTTTTAGAAAATACTTTACCGGTTGGAAAACCAAAATGGTTGAAGGTGAAACTCCCAATAGGCCAAAAATATACAGAGCTACGTAGTTTAGTTGATAAATATAGTCTAAATACAATATGCACCTCAGGTAGTTGCCCAAATATGGGTGAGTGTTGGGGTGAAGGAACAGCGACGTTTATGATTCTAGGAAACATTTGTACGCGTTCTTGTGGTTTTTGTGGTGTAAAAACTGGAAGACCTGAAACGGTGGACTGGGATGAACCTGAAAAAGTAGCGCGTTCTATAAAACTGATGAACATCAAACATGCTGTTATTACAAGCGTAGATAGAGATGATTTGAAAGATGGAGGTTCTATTATTTGGATAGAAACGGTGAAAGCCATTCGAAGAATGAATCCAACAACGACATTAGAAACACTAATCCCAGACTTTCAAGGAATTGAAAGAAACATAGATAGAATCGTAGAAGCTAATCCAGAAGTGGTTTCGCATAATGTGGAAACAGTTCGCAGACTAACTCGTGAAGTGAGGATTCAAGCAAAATACGACCGTAGTCTTGAGGTTTTGAGATACTTAAAAGAAAAAGGAATCAACAGAACAAAATCAGGAATTATGCTAGGTCTTGGTGAGCAGGAAGATGAAGTATATCAAACAATGCGCGATTTACGTGCAGCAAATGTAGATGTAGTAACTATTGGTCAATACCTGCAACCAAGTAAAAAACACTTGCCTGTAAAAGAATTCATCACGCCTGAACAATTTGCAAAATACGAAGCATTTGGTCTAGAACTTGGCTTCCGTCATGTAGAAAGTGGTCCATTAGTTCGCTCTTCGTATAAAGCTCAAAAACATATATTGTAAAAGTTGTTTGTAATTTAAAGTTTCAGGTTAATCATATAGCCTAAAACTTAAAGCTCTAATTTGAAACACAAAACATTGAAAATAAGAATTGCCATTAATGGATTTGGAAGAATTGGTCGGAATTTATTTCGCCTACTATTAAACCATCCTACTATCGAAGTTATTGCCATAAATGATATCGCTGACACAAAAACAATGGCGCATTTGATAAAATACGACAGTATTCATGGAGTTTTACCTTTTGACGTAAGTAAGGATGATTCTGGTATTGTAGTAGACGGAAAACACTTTTTATTTTTCCATGAAAAGAATATTTCGAATCTAGATTGGAAAATTATCAATATTGATTATGTAGTTGAATCAACAGGAAAGTACAAAACTTTTGAAGATTTAAATGCTCATATTTTGGCTGGAGCAAAAAAAGTAATTCTTTCCGCACCTTCGGAAGTTGATACTATAAAAACAGTAGTTTTAGGCGTAAACGATTCTATTCTTGATGGTACAGAAACTATAATATCAAATGCTAGCTGTACAACTAACAATGCTGCGCCAATGATTCAAGTAATCAATGAGCTTTGCGGTATTGAACAAGCATACATCACCACAATTCACTCCTATACAACAGATCAAAGCCTACACGATCAACCGCATAAGGATTTACGTAGAGCACGTGGCGCAAGTCAATCCATAGTCCCCACTACAACAGGTGCCGCTAAAGCATTAACCAAAATATTCCCTGATTTTGAAGGTAAAATTGGTGGTTGCGGCATTAGAGTTCCTGTACCTGATGGCTCGTTGACTGACATTACATTCAATGTAAAACGAGCAGTGTCAATAGAAGAAATAAATAATGCCTTTAAAATTGCAGCCCAAACCTCACTAAAAGGCATTTTAGATTATACTGAAGATCCTATTGTATCAGTTGATGTAATTGGCAATAGAAATTCATGTATATTTGATGCTCAACTTACTTCAGTTATTGATAAGATGGTAAAAGTAGTTGGTTGGTATGATAATGAAATTGGATATTCTTCCAGAATTATTGATTTAATTATTTTGACTGACGATAAAAACAAACTAGATAAAATGTAGTAACAAATGAAATTCTTTTTCGTTTACTTGCTTTTTTTAAATACGTTACTGTATTCTCAAAATCGTGAGAAAACAGATAGCACCGCGTATTATATTAGTTTAAATTACCCTGCTGTTCATGATAACAACTACAAAGAAGCTTTGTTGCTTATACAAAAAGCAATACTGATTGCTGAAACCAACGATAATACTAAAGAACAAGCTTCGCAAAATTATAATCTAGGAAAACTTTACTATGATTTAAAAAAATATGATGATGCTATTGAATCATTACTAACAAGCACCGCATTATATGATCGAATAAAGCCTAGTTCGAAAGCGGTTGCCGCCAATTATACATTAGGCCTATGCTACATGTCCAAGGATAATTATGACAAAGCCACTTCCTATTTTGACAAAGCCGAATCCATCCACACGCAATTAAATTTAAATGATAGTGCTCAGTTATTTAACCTACAAAGAGGTTTAATTTATAAGGCAAAAAACAACATAGAATTAGCTTTACCTTTTTTTGAAACGATTATAGCACTACCTAATAATGCAGCTATATCAGATACAAAAGCGGAAGCTTTATATCAAACAGGATGTATAGAAACGCAGAAGAACAGAAGTAATTTAGCTTTAAACTATCTGAATAAAGCACTTGATATAAACGAAAAATCAGAAAATCTTGAACAAAGGTCTGAGATATTGCTTGCACTGAGTAATGTTTATGAAAAAATGTTAGATAAAAAAACGGCTTATTCCTATCTTAAACAACATCTCAATATTAAAGAGCGTATTTCCATTAGAAATAATAAAAGATTAGGAATTGATGATTACACCAAATTTAAAGAAACCCAAAGGTTAAAGGAAACGATTATAACCAATAACAAAATTAAAGAGCAAGAGAAAACCAATAAATTTTCAAAACTTATCAGCATTCTTGCTATAGCATTAATTTCTATTTTATCGTTGTTAAGTCTTTCTTTGTACAAAAACAATATTATTAGAAATCAAACTAATTTATTGTTACAAGAAAAAAATAAAGAATTAGAAATTGCTAAAAATAAAGCCGAAAAAGCATCTCAAGCAAGATCGGAATTCCTTTCGACCGTAAGCCATGAGTTACGGACTCCGCTGAATGCCATCAACGGAATAGCCCACTTATTGCTGGAAGAAAACCCTAAAAAGCGGCAATTAGATTATTTATCCTCACTGAAATTTTCAGGTGATTATTTGACAAAGTTCATCAACGAAATACTAGAAATAAATAAAATTGAATCCCATAACACGGAGATAGAACAAACTATTTTCAATCTCAAAAAACTTTTAATTGACATTCAAAATTCATTAAAAGAACTTGCATTAGCAAACAACAATAATTTCATACTAGAAGTAGATCCAACTATTCCAGATTATTTGATTGGTGATCCAACTAAATTATCTCAAATAATACTGAACTTAATTAACAATGCACTAAAATTCACTGAAGATGGTGAGATTAAGGTGACAGTTAACCTTAACACACTAGAAGACAATGAAGCAACATTGTATTTTGAAATAAGTGATACTGGAATAGGAATACCTGAGGATAAGTTGTCTAGTGTTTTTGACAGTTTCTCTCAAGGCTCAACAGAAGTTAATAGAAAATACGGCGGAACAGGTTTAGGTTTGACAATTGTCAAAAAATTAATTAAAATGCTCGGGGGCAAAATAAAACTGAAAAGCATTGTTGATGAAGGATCTTCATTTTCTTTCAACTTAGCATTTAAAATCAGTGATCGACCTTTAGAAATTAATACATCTCCAAAAATTGATTATGATTCTAAATTGGTAAACAAAAAAATATTGTTAGTAGAAGACAATAAAATCAACCAAATGATCACAAAAAAGATGCTTCATAATAAGAAGATCATATGTGAAATCATTGATAATGGTGAGGATGCAATTGAATCAGTTCGCAAAAACAAGTATGACTTAATACTAATGGATGTCCATTTACCCGGAATCAACGGAACAACTGCTACAGAATCAATTAGATGTTTTGATAAAACCACACCAATAATTGCACTAACTGCAATATCTCTTCATGAAAATCGCGAAATGCTTTTATCCTTTGGAATGAACGAAGTAATCACCAAGCCATTCATTCCAGAGGATTTTTATAGCACAATAGCACAGCACGTTTAATATTAGTAATTTAAAATCAACTCTCTAATAAGACTTCTAACTTTTGGCTCTGCACCTTTAGCAGCTTCTAAAACTTCGTCGTGCGAAATAGTTCCAATACTTTCTTCATTACCCATATCAGTTATCACAGAAATCCCAAAGGTTTCTAGATCCATGTGTCGCGCCACAATCACTTCAGGAACAGTAGACATTCCTACGCAATCAGCACCTAGTATTTTTACCATTTTGTACTCAGCTAAAGTTTCAAAAGTAGGGCCTTGTAATCCTAAATAAATACCTTTGTGAACTTCAATACTTAAATTTTCAGCTAACGCGGTAACTTTAGCAATCATTTTTCTGGAATAAGGCTCGCTCATATTTACAAAACGAGGACCAAAACGCTCATCATTTTTACCACGCAAAGGATGCTCTGGTGTCATATTAATATGATCTGTAATCATAACAATTGATCCTACTTTATAATTTGGATTAACACCACCCGAAGCATTAGACACAATTAATTTATCTACACCTAAAAACTTCATTACACGCACTGGAAAAGTAACTTCGGTCATGGAATATCCTTCATAAAAATGAAAACGCCCTTGCATAGCCACTACTTTCTTTACGCCAATTGTTCCAAAAACTAATGCGCCTTTATGGCCTTGCACGGTCGATACAGGAAAGTTAGGAATTTCGTGGTAAGGCAATGTATATTCTACCTTTATTTCTTCTGTAAAACTCCCTAATCCAGAGCCTAAAATCACGCCGTATTCTGGTGTGAAATTAATTTTATTATTAATGTAATTAACTGTTTGTTGAACCTGTTCCCACATAATTTAAAATGGTTTTATTAAAATTTTCACTTCCCGAGAGAAAAGCACTTTTTATAGGCAGATAAAAAAGTTGTTCGCTTGGCAAACAACCTTTCAACCGTACAAAATCTTTTTCTGTAGTAATAATTTCGTTATTTTTAGCTAATTTTTTTATTTCCAAAATGTCTTTATCATTAAAATTATGATGGTCAGGAAAAGTCAAACAAACATCCTTTTGGTTTTGTAAAAAATCAAAAAACGGCTTTGGCTTTGCAATTCCAGCCACTAGAATCTTTGGATTTTTTTTAACTTGACTTACATTTATGTTTTGGTTTTCACCAAAAACAAAATCATCATATTCTATAAAAGTAAAGTATAATTCTTGGTTGGCGGTTAGTTTTAACTTTTTTCTTATGTCATTCTGCTGTTCTTGAGAAAGCACATTAGGACATTTTGTAACAATTACCATATTTGCTCTTTTAGCCCCTGTCCTACTTTCTCTTAAATTTCCAGTTGGCAATATAAAATCATCAGAAAACAATTCGCCATAAGAAGTTAGCAAAATATAAAAGCCAGCTTTTACTTTTCGATGTTGAAAAGCATCATCAAGCAAAATAACATCTGGCTTATCCTTTTGTGTAAGCAATTGTTCAATTCCATTTTTTCGATTGGCATCAACTGCAACCTGAATATTTTTGAATTTTTCAAAAAACTGAAAAGGTTCATCCCCAAGAATTTTCGCTGTAGCATTGGCTTGAGCCAAAATAAAACCTTTAGATTCTCTTTTATAGCCTCTGCTTAACGTAGCCACTTTGTATTTATCAGAAAGTAAACGAATCAGATATTCAATTTGAGGAGTTTTTCCTGTACCGCCAACACTTAGGTTTCCAACTACAATTACAGGTAAATCAAAAGAGTAGGACTTCAAAATACCTTTATCAAAAAGAAAATTCCGAATACTAGTAATTAGGCCATATAAAATTGCAAAAGGAAACAGTAATTTTCGCAGTAAATTCATTTTACGAAAGTAGAATAAATTATCTTTGATTTAAAATTTTGTCTCTTTTGTTTACTGTTTAAAGTTCCTAACATTAAGCTTTAGACTTTAAAATGAAAAAAATGAAAATCAAAGAAATAATTTCGGTCCTTCAAGAAATGGCTCCACTTGCGTATGCTGAAGATTTTGACAATGTTGGCTTATTAGTGGGAGACCAAGATGCGGAACTAACAGGCGTATTAGTTTGTCATGATGCTTTAGAAAATATAATTGATGAAGCTATTGTAAAAAATTGTAATCTAGTGGTTTGCTTTCATCCAATATTATTTTCTGGCTTAAAAAAAATTACCGGTAAAAATTATGTAGAACGAGCAGTAGTTAAGGCCATAAAAAACGACATCGCTATTTATGCCGTTCACACTGCATTAGATAATCATCAAAATGGGGTAAATAAAATTTTCTGTGATGCACTTGGTTTAATAAATACCAAAGTCTTGATCCCAAAGCAAAATTTTATCAGGAAATTAGTAACTTACACCATACCTGAAAATGCGGAGAAAGTGAGAAATGCACTTTTTGAAGCTGGAGCAGGAAATATAGGAAATTATGAAGATTGCAGTTTCAATTCTAAAGGGATAGGAACTTTCATGGGAAATGAAAATAGCAATCCTCAATTAGGCCAGCGATTTGAGTTTGTTCAAACTGACGAAATAAAAATCGAAGTTACTTTCGAAAAATATTTAGAAAATAAAATTCTAAAAGCTTTGTTTCAAAGTCATGTTTATGAAGAAGTAGCTTATGAAATTTATGAATTGCAAAACCAGCACCAAAATATTGGTTTAGGAATGATTGGAGAATTGGCACAACCAATGCAAGAAAAAGATTTTCTACTATTTGTGAAAGCGAAAATGCAAGCTGACGGGATTCGCCATTCCAACTTTTTAGGTAAAGAAGTAAAAAAAATAGCAGTACTTGGTGGAGCTGGGAGTTTTGCGATAAAAAATGCAATTCAGGCTGGAGCCGATGCTTATTTAACCGCTGATTTGAAGTATCATGAGTTCTACCAAGCCGAAAATGAACTTTTATTGGCAGATATTGGACATTTTGAAAGCGAACGCTATACAAAAAATTATATTGTTGAGTATCTTCGAAAAAAAATCCTTAATTTTGCCGTTATTTTATCAGAAGAAAATTCAAATCCAGTTAAGTACTTATAGAATATGACGAATACGAAAGAATTAAGCGTTGAGGACAAGTTAAGAGCGATTTATGATTTACAACTTATTGACTCTAGAATTGACGAAATCAGAAACGTAAGAGGAGAACTTCCTTTAGAAGTAGAAGATTTAGAAGATGAAGTGGCTGGTTTAACCACACGTGCAGAAAAACTGAAAGGCGAACTTGAAGTTGCTGAAGATAATATCAAGGTAAAAAAGAACGCAATTGAGGAGCACAAAGAGTCTATAAAAAAATATACTAAGCAACAAGAAACTGTTCGTAACAACAGAGAATTTAATTCGTTGACTAAAGAAATTGAATTTCAAGAACTAGAAATTCAATTGTCTGAAAAGCAAATTAAAGAAATGAAAGCTTCTATCGAACATAAGAAAGAAATTATTTCAAATTCGAAAGAAAGATTAGAACAAAAATCAAATCACTTAAAGCACAAGAAATCAGAGTTAGATGCTATCATGGCTGAAACTGCTAAAGAAGAGGCTTTCTTGTCTGAGAAATCAGCAGAATACCAGGCTTTAATTGAAGAGCGTTTATTAAAAGCATATACTAGAATCAGAACTAGCGTTAGAAATGGCTTAGCTGTTGTGTCTATTGAAAGAGGTGCATCTGCAGGATCATTTTTTACTATTCCACCACAAACACAAGTTGAAATTGCTTCTAGAAAGAAAATCATCACTGATGAGCACTCTGGTAGAATTTTAGTTGACAGTGTTTTAGCTGAAGAAGAAAAAGAAAAAATGGATCAATTATTTGCTAAATTTTAAATCAATTTAAGTCCCGATACACATCGGGACTTTTTTTTTATATTATATTTGGTCTGCTTTGCAGGCTTTTTTTGTTACGCCAGCTTGATAATTTTATTTCATGAAGAAGAATTTCTATTTCCTATTAACTAAATCAATTGGTACCTATATCAATCTAATGAGCTATGTATTCCCGTCTAGAGCTATTCAGATAGCACATGGATATTTTAGCCAACCCAGAAAAGGAAAAATAAATAGCACTAAACTTCCTAAAACACTACAAGAAGCTACTTTAGAAACTATAGTTGAGAATGAAAATATAGTCCAAACTTATATATGGAAAGGCAATGAGACTATTATATTGCTTATTCACGGATGGGAAAGCAATTCTTCACGCTGGAAAAAATTGTTGCCTCATCTTATCCAATCAGGAAGTACCATCATTGCTATTGATGGACCAGGACAGGGATTGTCAAATGGAAAAGAATTTACTGTCCCAAAATATGCCGAGTTTATAGACATCGTTGCAAAAAAGTACAATCCTCAATATATGATTGGTCATTCTATGGGTGGTAAAACGGGTTTGTATTATCAATATAAGTACAAAAACCCCACTATTCAAAAAATGGTCATTTTAGGCGCACCAAGCGATTTTGTTATTATTTTAAAGAACTTCACTTCACTACTGAGTTTAAATAAAAAGATGATACAAGCTTTACAGCACAAATACACGCAAGTATTAGATAAAAATTTAGATGAATTTGCATCCAAAGAATTTGTTTCAAATATGGAAACCAAAGGATTTTTGGCGCATGATATAGATGATACTATTGTTTTATTTACAGAAGGAAAAAAAATAGCGGAAGCGTGGAAAGATGTTCAATTTGAAGAAACGAAAGGACTTGGACACAAGTTGCACGATGAGGAATTATATAAAAAAGTAAGTGCTTTTTTGTTTGAATCGGACATCTAAAAATAGTTTACAACTGTCTGGAATATTCAAATAACCGCATAAACGATTAAGAAATTTGCTTACTTTTGCAGTATGGAAGAAAATCTAAAACGCCTTAACAAATTCATTGGAGAAACTGGTTATTGCTCTCGTCGCGAGGCTGATAAAATCATTGAAGAAGGTCGCGTGACTATTAATGGAATCGTCCCTGAACTAGGAACAAAAGTTTCCCCTAATGACGAAGTGCGGATTGACGGAAAATTGATCCGTGAGAAAAACGAGAAACTAGTTTATCTAGCATTCAACAAACCAGTAGGAATAGAATGTACCACCAATTTAGAAGTTCGAAATAACATTGTAGATTACATCAACTATCCGAAACGTATTTTCCCAATTGGACGATTAGATAAAGCCAGTGAGGGATTAATTTTCATGACTAATGATGGTGACATCGTTAATAAAATATTACGTGCCAGAAACAATCACGAAAAAGAATATACGGTAACAGTAAACAAATTAATCACTGATCGTTTTATCGAAAAAATGGGAAATGGAGTTCCTATTTTGGATACTATTACTAAAAAATGTAAGGTAGAAAAAATCAGCTCTACCACTTTTAAAATTATTTTAACGCAAGGTTTAAACCGCCAAATTCGTAGAATGACTGAATATTTAGGGTATGAAGTGACTGCCTTAAAACGCATCCGAATTATCAATATCTCACTAGATATTCCTGTAGGTCGCTATCGCGATCTTACTGATGCTGAAATGATAGAAATGAATCAACTTATCGAACCTTCTGTAAAAACAGAGGAAGGCAGTTTATTGAATGAAGATAAGCCAAAAAGAAGGACAGAATTTATAAAAAGAGATGATCCTAGATTTAAAAAAAGAGGAGATTATTAGTAAAAAAAAAGCGTTTCAAAAATCTGAAACGCTTTTTTTTAGACTCAAAACCAACGTTTTCTTTTAAATAAAAATACTCCAAAAGCTGATAAAATCATAGATATGGCGATCACAATCCAGATTCCGTAGCGATTATTTTCTAAATCATTAGGTACATTCATTCCGTATAAACTGGCAATCAATGTTGGAATCATCAATATAATTGAAATTGAAGTCATCTGCTTCATAATCGTATTCATATTATTTGAAATCACAGAGGCGTAAGCATCCATTGTCCCCGTCAAGATGTCACTATAAATATTAGTTGTTTCTTGTGCTTGACGCAATTCAATTTCAACATCTTCTAATAAATCCAAATCGAAGTGTTCCCTTTGATATTTTATATTCTTGATTCTGTGTAATAAAATATCATTGCCTTTTAAGGAAGTCATAAAAAATACCAGACACTTTTCGATTTGCAATAATGCTTGTAATTCTTCATTTTTTATGGATTTCTCCAAATTATCTTCGGCTAACTTTATTTTTTGGTTGACTTGCTTTAAGTATTTCAAGAACCAAACACTGGAAGAAAGCAGCAATTTCAATACTAAATCAAAATTATCTTTTATATCAATATTCTTGCGTTTGCTGTAGGTTACAAAATCCGAAAGCATTTCAGTTTTATGAAAACTGATGGTAATACAAACTTCACCTTTAAAAACAATACCAACAGGAATGGTATGAAAAGGCAGTTTTATATCATTACTCTTTACAGGAATTCGCATGATAATCAAAGTCCAGCCATTTTCAATTTCTATCCGTGGTCTTTCGTCTATATCTTCAATATCACTAAAAAAAGCTTCAGGAATTTGTAATTCTTCTAATAAGTATTTTTTTTCTGCTTCGGTAGGGCATTCTATATTGATCCAGCAGTTTGGAATCCAATCCTCAATGGCAATTAATCCGTTATTGTTTTTGTAAAAAGCTCTCATATCAAAATTCTATAGGTTTATTTATAGCCTCTTGATGGTATATCAAGTGCTACTTTAGTTCAACATTTCCGAATAATAATCGTCCATTTTAAAAATTATTTTTTTTAAGCGGTGCAAAAGTATTGTTTAAATTTTGTTTAATAGTCACTTAATATTTTTTTAAGCCTTTTTTAAGACCAAAAGAGCCTTAAACTTTCGTTTAAGGCTCTTTATCACAACTTATAATTTATTTTATTTTCTGCTTCTAATTTTTCGAGCGAGAAGTGTGTTTTTCAACAACATGGCAATAGTCATAGGTCCTACTCCACCAGGAACTGGCGTAATAAAACTTGATTTCTTACTAACCTCTTCAAAATCAACATCACCTGTGATTCTATATCCTTTTGGATGAGAAGCGTCCTCTACTCTAGTTATTCCAACATCTATTACGACTACACCATCCTTAACCATATCAGCTTTTAAATAATTAGGAACTCCAAGTGCGGTAATGATAATATCAGCAGTTTTGGTATATTCTTCAATATTTTTGGTTCTACTATGAGTCAATGTAACAGTTGAATCTCCAGGATACCCTTTGCGACTCATTAAAATACTCATAGGCCGACCTACAATATGACTGCGTCCAATAATAACAGTGTGCTTACCTGCAGTTTCTACTTTATAACGTTCTAACAGTTCCATAATTCCAAATGGAGTTGCAGGCAGGAATGTATCCATTTCTAAAGCCATTTTTCCAAAATTTGCAGGATGAAAACCATCTACATCTTTATCAGGATCAATAGCCATAAGGATTTTTTGTTCATCGATATGTTTAGGCAAAGGCAACTGAACGATATACCCATCTAAATTATCATCCGCATTCAACTCTTTAATTTTATCTAACAATTCAGACTCAGTAATAGTTTCTGGTAAAGCAACTAAAGTTGAGTTAAAGCCAATTTGCTCACATGAGCGCACTTTGCTTCCAACATAGGTTAAACTCGCACCATTACTACCAACTATAACAGCTGCTAAATGAGGTAATTTCTCCCCATTATCTTTCATTTTTTGTACCTCTACAGCGATTTCTCTTTTAATATCTTCTGCTGTTTTTTTTCCGTCTAGTAGTTGCATTTTTATTTATTTTAAAGTTTAAAAGCTTTCGCTTCAAAGCTCCGTGTAGAACTAAAAAATAAAGCTTTATAACTGAATAGTTTTTGTAGCTGTATTTTAAAAAAAGTAAGGTCTAAAGTTTCAATACGTATGAAACTTTAAACCTTAAATAAATATTATCTCATTCCAGGCATTCCTCCAGGCATTCCACCTTTCATACCGCCCATCATTTTCATGAGGTTTTTTCCGCCTGGTCCTTGCATCATTTTCATCATCTTACTCATTTGATCAAACTGTTTCATCAATTGATTGACTTGTTCGATTTTAGTTCCAGAACCTTTAGCAATTCTCGCTTTTCTTTTCACATCGATCAAAGCAGGTTTGCTTCTTTCAATAGGAGTCATAGAGTGGATAATTGCCTCAATATGTTTGAATGCGTCGTCTTCGATCTCTACATCTTTCATGGCTTTTGAAGCACCAGGTATCATTCCAACCAAATCCTTCATATTACCCATTTTCTTCACTTGCTGAATTTGAGAAAGGAAATCATCAAAACCAAATTCGTTTTTTGCAATTTTCTTTTGGATTTTTCTAGCTTCGTCTTCGTCAAATTGCTCTTGAGCTCTTTCAACCAAAGACACAACATCACCCATCCCCAAAATCCTTTCGGCCATACGAATTGGATAGAAAACATCAAGAGCTTCCATCTTCTCTCCAGTACCTACAAATTTAATCGGTTTGTTTACTACCGTTTTAATCGAAAGAGCAGCTCCTCCACGAGTATCACCATCTAATTTAGTTAAGATAACACCATCAAAATTTAATCTATCGTTGAATGTTTTTGCAGTGTTTACAGCATCCTGACCTGTCATTGCATCAACAACAAATAAAGTTTCTTGCGGTTGAATGGCTTTATGAACGCGTTCAATTTCGTTCATCATTTCCTCATCGACTGCTAAACGACCTGCAGTATCTACGATCACTACGTTGAAACCGTTTGCTTTAGCATGTTTGATTGCATTTTGAGCAATTTCAACAGGATTTTTATTTTCTGGCTCTGAATAAACCTCAACCCCTATCGAATCTCCAACAACATACAATTGTTGAATTGCTGCCGGACGATAAATATCACAAGCAACTAGTAATGGTTTTTTATTTTTTTTGTTCAGTAAATAATTAGCAAGTTTCCCAGAGAAAGTAGTTTTTCCCGATCCTTGTAAACCTGACATTAAGATAACAGTTGGATTTCCAGAAAGATTAATTCCAGCAACATCACCACCCATTAATTCAGTCAGTTCATCTTTCACTAACTTCACCAACAATTGTCCTGGCTGAAGCGTTGTTAACACGTCTTGTCCTATTGCTTTTTCTTTAACTCTTGTGGTAAAATCTTTAGCAATTTTAAAGTTAACATCGGCATCAAGCAAGGCTCTACGAACTTCTTTCAGCGTTTCAGCTACATTTACTTCGGTGATTTTTCCGTGACCTTTAAGTATATGAAAGGCTTTGTCTAGTTTATCGCTTAAATTATCGAACATGGTTTGTTTTTTTATTGAAATGCAAAGATAAACTAATTAGATAATTAGGCAATTAGATAATTAGAATATTGACATCTCATTTTGAGGTTTATTTTAACAAAAAAACGACCTCATTTAGAAGTCGTTTTTTTGTTATCTTATTTTACATTCTATCCGGAACATTTATACCTAACAATTTGAACGCTGATGAAATTACATCTGCCACTTTTTTAGATAATTGGACTCTGAATATTTTCTTTTCTAAATCTTCTTCTCCTAAAATAGGAACCGCTTGATAGAACGAATTGTACTCGCGTACTAAATCATAAGTGTAATTAGCAAGCAAAGCCGGACTGTGATGTTGTGCCGCATTTTGGATCACTTCAGGAAACAACTCTAATTGCTTTACTAATTCTTTTTCTTTTTCATGCATCACATTTATGCTCGATTTCACATTGTAATCAAAATTAGCTTTACGAATAATCGATTGAATTCTGGCATACGTATATTGAATAAACGGACCTGTATTTCCAGCAAAATCAACAGATTCTTCTGGATTAAACAAGATACGTTTTTTAGGATCTACTTTCAAAATGTAATATTTCAAAGCTCCAAGACCTATTGTATTGTATAATTTTGCTTTTTCTTCAACAGAATAAGTGTCCAACTTCCCTAAATCTTCCGCAATTTTCTGAGCAGTATCAGTCATTTCTTGCATCAAATCATCGGCATCTACTACTGTTCCTTCACGACTTTTCATTTTACCAGAAGGCAAATCTACCATTCCGTATGACAAATGAAATAAGTTTTTAGACCAATCAAAACCTAATTTTTTTAAGATTAAGAACAACACTTTAAAGTGATAATCTTGCTCATTCCCTACGGTATAAACCATTCCGCCAACATCAGGAAAATCTTTCACACGCTGAATAGCAGTTCCAATATCTTGTGTCATATAAACAGCAGTTCCGTCAGAACGCAATACAATTTTGCGATCTAAACCTTCTTCGGTCAAATCAATCCAAACTGAACCGTCAGGATCTTTCTCAAAAACACCTTTATCTAAACCAATCTGAACGACATCTTTTCCTAGTAAATAGGTATTACTTTCATAATAATACGTATCAAAATCTACTCCTAGATTTTTGTAGCTAATAGCAAAACCATCATAAACCCATTGATTCATCATTTTCCAAAGCTCGATCACTTGTTCATCTCCAGCTTCCCATTTCAAAAGCATTTCTTGCGCTTCAAGAATGATTGGCGCTTGTTTTTTAGCTTCATCTTCGGTTTTACCCGCACTCATTAATTGGGCAATTTCTTCTTTATACGCTTTATCAAAAGCAACATAGTAATTCCCAACTAATTTATCTCCTTTCAAACCGGTCGATTCAGGAGTTTGTCCTTTTCCGAATTTCTGCCAAGCCAACATCGATTTGCAAATATGAATCCCTCTATCGTTAATGACTTGAGTTTTATATACTTTTTTACCAGATGCTTTTATAATTTCAGCGACTGAATATCCAAGAAGATTATTACGAACGTGACCTAAATGTAGTGGTTTATTAGTATTTGGCGAAGAATATTCAACCATTACTGCTTTATCTTCTGGATTTGGAGTTACAAAACCAAAGGATTCAATGTCTTTTATTTCATGAAAGAAATTCAAATAATATTCATCAGAAATGACAATATTCAAAAATCCAGAAACTACATTAAAGCGACTAACCTCAGCAAGATTTTCGACTAAGTACGCCCCAATTTTATTCCCTAACTCTACTGGATTACTTTTTACCACTTTTAACAACGGAAAAATAACCATGGTAATATCTCCTTCAAATTCCTTCCGAGTAGTTTGAAATTCAACTTTGTCAATAACAACGTCAAATAAAGCGTTCACGGCTTTTTCAATAGCGGGCGTAAGAATCTGTGGTAATGTCATTTTTTGTACTGTTTTAAGGGCGCAAAGATAGTTATTCTGCGGGAATTTTAGAATTGACAAATAAGATAATTTCTCACTAATAATGAGACACTTAACAATTTATCATTTGAATCAATTACATTTTTTTAAAAAAAGTTGTAACAAAAAAAATATTTCTAAGTCTACTGTGTATCATTAAATAGTAAATGCATTATAAAACTATATGCTATTTATTACTAAAATGAATAAGTAACGTAATCATCAATCCATTAAATAAATCAATCATGAAAATCAAACTAACATTAATGTGCTTTATCGCAACACTATTTTCGTTGCAAGCACAAACTGCGGTCAAAACGAACCTTCTGGAGAACACAGGAACTATTTCAGGAAAGGTAATTGACAAAAAAACAAGCGAACCTTTACCGTATGTAAATATTGTTGTAAAAGAAAACAACAAAGTGGTTACTGGCGGAATAACATCTGATAAAGGGACTTTTCAAATAAAAAACTTAGCACTAAAAAACTATGTTATAGAGATTCAGTTCATTGGTTATAAGACGATTACAAAATCAGCAAAACTGACTGAAAACAGCAGCATTAACTTAAATACAATTGCTATTGAAGAAGATGCTATCCAATTAAAAGGGGTTGACATCGTGAGCGAACGCTCTACAATAGAACAAAAAATCGACAGAAAAGTAATCAATGTTGGTAAAGATCTGACTACCGCTGGCGCCACAGCATCAGAAATCATGAATAACATTCCATCGGTAAACGTTGATCAAGATGGAAAAATTTCATTGAGAGGTAATGAAAACGTACGTGTTCTAGTGGATGGCCGTCCAAGCAACATTGACGCAGCACAATTATTGAAACAAATCCCTTCTACCTCTATTAAAAAAATTGAATTAATCACTAATCCAAGTGCTAAATACAATCCAGAAGGAATGTCTGGAATCATTAACATTGTTTTGAATAAAAATGCAAGTGATGGGTTCAATGCTAGCATCAATACAGGTTTAACTTTTGCGAAAACACCAAAGATTAGTAATTCACTTAATATGAATTATAGAACTGGCAAGGTGAACTTTTTTGGAACTTACGGTAATAATTTTGGTAAAAAATTTAACGAAGGAAGTATTTTAAGATTAGACGATCAATCCAATCAAATGTTTGACATCAAAAACAATGATAAATCCCATTTGTTCAAAATTGGAATGGACTATTTCATCAATGATAAAAATACGCTTTCTGTTTATACCAATCAAAACAAACTTATTGGAGATGGAATAGTTGACGTAAGCATCCTGAATCCTGATGCTACAAAAAACTTACTGCAAAACTCAAAATACGACGGAAAAAATAATGACGGAACTTACAATTTAGCATTCAAACATTTAACAAAAAAAGAGGGAGAAACTTTGGATTTAGAAATAAACCAAAGCATTTATTCGGGAAATCAGGATGCTAATTTTCGTACTACTTTCAACAATTCAAGCATCCCAACTAGCGCTTATACTGACAACATTGGTGAAAAAAGAAAAAATTCTACGATCAATCTAGATTATGTAAATCCATTAAATGACAAAACTAAATTAGAGCTAGGTGCTGAAACTCGAATTGTAAGAACCGAGAATAACTATGTTACCAATAACAGTTCGTTATCAAATTCTATCTACAATTATGATTTAGACATCTATTCAGCATACGTTACTTTTGGACAAAAATTTAAAAAAATTGGTTATCAATTGGGTAGCCGTTTTGAAAGCTACAAAGTAAATGCCTCTTTAAACGGAGCAACGGCATACAAAGATGATTATATTACTCTATACCCTTCGGCATCTATCACCTATTCTCTAAGCGAAAAAGATCAGTTTCAAATGAGTTATAGTCGCCGAGTAGACAGACCTAGTTTATCACAAACTAAACCTATCAGAGAATTCAGTACTCCTAGAGTAACCTCAATAGGTAATCCGGAATTAGAACCTCAATTTACTAATTCTGTAGAGATTAATTACACTAAAACTATCGAAAAAGGGTCTATAACTACAGGAGTTTTTGTGAGATCAATAAATAACGAAATCAATAGAATTCTATATCCAGATCCACAAAATCAAGACAGACAAATTATGAGTTATGGTAATTTTAGTGACAACACCTCTTATGGCTTTGAAGCTTCATTGAATTATAAAATTAACAGCTGGTGGGATATTCAACCCGCGATAGATTTTTCGAGCATCAAACAAAAAGGATTAGTTTCAGTATTAAACTCAACAACCTATATGTACAGTTTTGCCAACAAAGAAGTAAATGCTTCAGCATTTAATGCCCGTTTCAACAGTAATTTTAAAGCTACTAAAAGTTTACGATTCTTATTATTTGGATTCTATAGATCAGGAGTTGATGGCGTTCAATTTAACGGAAAAGAAATGTATAAAATTGATGCCGGAGGGCGCTATTCATTCCTAAAAAACAAAGCGACTTTAAGTGTTCGTTTCAACGATATTTTCGATACGATGAAGGCTGGATTTTATGGAGATAATCCGTATCCTCAAGTAGGTCAATTTACTTGGGAAAGCCAATCGGTGTATGTTGGCTTCAATTATATGTTTGGTGCAGGCAAAAACAAAAGTTTACAGCGTAAACAAAGAGACAGTAACACTAAAGAAAGTGGCGGAGGATTATTCTAAAAAAAAATGTAGAGAATTAGTTTTTAATAGTTTTGTTACCCAAAAAAAACCCAGAGTATGCCAACTCTGGGTTTTTTGATAAATTTATTATTGCTCTTCCCAAATTCTAACATAATCAACTGCCATTTCGTAAGGGAAATTAGCTGTAGAAGTTACATTTCCTGGCCAGAAATATTTTCCTGATTGTCCTTTATCTGCACAAGCATAATTAAGAATAAGATAGAAATCTGTTTCAAATGGCCATTTATCTTTTTTATTGCCCGTAGCTTCATAGGTACTAATTAGCTTATTATTCACATAGAACTCAATACGATTAGGTGTTTTTATTATCCCAAAAGTATTATAATCGGATGCGTTAATTACAGGTTTACTATCTGTTGAAATTGGATTTGAATTTCCGTCCACTTGATGCACTACCTGATGTACGAATGAATCGTTATTTAGCCGTTCCATTATATCAATTTCTCCACCTTGAGGCCAACCACTATATACTGGATTCTGTGGCATTAACCATATTGCAGGCCAACCACCTACTCCTGAGCTTGTAAACTTTGCTCTCACCTCTAATTTACCGTATTTAAAACTCAGCTTATTCAATGTTTGTATTGCCCCTGTTTCCGGTAGATCAGTATTAGAATTCCATCTCGCTCTTAAATACAAATTTCCCTCTTTTACTTCGGCCAATGAAGCGTCATTAGGAACTACATAATAATTCCATGCTGATTTCCACGACTGCGTTTGATAGCTAGTCCAATATTTTTTATTGTATTCACTACCATCAAATTCATCAGCATATACCAATTTCCATGATTTTGCGACCGGTTTGATTATTATGGGCTCTTGTACAGTTTCTTGAGCAGTACAACAGGCGAAAAGCGCAACAATACATGCATAACTTATATTTTTTATATAACACATAGCTCTAATATTATTTTTACTAATAGATTTAAAAAAAAAATGCATTTCCTATGCTACAATATGGATTAAAAAATAACCACATCACTAACAAAGGGAAATGCATAATTTATTTTTATGAACTTAAGTTTTTTACCAACCTGGGTTTTGCACTAATTTTTTACTATTTTGCATTTCTGACATTTGTATTGGGTATAAATACATAGATCTTTCAAATATTCTAGCGTTAGGATCACTATTTCTAATTTGAAAAAATGACAAATCGTTTGCCTCACCATCCATATTCATTCCAGTAAAAAAACCGCCTTGTCTACCTTCAACTTTATCGGCGATCATCCAACGGCGAACGTCAAAATAACGTTGACCTTCAGTGAATAACTCAACTCGTCGTTCTGCGACAATAGCATTTCTAATTGCATTTTTATTTCCAATCACCCCTGTTTTCGCACCACTATTTTCCATAGCTACATAACCCGGAATACCTGCTCTATTTCTAACTAAATCAAGATACTTAACGATATCAGGACTACTTGGATCAATTTCATTTAATACCTCGGCGTACAATAAATAGAAATCAGCTAGACGAAAAATTATAGATGGCCTATACACACTTCTAATACCCGAACCAACAGTTGGATGTATTGTTCTGTTAGAATTTTTATAACATAAATAACCTGTTTTTGGAAAACCTCCCAACCTATTATCATTATTTGCTATTCCTCCATATCCTGGTAATGGTGAAGGAGCTTTAGACGAAGGTACGTCTCTTGCAAATAAAACTTTGGTTACTTTTGAGGTAGCTGGAGTTGTTCCTTGTAATGCAGGATTAGAAACTACATCATGCCAGCTTTTACCGTGATAAGTTACAGCTGCATAAAAACGGGGCTCACGATTAGCATATGCTTTTAAAACATTGCTATCAGTCATATATACTGTAGATCCGCTTTTAACAAATCTAGTGGCAGGATTCAATACATTTGCAAAACCCGTTGCTTCATAAGTAGAGCCTGCATCAGTTGTCGCTAATCCATTCTTCATAAAAAAGGCATCAACCATTTGTTGTGTCACACCAAGTGTAGATCCAGTTCCTCCTCCTGCAGTAGTTGTTATATCTCTAGGCGTTTGAGCAGCTTCCACCGTCGACCAACTTTGCGCAGGATTTGCCCATATTATTTCCTTATTATAGCGTTGAAATAATTCATATATATTAAGGTTTGGGTCATTAGATGCACTTCTATATAGTTCGTAATTTCCTTGTTCTGCATAGTCTAAAAAATTTTTTAATGCATCCCTAGCCTTTACCCATTTGTTCGCATCGTAATTAGGAAATAATTTTTTCCCATCAAGGTTTGTTAACGCTAACCCTTCACTGAAACCACCATTTAACAAAGGAGATGCTGTTAAAACTAATAGTTTTGCTCTTAGTGCTAACGCAACTCCTATTGTTGGAACCGCCAAACGATCTTCTTGAAAACCACTTGGATAAGCATTTGAAATTCTAGTTGGATTAAGATCGTTAATAGCTATAGCTAAATCTTTTTCGATAGCAGCTATTACTTCATCAACTGAATTTCTTTCAAAATCAGAATGTGCATCTGATGGATCTGCGATTTGATCTAATACTGGAATAGGACCATATTGTTCCAAAAGCAGATAGTAGGAGTACGCCCTAAAAAAATGACATTCTGCTTTAAGAGATTTTATTTCTGCTTCATCTACAAAATCAGGATCTCCTTGTTTACCGATAACTTGAGCCCCATTAATATAAATACTTGCTGTTCTTATTGTTTTGTAAAGAGTTTGCCAACGATGTGAGGATGCTGTAAAAGAATTATATCCCAATGTGCCAATATTCTGTAGAGTACCAATGGCATTATTAGATAATTCATCACTCATAGATGCCCAAGGATTATCTAAACCTCCTGCAGATGCAGATGCATAATTAGAGTAATTAGGCATTGCAAGGTAGATTGTTCTTTGAAATCTTCGTGATTGTCCAGGATCTCTTAGTATATAATCTTTTGAATCTGAGGCTGAAAAATCATCTTCAACACTCAAATAATCAGTGCAAGAATTTAAGCCTACAATAGCGCATAATATGAAAACTAAATTTAAGATTGTATATTTTTTCATGTGATTTTGATTGTATTAATTAAAATGATACGTCTATTCCAATATCTATTGATCTTTGAATCGGATATCGTCCTCCGCCTGCGGAACCCCCTTGCTCTGGATCCCAATATTTTATTTTATCCCAAATTGCTAAGTTGGTACCTAATACATATACTCTAACTTTGCTAAACCCTACTCGTTCTAATTGCTTTTTATTAAAATTAAATCCAACTTCTGCATTTTTTAATCTTAAAAAACCTGCATCTCTTAAAAACCAAGAACTTCTTCTATTGTCGCTTTGATTTGTATTGTTTATCTGCAAACGAGGAAGTAAGGCATTTGGATTTGGATTTTCTTCAGACCATCTATCCAATGAAAAGCCTTTTGTTGAAGTTGCCAATGGATTAGAACCTACAAATGGAATCATAAAACCAGGATCTAAATATGCAGTTGTATTAGCCACTCCTTGAAAGAAAGTACTTGCATAAAAACCTTTATATTCAACATTTATTCCAAATCCATAAATAATTTGAGGAATTGAAGTTTTAGCACCATCTACATGTTTTGTCCAGTCAAATCCATCAATAACACCGTCATTATTTAAATCTGCATATTTAATATTTCCAGGCGCTACATTCCCTAATTTAGATGTTGGAAAGCCTTCTTTTAAATTGTAGGTTTTCGTTCCTGTAGTAGGATTAACTATTATATCAAAGTCATCATGAGTATAAAGTCTCTCATCAACCCATCCATCAATTGTACCTATGCTAGTTCCTGTAGTATTTTGATACCACTCCGCTCTTGGAACTTCATCCATTTCAATTATTTTATTTTTCGCAAAAGTGAATGTTCCTGTTCCCCCTATGCTAAAATCATTAATTTTTTTGTTTAAATTTAAACTTGCATCTATACCATGATTCGAAACTTTTCCGAAATTCTCAAAAGGAGCTTGCTGTAATCCAGCGACCTGACTAACAGTATTTCTTGCTAATAAAATATCATGTCTAAGGTTGTCAAAATAATCAATGGTAAAGTTTAATGAATTGTGCCAAGCAGTTAGATCTATTCCTATATTCTTTTTATCTTCCACTTCCCAATGAATATTAGGATTATAAGCCTGCTTTTCAAAAATTAGGTTCCCGGATGAATTAATTCCGCCCGATGAGCTCATCCCTAAATTAAGAGTACTACCTGTCCAGTTTAAATTTTCTTTGTACGGAAATCTAGTGTTTGAAACTTGATCATTACCAGTTTTACCATAAGAAACTCGTAATTTCAGTTTATTAATTCCAACAGATTGTATTAAATCACCAATTTTATACTCGTTGGTCAACATATAACCTAATCCAAAGGCTGGAAAGAAACCAAAGCGATTCTCAGGCGCAAAATTTTCACTACCAGTAAAACCAAAACTAGCATCCGTAAAATATTTATTCCCATATGCATAGCTAATTCTACCTACTGCACTTTGCTTCTTATAAGGATAAGCAACATTTTGTAATTGAGATTCTTTTTGTGATAATAAAAATAAACTCGAAATATCATGATCTGAGCCTATTTTTGTTGCATAGGCTAGCGATGTTTCCATATATATTTTTTTATTTCCACCAGCAAATCCACCGCCAGTCGCTTCTGTTGCAGTAGCCGCACCGTTAATAACTTTTCTTAATATTAAATTTCCTTCTGCATCTCTAGAATCTGCATAATATTCACTTGGATTTCGTACTTTAGAAACATTTGAATTGAAATCAGAATCAAAAGCAGTTCTGAATTTCCATACTAAACCTGGAACAGGTTTAAACCTTTGTTCTATCCCGATATTAGTTTGCAAGTTAACTCTGTACTCTTTAGTATAACCTCTTAGATTTAACAACGTATATGGATTAGTAAAACTACTTGAATTATTAAATCTTGCTGGATACCCATTTGAATAGATCATTGGAACTAAATGTGGAGCAGAGCGCATCATTGCATCAAAAATTGTACCTGTACCTGTCCCAGGATAGTTAGTGGTAAGATATTGAGTTGAAACATCTACATTTAACTTAGTTGTTTCAGATACGTCCATATCAATATTCGATCTAAGGTTAAATCGTTTTAAACCAATATTTGTATCATACTTTATATTTTTATTAAACTCAGTAAAATCAATTGGGTTTGATTTAAATGCACCTTCTTCGTTAAAGTACGAGGTGCTTACAAAAAAACGCATCTTATCTCCACCTCCTCTAAAAGTCAAGGAATACTTTGAATTTAAAGCTGTTTTTTTTTAATAAATCCATCCAGTTTACATTTGGATATAAATCAGGGTCTACTCCGCTTTCATATAATGCAATTTGTTCGTCAGTTTTATAAGGATTAAAAGAGGCCATATCAGGATTCCCTTCTGTATTCCACTTTGCTTCATTATACAATCTTAAATAATCACCTGAACCCAAAAACGGCATCACTCTAGTAGGACTATTATAAGTATGATCAACTCTAAAGTCAATCGCTGTTTTTTGTTTTAGACCTCTTTTTGAAGTAATAAGAATAACACCATTGGCTCCTTCAGATCCATATACAGCAGTTGCAGAAGCATCTTTCAATATCGTAAATGTCTCTATTTCTTCAGGGCTAATATCTGACATATTACGAGGTACGCCATCCACAAGAATCAATGCACCCGTACCCCCAGCAAAAGAACTAATACCTCTAATATAAATTTCAGCATTGTCATAACCTGGCTCACCACTTCTTTGAATAGCAAAAAGACCTGCAACTCGACCTGCCAATGAATTATTTAAGCTTCGTCCTGGTAATTTTAACTCTTCTCCTTTTATGGAAGACACCGCACTTACAACTTGAGCACTTCTCTGTTTACCATAACCTACTACAACTACATCATCTAATTGTTCGTCTGATCCTTTTAAGATAACAGTAATTGGAGTACTGCTTACAGCCACTTCTTGAGTTGCCATTCCAATAAACGAAAAAATAAGTCTCGATGATTTTGCAGGTACTTCAATAGTAAAGGTTCCGTCTTCTTTAGTAACTGTTGCTATCGTACTTCCCTTAACACTTACAGTAACTCCAGCTAAAGGAAAACCAGTTTCATCCACAACTTTTCCGGTAACTATTTGTTGTACAGCTGATCCCGAAATTTTTACTGGTTTAGAATTAACTGTTACAGTATTATTCGAAATATAGAAGTTAAGATTTGTGTTGTCTAAACACTGATGCAATAAAGCACTAACGGTAGCGTTCTTAACATTTACACTCACATTACCAACTTGTTTTAGCAATGCGTCTTTTATAAAAAAATCATAACCTGTTTGTTTGTTAATCTCCTCAAATACTTTTTTCAATGGAATACTTTTTGAAGATAGAGTTACTGTTTGTGAAAAAACAGCTGCACTTACCTGAAAACAAGCAACAAAAAGCAGAACAACACTTAATTTCATAATTAGTAATGTTTTGGAATAGTCCCTACTATTATTTCTAGGTGGGTACTTTTTAAATAAATAATTCATAAATTTGGTTTGAATTTTGGTTAAACATAATAAATAACTTTTTTCGCAATTAGTTTTTTGACTTTGACCTTAAAATTTTAACCGTGTAGTGGTGCAAACACTATGCGGTTTTATTTTATTTCTAATTTTTTACATAGGCATTGGTTTTATTTTACATAAATTTTCTTTCCTTCAATTTCAAATTTTACTCCCGAAGTTTCCATTAATTTTAAAACTTGAGAAATATTACTAGAGCGCTTAACTATAGCACTAAATGTTTCAGTACTAACTTTTCCTTGATAAACAACTTCTACGTCATACCAGCGACTTAGCTGAAGCATAATTTCTTGTATCGTATTAGAATTAAATTGAAATTTCCCCTTAGTCCAAGCAACTTCTTTATTTAAATCAATATTGTTTTTCTTAGATAACTGACCGCTTCCATTTAGTTGAGACTGTTCCCCTGGCACCAGGCAAATTGCTGATTTTTCGCTATTAATTTTTACAGCACCTTCTAACAATGTTGTTTTAATTACAGACTCATCACGATACGATGAAACATTAAAATGAGTACCTAACACTTCAATATCCATCTTAGCTAAACTAACAATAAAGGGCATTTTTTTGTTTTTTGCCACCTCAAAATAAGCTTCACCAGTAATTGTTACTTTTCTTTCCTTCCCTACAAAAGCAACAGGAAAACGAATGGAAGAAGCAGCATTTAACCAAACCTTAGTCCCATCTGGCAATACGAGTTGATATTCTCCACCTCGGGGCGTACTAACGGAGTTATAAATTAATTCTTTAGTAGTTTGATTTAAAGTAGTGTACGATAGTTGTCCTTTAGCTGTTTTAACTATTTGAGTATTGGACTGCTGAGTAACAAGTCCATTCTTTGTAGAATCTAAAACAACAGTAGAACCATTAGATAATGTAAGTATGGCTCTATTTCCTCCTGGAGGTAAATCTTTTTTAGCCAAAACAGGAGCTGTAATAACAATAGTTTCGGAATCGCTTGTCGAAATAAAATTATAATAAGTTCCTAGACCTATAAACAGAAGAATTAAGGCTGCTGCCGCTTGTTTGTACCAGCTGATTTTGCTTAATTGGAAGGTTTTCTTCTTTTTCGTAGTTTTTTGTAAGATTCCGGTAAACAATTCTTTCTCTAAATTTTCTTTCTCCTTATCGGAAAGTAAAGAAGTAACACTTGACTCTTTCTCAAAGTGATTGTAATACTTCTCAAGAAACGAAACTTCAGCATTAGAAGCTTTCCCCTTGAGGTACTTTTTTATGATTTTTATGAATGCTTTTTTCCTAATTAAATTGGTCATACTATCTTCCCTTTATATAGATGTACCGGAAAAATATAAAACTCCCAAAAAAAAAACTAAATTTTATTTTATTATTTCATTTAATGCAACCAAAACAAGTGTAGAAAGTATCACTTTGTCATATAAATCAGTAGTTGCACGGCCTACTTGGTTTTGAACAGTTTTTTGCGAAATTTGCAATAACTCAGCGATTTCCTTTGTACTACGATTTTCACGAAAGTGTAGCAGAAATATTTTCCTTCTTTTTTCAGGAAGACAATTAATCCAACTATCGAAGAGAATTTTTAGATCCTGATCATGCAAATCACTTTCGGGACAATTATGCTGACTAAGAATGGTATCAAATAACTCAAGGAAAACAGGACTTGATTTTTTCTTTGAGAAAATCTTAAAAACCTGAAAGCGTACCGCTGTATTTAGATAAGCAGCTAAATTTTCAATTTCTACCTTATTCCTTCTATTCCATAAATCGATAAAAACATTTTGTACTATATCTTTACTATTATCAATATCTTTTATCCTCCTAAATGCAGCATCAATCATTGACTGCCAATATCTGTGGTAAATTTCCTCGAAAGCCTTACTACTATCGTTAGAAAGAAGGTCGAGTAATTCTTTATCAGTATATTTGCTAATGGATTTCAAGAAAATCTTATTTAATAATTATTGATGTTTGTGTGATTATTTTATAGTCTAAAAATAAAGTCAATTAAAAATAGTACGAGAAGCTTTTTCTTGATATTTTGAGTGTTAGATTAATCTACTCTGTTCACTTCCATCAAAAAGGTCGAGAAAAACCCGAATTAAACTACAAATAAAAGCCTAAATCTCTATTTTTTCAATATTAAGCATTTTGTATTTACCAAACAAAAAATACGCTGTATTAAACAAAAAAAATAATAATAAATAAATTATAAACAAAATTTTAGTTAAAAAATTGACCAATTAAACCAAAAACAGCTATCTATTCAATAAAAAATTCGTCCTAAAAATCATCTTCATTTAAGCAGAGTCGATTTTTACGGACGAATTTTTATTTTATTCCTAGTTTGCCTAAAGAATTTCCTTAGAGGCTACATTCTAATTTTCTCTTTAAAGCTTTCACTTCATCACCACTAGCGGTTTCACCTAATTCAACAATTGCTGATGAATGGTAAAAACTAGCATTCGTTTTTTCTTTTAGTAAACCAATATTTGTTGAGCGCAATCCACCACCTGGCATAATTGTTATTCTTCCATTAGCTTTAACAACTAATTCAGCTAACACCTCAATACCTTCGACTACATTTAGTTCTTGACCAGAAGTTAGTATTGTTTTAAAACCGCATTCGATCACCGTTTCAAGAGATTGATATACATTATTTACTACATCAAAAGCACGATGAAACGTACAGGGAACAGGATCTGCCAATGCCACTAATTCGCTATTTTGTTCTTTATTGACATTGCCGTCTTTATCTAAAATCCCGAAGACAAAACCATCTACATTTAGTTTTTTGAACGCTATAATTTCTTCTTTCATTTGTTCAAATTCGGCATTCGTATAAGCAAAATCACCACCACGTGGTCGAATCATTACATTCAAATCGATATTCAATTCTTTACGAGCTTGCTTAGCAATTTCAAAATCAGGTGTAGTTCCGCCTTCATTCATATTAGCGCACAACTCGACTCTGTCGGCTCCATTTACTTGCGCTATAAGTGCACTTCTAAGATTAAAACACGCAATTTCTAATTTATTCATTTTCATTTTATTTTAAAAAATATTCAGCATCAATTAATCTATTTCCAGTGTCGTCATGAACGGCATAATTAAAACCTCCTTGAATACAATACGATCCATATTCTCCTTTCTTATTCAATGCAATAAAACCTACCTGAATGTCCTTTAGCTCTTTATTTCTGTTCTTAGTCAGTTTGACAATTCGCGCAACGGCTTCTTCACATGCTTTTTGTGGTGATTTACCTTGGCGCATTAATTCGACAACCAAATGGCAACCCGAAATTCGAATCACTTCTTCTCCATGGCCTGTTGCTGTAGCTGCACCAATTTCGTTATCGACAAACAAACCCGCACCTATAATAGGAGAATCGCCTAACCGACCGTGCATTTTGAAAGCCATTCCACTGGTAGTACAAGCTCCCGAAAGATTACCGTCAGCATCCAAAGCGATCATTCCAATAGTATCGTGATTTTCAATATTCGCAATGGGTTTATATTTACTATCTTTTAGCCATTCCTTCCATTCTTTTTCGGATTCTTCGGTCAATAAATTCTCCTTTTTAAACCCTTGCGATAAGGCAAATTGCAAAGCACCATCACCTACTAACATCACGTGTGGCGTTTTTTCCATAACAGCTCGCGCCACAGAAATAGGGTGTTTTATATTTTCCAAACAACCAACCGATCCTATATTAGATTGCTCATCCATAATGCAAGAATCGAGCGTTACACGCCCGTCTCTATCAGGTCTTCCGCCGTAGCCCACGCTGCGTTCTTTTGGATCGCCCTCGGGAATTTTCACGCCAGCTTCTACAGCATCAAGTGCACGGCCTTTATTTTTCAATACTTCCCAAGCCGCTTCATTCGCTTGAATTCCGAAATTCCAAGTAGAAAGAACAATAGGTTTCTTCCCTTTTTTGGAGCTAACGGTATTATTTTCTTCTTCAGACTTTACACCAAATGAATTTAATGCAACAGCCACCGAAGCCGCTGCAGCAGTCTTTATAAAATTTCTACGATTACTCATCTTATTATTTTTAATTCATTAAAATCACATCTTAAATCTAAAAACGAACAAATTTGTCATTAAAACATTCTTTATAAATCAAACTTGTAGCGCCCAATAAAGCTGCTATCTCATTATTAGAAGAAATGGTAACTTTTACATTGCAGCCTTGCTTTTTAATTTTATCCTCAAATGAAGGTAAGAAAAAAGTACTTGCATTGGCAATTTTCCCACCAATTATAAAACTATCCGCTTCAAATATTTTTAGCCAAGGAGATACAATTGATCCTAAATCTTCTCCAAATTTTTGAAATGCTTCAATAGCCAAATTATCTCCGGCTGTGGCCAAATTAAAAATTTCTAATCCAGTCTCAACTTTAGCTCCACTCAATTTATAATAATTATTAATCAATCCACGGGCAGAAACATAATCCTCGGCTACGCTATCTTTATAAGAAGCATTGTATAATTCGCCATCTTTCGGTACATAATTACCTGTTGAAATTGCTTCTCCCTTTTCTATAAAACAAGCTCCCAATCCAGTTCCAAGTGTAACTGCCATTACCTTTTTCGTTCGGTTTTCAGCATTTTTAAAAACTTCTCCTTTACCAAAACTATCGGCATCATTCTCAAAAAGAACCGGAAAATCATACGACAACTCAAGTCGGTCTTGAATTAATTTTCGAACATCTAATCCGTAAAAATGTTCGTATTTTGTTTGTCCCTTTATCCAACAAATTCCATTTCTGTAATCAAAAGGCCCCGGCATACAAACGGAAATCCCTGAAAACTCTCCGATTCCGGAGTTTTTCAATGATGTGCGAATCACTCGTTCCCAAATATCCATAACCTGATCAGCCTGAAGATTCGAATCAAATGATTCTTTATATAAAGAAGACTTAAGCACTTTCATATCATTAACAGCTATAATTCCAGCCGTGATATGGCTTCCACCTACATCTAATCCTATAGCGAATATATCTTTCATTTATTCTTATTAATTGTATGGTCCGCAAATGAAAATCTAATCTTTTTCAAATTAAACTCTCAGTATTGCATACCTATTTCTATACTCTCTATCTTATTTAAAAAATACTAATTGATTTTAGTTCTCTATTATTCTACAATAATTTCATCAACAAACAACCAAGCAGCTTGCTTCTCTCCTGGATGACCTACAGGACATTTTCCTAAATTTTTAGCGGTAACACGAACTGCTTTTATCTTTTGTTCAGGAAATTTAGTCTTGAAATCTTGTATTTGTGTATCTCTGGCATCAACAGGAATTGTATTATTTACCGTTTTAATTTCTTTGAAATTAATTCCATCTACTGACACTTCAAACTTTACCCATTGTGGAAAAAACACCCATTGCGGCCAATTTTGAATTGTACCCAATGAAATACTACTTGCTAAAACTGGAGTTCCTAAATCAATTGTCGCAACCATATCATTTCCACTGAAACCATGCCACTGCTTGCCTATATCTTTAGTTCCTCTAAATCCGTCAGTCAAAGTATTAACACCATTTGCAGGATAATAACGACTGTTTACACTTTCGTATTTGACAGCTTTTCCTGTAGCTTTATTAAAAGTAAAAGATTGTTCAGCAGGCTTGGTATTCATCACTTTACCGTTCAAAGCCATTATAGCTTTTACAGTCATAGAAGTCGTTACTACAAAAGGTTTTTCATATTTAGTACTTCCAATTGTTGGTACACTACCATCTGTTGTGTAATAAATTACGCCATCAGCATTCTCCGTTTCTAATGCTATAGAAAGTGAGTTGTTTGCAACAATTGGTTTAATATCTACCTTATAATTCCCTTTAGAATAATGGAATCCTTTTTGCTCATAACCTACTAAATGAGGCTGTAAACGCTTGTTGAAATTCTCCCAATTGCGGCTTCCTTTTGAAGACCACAATACTTCTGCCAGTGCGGGCATACGAGGTAAGATCATATACTCAACATGTTCGTAAGTTGGAACATATTCCGTCCATAGATTCGCTTGAGACCCTAACACTCTTTTTCCTTCCTCCACAGTTAATTCTGCTGGAATTGGTTCGTAGTGATATACTTTTTTCAACGTATTAAAACCTCCAATTGCTAACGGCTCTGTTTCTGGATCACCTTGATAATGGTCAAAGTAAAGTGGGTAACCCGGTGTCATAATTACATCATGTCCCATTTTAGCGGCTTCAATTCCACCTGCCTCACCTTGCCAACTCATAACGGTAGCTTCTGGAGCCAATCCGCCTTCTAGGATTTCGTCCCAACCAATCATTTTTCTGTTTTTAGAAACGATGAATTTTTCCATTCGACGAATGAAATAACTCTGTAGTTCCTTTTCATCTTTCAAATTCTCCGTTTTCATTCTGGCTTGACATTTAGGACAGTTTTTCCAGCTCTTTTTGTCAACTTCATCACCTCCAACGTGAATATATTTAGATGGAAAAATAGCCATTACCTCAACTAAAATATCCTGTAAAAAACCAAAAGCTTGGTCATTTCCTGCGCAATAATTACTTTCTACTTTAGAGGCTAAAAAATTACCTGACTGTGCAAATGTATTTTTAGGATTACAAGAAAGTTCTGGATAAGCAGCCATTGCAGCCTCAGAGTGACCTGGCATCTCGATTTCTGGAACTACGGTAATATTTCTTGCTTTGGCGTAAGCCACAATATCCTTAGCTTGCTCCTGTGTATAATACCCTCCGTAAGTCGATTTGCTTCTGTCCGCATTAAATTCTATTCCTGCCCAATCCCAAGGTTTCCCCCAATCCTCAACGCGCCAAGCAGCTTGTTGTGTCAATTTTGGATATTTTTTAATTTCTAAACGCCATCCTGCACCATCAACTAGATGCCAATGAAAAACATTCATTTTGTAAGTTGCCAATAAATCTATAAATTCCTTTACCAATTCAGTCGAAAAGAAATGGCGACTCACATCAAGCATCATTCCTCTCCATCCAAAACGTGGATAATCTTTGATTTCCATGCTTGGGATTTGTACCACATCATTAGTTCTTATAAAAGGCAACGTCTGTAGTAAAGATTGCACTCCGTAAAATAATCCTTTAGAAGAATTAGCTTTCACCAAAATCCCTTTTGGATTTACCGATATCAAATAGCCTTCGTCACCAATTTCTTTTATTTTTTCGATACTAAAAACAATCGCTTTCGCTTTAGGTTGATTTGACTTTAAGGTAAAGCCAGTCACTTTATTTACATATTCTGTAAAAAAATGAACTACATCTGCAACAGCTTTATCGTTTTTTGGAAATTGAACCGTTGTATTATTATCCATTACAAAATTGCCTTCCTTCATTTCTAAACTCAACGGTTGTGGAATAATATGCACTGCTTGTTGCGCCTGCAGCAGCATCGTGAAGAGCAAACTGGCTATTAAAATTGTCTTTTTCATTTTCTTTTATTTTTATTAATTCGTTTATTATTTCATTTGCCACAAAGACGCAAATTTTAGATAATAGTTACTTAGTGTATTAAAGTGGAAACCCAGTCAATTACCTGCTATCTTCGCGGATCTTTCGTGATTATACCTAATTATTATAAAATATTATTTTAAAACCTCCGTGATTTCATTAGCAATTGGATGATCCGCTTTATAAGTATAGCCCAATAATTTAGCTATAGTTTGAGCGAACTGTTTTTGATAGATTTGTCCCTCTGTTTTGATTTCGCCTTTAGACTTAATATTTGGTCCCATTGCTGCAAACCAAATTTCTGAAGCGCCCTTGATCGAACTATCATGACTTGTCCATTGCCCTTTAATTACATCACCACGACCATGATCTGTGGTGAAAATTAATGCTGTTTTGTTTCTATACTGAGGATCATTTTGCACATACTCCCAGATTTGCTTTATCCAAGCGTCCACCTGATGCGCCGCGTCTAAATACGAACGATACTTCCCAGCATGCGCCCACTCATCAGTTTCTCCGTATGCTATGTATAATACTTTTGGTTTATTAATTTTTAGTTCTTCTAATGCACCGTAATGTGTAAAAATATCGAAACACTCCGCACCATGCCATGGTTTATAAGAATCAGCAAGCATATCATTAATCAATTTTTGACTTGCTGAAGGATTTTTTCCACCAATTGGATCAAAGGCCGAAATAACTGGAATTCCACTTCTTTTTTCGTTGAGAATTCTACCAAATGCTTCCCAGGCTCCAAAAGCGGCTATTTTGCCTTTCAGCTTTGGTTGTTGATTTAAAAACTCCAAAACAGTAACATGCGGATTGGGTTCATAACTATTAGAATTAATAGCGGGGTCAGGATAACCAGTCATAATCTCACTATATCCAGGATAGCTAAACCAATGTGGATTAGCGGTAGTAACCAAATTACCCAGCTTTCTATTTCCGTATAATTGCCCCTTTGAAGCAAAAACGGACCACATAAAAGGCATTAATTTTTCTCGACGTTCCTGAATATTGTCACTCCAATATTTTTTAAAAATATAAGTACTATCGCCCTCATTATATTTTTTATTATTTGCTATTTCAGGATCCATTCCTTGAAATAACTCTTGCCATCTGAGTCCGTCCGTAGTAATAACAATAATATTCTCTACCTGTTGAGCATTTATGATATTTCCAATAAAACATAGTAACAATAGTAAGATTTTTTTCATTTCTTTATTTTTTTTTAAGTTCCTGATACGTTATTTTATTTTTTCTCGTAAACTCTCACGTAGTCTACTAGAAACTGTTGTGGCAAAACGCTATCATCGATTGGTCCAGGCCAGTTGGCGCCCATTGCTAAATTCAGCAACAAATAAAACGGTTTTCGAAACGGATTGTCATCTCCTACTCCAGCCGAATCAATAGAAAAACTATGGTATTTATTGTTGTTGAAATAAACATCAATCGTTTTCTCATTCCATTCTATCGCATACAAATGAAAATCATTTTTTAAATTTTCTGAAGTAATCTTATTTCCATTCGATTTATTTCCTTCAGCATTGGGATCTGGAAAATGCATAGTTCCATAAATATCTTTTGGCTGATTACCAATAAATTCCATAATATCAATCTCACCGCATTTGGGCCAACCCACTTCTGATCGATTTGTTCCCATCATCCAGATTGCAGGCCATATTCCACCACCATGAGGAAGCTTAGCTTTGACCTCGATCCTTCCATATTTCCAACCTACTTTCCCCAGTGTATTAATACTCGCCGAAGTGTATTGTGCAGTAGAATCTTGTGTTTTCCAAGTTGGATTTTCTTTAGAATAAAATTCGTTTGGAAAACTTTCCTTTCTACCTGTAATAGCTAAAACTCCTTTGCTTACCCACACATTCTCTTTTCTGGCATTGGTATAATATTGTTGTTCATTATTCCTAATGTGTCCTACTTCATAGCTCCACTTTTTAGGATTTGGAAGTCCGGTATAATTAAACTCTTCCTTCCAAACTAATTTCCATTTATCCTTTTTCTGAGCGTTTGAGGAAGTGCCAGCAATTAATATCAGCACAAGAAACAATCTGCTAATTAGCGTTGTTTTCTTATTTTTTAAATATTTATTTTTTAGGTTCATGTGATTTGGGGGTTATTTTTAACTTGCTTTTTAAACTTCAATAATCATCCAACTTTAAAAATTAAAATCCTTGTTACTTAATATTCTTGGATGATTGATACTTGTATTT
Source organism: Flavobacterium galactosidilyticum (assembly GCF_020911945.1). NCBI lineage: Bacteria > Pseudomonadati > Bacteroidota > Flavobacteriia > Flavobacteriales > Flavobacteriaceae > Flavobacterium > Flavobacterium galactosidilyticum. Next base: position 3,472,679 of record NZ_CP087135.1, read on the forward strand.
ACAATCAATTCTCCAAACAAAGTATTTGCCCAAGCAAACCATTTACGTGTAAACTGCATCGCATCATCTTTATGGAAAGATTCATGCATAAAACCGGTATTAGCGTGGGTTTTTATCAACATACTAATACATTTTTTTATCTCCTCCTCATCCACGCTAGTGATGGCTCTTAGAATAATACTCATTGGCCAAATCGTATCCGTTCCTGTGTGTGGCCCTCCAACACCCTCACCGGCTTTTCCTTTATAAAAGAATGGATTATCCTCTGAAAGCACTAACTTTCTTGTATTGAGATACAATTCATCATCAGGAGCAATCGCACCTAAATATGGCAATGACAATATAGAAGGAACATTTGCATCGTCCATCATGTGGAAACTTCCGTAACCATTAACCTCAAAGGCAATTATTTTTCCAAACTTTGGATGCTGAATAATTCCTTGCTCTTGCAACCCTTTTTCTACTTGAAGTCTTAATTCTTTGGATTTTCTAACCATTTCTTCGTCCTTCAATTTTGGTGAAGAAAACATCTCTTCTAAATAACCTAGTACTTCAATAGCAAACATATTGCTTGGAATCAAAAAGCCAAATAAAGTACTATCATCACTTGGTCTAAACGTAGAAACAATCAATCCGCAGGGTTTTACAGGGTATCCATATCCACTTAACGGAACGCCGTCTGTAGCCCAAGCGGTAGTTCTTTGAAACGTATAAGGACCTTTATTATCCCAACGTTGTTGCTCTTTGAATGTTTGCAACACTAGTCCCATTGCTATTTTCCAATCAGCATCAAACATACTGATATCGCCTGTATTTTTCCAGTACTCATGTGCCAATCGGATAGGATAACAAAGACTGTCAATCTCCCATTTACGCTCATGAATTCCCGGTTGCATCTTGGTCATGTCATTTTTCCATTCGCTTATTTCATTAAAATCCTTGTAAAAAGCATTCGCATAAGGGTCTAAAATAATACATTTTGTTTGGCGGTTGATTACTCCTTTTATCAATTCGCGAAGTTTTGAATCTTCTTTGATAAAAGGTAAATAAGGCCAAATTTGAGCCGTACTATCACGCAACCACATTGCATCAATATCCCCAGTAATTACATAAGTATCCGGTTTCCCGTCAATAATTTCAAAATCAACTGTGGTATCTAAAGTATTAGGGAAGCAGTTTTCGAATAACCAAGCCAATTCAGGATTAGCAATTTGTTTTTTGATTCGGATGATAGCCGCTTCGATTGCTTTACTAGTGAATTTTCTTTGTGCCAATGGCGGTCTGTTACTAACAAAATCTTTCATTGCAAAATTGAAAGCAGTTCCCTGCGAAGCAAAAACTTGCGATTGAATTGCCAATAAACCGGCTGATAAAATTCCTGTGTTTTTGATGAATTTTCTACGTGATTGCATATTATTTATTTTTTTGTGCTGAATATGAATAAGGAAAACTCGTTGCCGAAGTTCCTCTTTGTTGGTTAGGTGTAGGGATCATTTCAAAATCTAAAGTAGCTCCTTTGAGCAAATCAAAATGATTTAGATAGTTTTTTGTATAAGTAGAATTGTTCCATTTTAACTCGTCAACATATTTATTAGTCTCTGAATTATCATCTGCTTTAATGATGAGTTGTTTTTCGTTTTCTAAATTCATTGTTATTTTCTTGAATAGAGGTGCTCCCAAAACATATTCGTCAGAAGCGGGACAAACAGGATAAAAACCCATCGCCGAGAAAACATACCAAGCTGAAGTTTGTCCGTTATCCTCATCACCACAATACCCATCAGGTTCCGGTTTATATAAACGGTTCATTACTTCTCTACTCCAATATTGTGTTTTCCATGGTTGGCCTGCATAATTATACAAATAAATCATATGCTGAATAGGCTGATTTCCGTGAGCATATTGTCCCATATTCATAATTTGCATTTCGCGAATTTCATGAATTACAGATCCATAATAACTTTCGTCAAAAATAGGAGGCATCGTAAATACCGAGTCTAATCTATCAGTGAATTGTTTCTCACCACCCATTAGATCAATCAACCCTTGAATATCATGAAAAACACTCCAGCTATAATGCCAACTATTCCCTTCAGTAAAAGCATCTCCCCATTTGAATGGATTAAAACTAGCAGGAAAACTACCATCTTTATTTCTTCCGCTCATTAATCCAACTGCAGAATTGAACAAATTTTTATAATTCATCATTCGTTTTTCGAACAAATTGATTTCTTTTTTCGGACGCTTCAATTCCTTAGCTAATTTCCAAATTGCAAAATCATCATAGGCATATTCCAATGTTCTTGCTGCATTCTCATTAATTTTTACATCATAAGGAACATAGCCCAAAGTATTGTAATACTTAACGCCTTTTCTCCCTACTGCATCCATAGGTCCTTCATTGTTAGCACCATTTAACAATGCTTTGTACAATGTATTTATATCATAACCACGCAATCCTTTTATATAAGCATCTGAAACTACTGAAGCCGAATTATTTCCTACCATTACGTTTCTGAAACCCGGGCTCGACCATTCCGGTAAGAAACCACCTTCTTTATAATCGTTAATTAATCCCTCCTGCATTTCTTTATTTATCGAAGGATACACTAGATTCAACAAAGGATATAAGGCTCGAAATGTATCCCAAAAACCAGTTCCTGCATACATATAACCAGGTAAAACTTTACCATTATAAGGACTGTAATGCACAATTTTCCCTTTAGAATTAATCTCGTATTGCTTTTGCGGAAAGCAAGTAGTACGATACAAACAGGAATAAAATGTTTTCAGTTGCTCATCACTTCCGCCTTCAACCGCTATTTTTCCTAAAACTTTATTCCATTCTTTTTTAGATTCGGCTACTGTCTGCTCGAAAGAATTCTTTTTTAATTCACTTACTAAATTCAATTCGGCCTGTTCAAAACTGATGAACGAAGAAGCGACTCTTACATTGATTTTCTCTCCTTTTTTAGTTTTAAAACCTATTACGGCTCCAACATGATCATCTTTTAGTTCTAGTTTATCTTGTTCTAAAATAGCATCACGCCAAGTATAATTAGTTGCAAATGGCCTATCGAAAACCATCACAAAATAATTTTTAAAATTTGTTGGAACACCACCGCTGTTTTTAGTGGTGTAACCAATAATTTTATTTTCTGAAGGAATGATTTTAATATAAGAACCTTTGTCAAAAGCATCAATTACAACAAAAGATTTATCATTTTCAGGAAAAGTAAATTGAAAATGCGCCGCTCTTTCAGTTGTAGTCAATTCCGCTGTTACATCATAGTCAGCAAGATATACACTGTAATAATGAGGCTTTACTATTTCTGATTTATGGCTGAACCAACTCGCTCTTTCATCTTCGGTAAAAACCAATTTTCCTGTTACTGACATAATCGAAAACTGACCGTAATCATTCATCCATGGCGATGGTTGGTGCGTTTGTTTGAAACCACGTATTTTTTCAGCTGTATACGTATAAATCCATCCATCTCCCATTTTCCCTGTTTGTGGTGTCCAAAAGTTCATTCCCCAAGGTCTAGCAATTGCTGGATAGGTATTCCCATTAGAAAGACTGTGCACCGATTGTGTTCCCATCAAAGGGTTTACATAATCTACTGGATCTTTAGCTTGTGCTTTTGATTCAATAAACAAAAATAAAAGTGCTAATAAAATTAAATACTTTTTTGCCATGTTTTAAATATTAATGATTTATAACCAAGTTTGAAACCATCGGTTCTATTTTAAATTATATGTTGTCCCCAAGGTTAAAGCCTTACGCTATATTTTAAATACTAGATCGAAACTTTGATAAATACTGCGGAATGATCTGATAAGAATTTGCCATTAGCAGTTTCCGGAGCAATAATGTGTTCTTTAACTCTTACCGCTTTATTGATAAAAATATAATCAATGATTGGTCTGTCTTTAAGAGCAACTGATCCAAATCCATTAAACGTCCACTTTGCACCATAAACTTTCTTTGCCACTGCTTTTGAATAAAAAAGTTCATTTGAATTACTACGCATGAGCATTTGTTTTATTACAGTTGATTCTGGATCCGCATTAAAATCGCCCATAATAATTTGGGGGAAACCCTCACTTAACATTGCTGTATTTTTCCTTAATAACTCCACACTTTTTTGCCTTGCCATAGTTCCCTCATGATCTAAATGAGTATTCAAAACAAAAATTATTTTCCCAGAGGCATTTTCTTTTAATTGTGCCCATGTTGCAATACGTTCACAAGCAGCATCCCAACCTTTTGATGGCACTTCTGGTGTTCCACTCAACCAAAAATAACCCGATTTCATAACTGTGAATTTATTTTTCTTATAAAATATTGGGCTGAATTCCCCTTTTGCTTTTCCATCTTCTCGACCTACACCAATGAAATTGTATTCTGGTAATTTTTCAGTAATATCTTTTAATTGGTTTACCAGAACTTCTTGCGCACCAAGAATGTCAATATTTTCAGCACGAATCAATTTTGTTACAGCTTCCTTTCGATACTTCCAATTATTCAAATTATCATCTGGATTATCGTACCGAACATTAAAAGTCATCAACTTCAAATCGAGTTTTACTTTATCCATTGTATTAGATGAAAGCGCAAAAAATAACACTAAAAAAAATATGTTTTTCATACAAGGTATACTCTTTGCAAAATTCATACTTCTAATTTTTAATTAAGAATAACTACAAGGGTCTGTCTTCCTTTTTAACTCCAAAAGAAGCAGAAGGTTTGCTTCCCATATACAATTTCAGTTCACCACCATTTGCAATCATTTCGTGTGTGATGTATGATTTTGTATAGGGTTTACCATTGTATTCCACTTTTTGAATGTATATATTTGCTTTACTATACTCTAAAGCTGTCATTTTAAAAGACAATGCATTTTTATGAGTTATAACGGCACTTTCAACCAATGGACTCCCCAAAACATAAATCCCATTAGCTGGATTAACCGAATAAAATCCCATAGAAGAAAGAATATACCAAGCTGACATTTGACCTAAATCTTCGTTTCCGCAAAGACCATCGGGTTTTGAGGTGTAAAATTTATCGGCAATTTCGTGAACTAATTTGGCTGTTTTCCAAGGCTGACCCACATAAGCATATAAATAAGGAATATGATGATTTGGTTCATTTCCTTGTGCATATTGTCCAATAAAACCACTAATATCAGGCGAAGCATTATCTCCCACAACACCTTCTTCTAAAGTGAATAAAGTATCGAGTTTTTTGACAAATTTTTCTTCGCTACCAAATAATTTAATCAAACCATACGGATCTTGTGGCACTAGCCAAGTGTATTGCCATGCATTCCCTTCTACATAGTCATCCTCACGATGCGAAGAAGAAAGCGGATTGAAAGGCTCACGCCATTGTCCGTTTTTCAACTTCCCTCGCATAAACTCGGTTTTAGTGTCAAAGTACAGCGTATATAATTTGGCTCTTTTAGAGAAATACTCATAATCATCTTGCTTGTTGAGCGCTTTTGCCATTTGCGCCACACACCAATCATCAATAGCATATTCTAAAGCGTTTCCTACACTTTCCAGTTCCACATCAGCAGGAATGTATTCTAGTTTTTGAACATAATTCATTCCGGCGCGAGTTTGCATCGATGTTTTTTTGATGGCTTCGTAAGCAAGATCAACATCATACCCTCTAAAACCTTTCATGTAAGCATCTACAATTACGGCTATGGAATGGTTTCCGTTCATTGTATTCGTTTCGTTGCCCATCAAATGCCAAACCGGTAATCTCCCTTGTTGCTGGTATATTGCCAGAAAAGACTTTACAATATCATTGATTTTATCTGGATGAGTGATCGTGTATAAAGGATGCAAAGCGCGATACGTATCCCAAAGTGAAAAAGTAGTGTAATTTGTAAAACCGGCATTTTTATAGACTTTTTTATCTGTTCCTCTATAATCGCCATTAACATCATTAAAAATAGAAGGTGCAAACATGGTATGGTACAAAGCAGTATAAAAAATCTTCTTGCTGTCTTCGTCTGCTTTAATCTGAATTTTATTTAATTCTGTATTCCATTTTGTTTTGGCTTGTTGCGTCGTTTTAGCAAAATCCCAATGCGGAATTTCAGCTTTTATGTTTGCCAAAGCGTTTTCATAACTCACTGGAGAAACTCCGACTTTAACCAATATTGTTTTTCCTTTTTTCAAATTAAAATCAAGTACCGCTTTCATTCGAACTGCCTCACCTTCATTGCCTTTTATGCTAGAAATACTGTCATACAAAGCCATATTAGTTATAGGCTCTGAGAATTCTATTGCAAAAAACACTCTTTGATCATCGGCCCATCCTTTAGAAAGTCGATATCCTAGTAAACTATTTTTCCCTGTTTTTTTGATGAATGTTTTTATTGGTTTATCCCAACCAAGTCCATCAGCTAGGTCCAATAATATATGAGAATCATCAGCACTGTTAAATGAATACTTATGAAAACCAACTCTTTCTGTTGCAGTTAGTTCCGCTTTTATTTTATATTTATCTAGTAAAACGCTGTAATAACCGGCCTTGCTAACTTCATTTTTATGGGAAAAATAAGAGCCATAACCGCGCTCCATATCGGTTTTAGTTCCTTTGGTTAGCGGCACTTTTCCAGTAACGGGTAGAATTAAAATATCACTCAAATCACCAATTCCTGTTCCGCTCAAATGCGAATGCGTAAAACCTAAAATAGTGTTGCTGGCATAATTGTAGCCACTGCACCAATCCCAACCTTCAAATACATTTACAGGTCCAAGTTGTACCGCTCCAAAAGGAACATTGGCACCTACAAATACATGCCCGTGCCCTGCAGAACCAATAAAAGGATCTACATATTGGGTAAAATCTGTTATAGTCTGTTTTTTTACTTTCGTTTGCCCAAAAGTATTTTGGGTAAACAATACGCTAATTGCGGTAAGACCGAAGAAAGCTATTTTTCTATATTGTACAAACATTATTCTTTATTTTAATATTAATAACTGTTAGCATTTTTAAACTACTAAAAAAATGAAACCATTAAAAAGAGTAATCGAAATTAAACCCTAATTTTCTTAATGGATCAATCGTTTATTCATTTATTTGTATCTATTGAGAACGTCATATAATGACATCACACTAATAATTGGCTTATTTATTTTACCTTCAAACGAAATTTTTATTTCTTTTCCAGCCTCTAAATCCATATAATTATCAGTTAGTTTTCCAGTATAACCCTCAATTTCTATATAAACATATTTAGCTGCTTTGGTAGCTTTTAAAGTAATTTCATTTCCTTTAATTTTCCAAGTAATATTCGGATTTTCCAATGGTAAATCGATTGGTCGGGTTAAGTCAATTTCTGGAACAATATCATCTCGATAGGCTTCTCTCATAGCGTACCAAGCAGCTTTTGGTTGGCGATTGTAATAATCAGTGACACTCCAACTCGTTGCAGGCCAACAATCGTTAAGCTGCCAAACTAAAGTTCCCATATTAAAAGGCGCTTTGGAACGGTGAATTCCAATGATATTTTTAAGCGAATAATATTGCAAACACTGCGTCAAATAAGTATAATCTTTCACATTCATTTTTTCCACTTTAGTGGAGTCAATAAAATAGCGATTCAAATAGGAGTTCAGTTTCATAAAACCATTCCCTGCTTTTTGATGCGCTTTTAACACATCTGAAAATAAATGGCGGTCTTCTGGATTGGTAAACTTTTTAATGGTCGAATAATTTGGCATTGCTTGCATTCCGTATTCACTCACAAAACGACCTGTTCTATTTTTATTATCTTCAATATCAGCTAATCCCCACCAAGTTCCCCAATAGTGGCTATCACCTTCCGTATAACTTTTCTCTCTTCCCCAACCAAATAATGGTGAACTACTAATATAAGGTCTTGTTGGATCAACTTCCTTTACCCATTTAGGAATACTATCCTGAAACAAACGCACATAATCTTTCCACATGCGAGTAGAATCTTGTTTGGACATTTTCATCGATTTTTGCCAACCCCAGTTGTTGAAGGCTTCATCGATTTCATTATTTCCGCACCATAAAACAATACTCTTATGATGGCGCAAACGCTTTACTTGGTATTTCACTTCTTCTTTAACATTGTCAAAAAAAGCGTCGTCACCGGGAACCATTGCTCCCGCAAACATAAAATCCTGCCAAACATTAATACCATATTTATCGCATAAATCATAAAAATAATCATCTTCATAAATACCGCCACCCCAAACGCGAAGCATGTTCATATTAGCATCTTTGGCTGATAAAACTACTTTCTCATATTCTTTTTTAGTCACTCTCGAAAGCAAAGCATCCGATGGAATATAATTGGCGCCTTTCATATAAACCGGCTTTCCATCAATTTTAAAATAAAATGATTTTCCGAGGCTATCAGGTTGCTGTACCAATTCAATTTTACGAGTAGGAATAAATTCTTTCTCCTTTGGTTTCACATTATAAGCTTCCAATCGAACTTCTTTCCAAACACCACAAGTAGTTAATTTTGGTCCCCAATCCCAACCAAAATGGTATGGTGCTTTACGCACATACAAACGAGGATTGTCCGGAAGTACATATGGCAGATCTTTCTTAGCTAATGAATCAACTACATTTTGCGCCGATTGAAATACAATTTGCAATTGATTGTCTCCAGAACGCAAAATAGATTTTACATCAGTTCTCCATTGACGAAACATATTGTCTGCTTTCAAAACTAATTTTCCATTTAGATAAACAGTTGCATAAGTGTCTAGTCCGTCAAAAACTAATTCTGCATGCTTATTTTTTAAGGTTGCCGGCGTTACCGAAAAAGAAGTTTTATATTCCCAATTCTCTTTTTCCACCCATTGCACTTTTTTCTCGTTGTCACGGAAATAAGGATCTGGAATCATTTTGTTATTCAACAAATCCGTGTGAACCTCCCCAGGAACAGTGGCTCCATTCCATTTGGCAGTTCCCTGCTGACGAAATTGCCAACCTTTTTTTATAACAACTGTATTGTTTTGAGCATTAACTCCCAACGAAAAATGGGTTAAGCAAATGAACAAAAACCAGTAAAATCCTTTTATGTTTTTCATTATTGTCGCATTTTTAAAATTATGCAATATCTACAATTAGTAGATTTTTTTTTCCAAATTTACTTTAGATAAACGTATTAAAGTATAAAAGTGAAGAATCAATTGAACAGTATTTATTATAACGTTAATTATTGTTTTTTAGATTAGCGTTTAAAATTCTATTGTTTTTGCAGAAGCCATTATCTAGTTTTTATGCAAAAAGAAGAGAATTAAAACATCATTGCTCTTTATTATAATTAAATCTCAATAGTACTGTTAGTTATACTACAACTTTTATTATGAAAAATAAGCCGGGTAGAAACTACCCGACTTATTTCAAACTAACTCTAAATAAAAACCAAATATTTATTTTTTAGCCCACCATAATGGGGTGAAAACATCATCAGCACCGCCTAAGAATCCTACTGCTTGCGCATATCCTGCAGCATTTGAATTTCTCAATCCAGAAGGATATTTCAAACGTTGTGGGAAAAATTTAACTTGATTGCTCATGAAATTTCCACTAGTCAAAACAGGCATATTAGGCAAAGGAACTTCGACTGCTGGATTTTCAAAGAAAGGCAATCCTAACCTTCTGTGATCACTCCATGCTTCTAAAGGTAACCATGGCATTTGCGATATGAATTTTTGCGTAATAATTTTTGTCAACAAATCGTTTTTTACCGTACCATTTTTATAAATAGTATTGTTTGGGTACAAAATTGTTGCCACACCAGCTGCATTTGTATAACCATCTTTATAGTCCATTGTATGACTTGCAGGTGGTTCAGTAGTGTGGGTCCAACTTACAGAAGTACCAGTTCTATTATAATCTGACGAAGCAAGATAAGCACCTAGATGAGATGAAACTCCCCAGTATGCAAAGTTAGATTTGATTCCTTCTTCATAAGCATCTTTACCAGTCATAGGAACTGCCCAGCCTTTTACAGCAGCTTCAGCTAGTAAAAAGTAAGTTTCCCATGGTGCAAAAAAGATACGTTGACTAGTACTTCCTCTAAACTGCTGAGACATACGAGGCATCGTTCCATTAAAGCTACGCACTTGATTAGTACTCCCTAATGTTCCCCAATCTCCAGCTGCAAAAGCATTCCAAGTATTTTTAGCATCAATTGTTTTTACTACAGCTCCTGTACCATCTAGTAAATCTCTTGATGTTGTTTTTGAACTATTATCCCAAGAAGGATATCCTGAAAAAACTGGGCTAGTAAAATCACCAGGAATATTAAATGTTTTATAAGCACGAGGATCAATTTTATTAGGTAAACCATCTAACCAATAACCTGCACCAGGCTCATTAGTTTTCATTGAAAAATGATTAGCAAATTTTAATCCAATGTAATTTGCAGGTTTTACACTTGCATGAAAAGAACTTGCCAATTGATCTGTAGAATTTATTCCTCCCAATCCAATATAAAGATTATTTAATGTTGCTGACATGATTTGTTCATTCCATTCACGACTCATTACTCCTGACAAATCGTCCCAACCTGGTCTTTCTTGAACTTTAAATGTATCATCAACTTCTTTTAACAGAACTCCTGCTGCTGCATCTTCAAACTCTGCTTTAGCTTTAGCTGGATCAACTTCAGATAAACGCATCGCTAAACGCAAACGCATTGAATTAGCATATTTTTTCCATTTACTGTAATCATATCCGTAAGCTGGATCTCCAGCACTTAATCCACTTGGATTAACTACTGCAACATCTAATTTAGTAGAAGCATCTTTTAACTCTGCTAACAAAAAATAATAAACGTCTTTTACAGTATTAAACTGAGGATTAGTCCCTTGAAATGCTTCAATAGCAATTGGTCCGAAATTATCCGATAGTTCACTCATCAAATAAACTCTCCAGATACGAGCTATTTGAATTAGGTTTTGCGAGTATACTTTCACATCCCCTTTAGCTTGTTTCTCTTGAGCAACTTCAATAGCAGTATTAGCCGCATTCAACCAGTTTGAACTATAATTATAATATTCGCTTGACCAACCATCATCAGCAGTTCCGCCAGAAATACCAGTTCTTAACATTTGATGTCCTGTCGTTTTCCAATACAAAACAAAAGACCTTTCAGCAATATTTGGATCTTGTTGTGCTCCAATGATTGATTTATTAATGAAATACTCAATTTGTACTTGATCAGCACTTGCAGCATTAGGGTCTTTATTGATTTCTTCGAAATCTGAACAAGAGGCCAGCATTGCAACCGCTGTCAACGCCAGACCAGATTTTTTAAATATATTTTTCATGTTATATTTTTTTTTAATTTTATTAAAAACTCACTGTAAGATTCATCAAGAAAGTACGAGTTGTTGGTGCTCCACCATTTTCAAAACCTACTGCATTAGTACCCGTTGCGTAAACAGATTCTGGATCAAGCCCATTCATGTGACTTTTAATCATCCAAACATTATTACAAGAAAATCCAATTTGAGCCTTCTGAACTGCAATTTTACTTAATATTTGTGATGGGAAATTGTAGTTAAGCTGCACATTTCTTAAACGAACATTAGAAGCATCATAAATATTAGCTTCAGTAACTCCAAGATTACCACTTCCTGCTACTCTATTCCAATACAATTGAGGACTAACTGCCTTTGTGTTTTGAACATAACTGTTACCGCTCATTACAACACCATTAGCTATCATATCAGCTCTTGATCCATTCACAACAGTTTCAGATGAAGTTCCTGCTAACTGCATTCCTGCCAAAGTTCCTGAAAATATTTCTCCTCCAATTCTTGCATCAATTTGAAAAGATAATGAAACTGCCTTGTAAGCAAAACTGTTTGTAAATCCAAGCATCGCCTTAGCCTGTTGATTTCCTAAACGAACAATTTTTGAATCAACAAGTGGTAACCCATTATTATCTACTATAATTTCTCCAAATGAAGGACTTGTTTCATCCGCAACTCTTAAAAATTGAGAACCATAAATTTCTCCATACGCTTTTCCTACTTCAGCAAAAACAGAAACATTGTCGAATCCGCCTAAAGGATATTGTGATACATCTTGGTATAATGAAACAATTTTACTTTTGTTAGTAGAAAAATTAAATTGTGTATTCCAAGTCAATGAACTAGCATCAGTTAATATTTTTCCATCCAATGTTACCTCAACTCCAGAATTCTGAATATCACCAGCATTTATTTTCTTGAAATTATAACCACTCAATGGATCCATAGGAAGATTAATCAATTGATTAGTTGCGTTAGATTTATAAACAGATACATCAAGACCAAGTCTGCTTTTGAAAAAACGAAGTTCAGCTCCAAACTCAGTAGATTTAATTAATTCACTTTTCACATTTGGATCAAACAATGTTTTCCCTCTTGATGAAGTTAAATTACCATTTGGATCTTTGTCTATGTAATAAACATTATACAATTGATAAGGCTCAAGATCATTACCTACTGATGCGTAACTTGCTCTTAACTTTCCATAAGAAAACCAGTCAGGCAAATTGACATCCATACTATTTAGCATATCAGTAAATACATAAGAAAGACTTAAAGATGGATAAAAGAAAGAACGATTTGCTTTGCTTAAAGAAGAAGACCAATCATTTCTAAAAGTAGCATCAAGGTATAAATAACCATCATAGTTAATTTGAGCCGATCCAAATACAGAATTAATTGATTTGTTATAAATATTCTCTTCAGCAAAAGTATTTCCTAAAAAGTTCTTTACAGAGAAGTAGTCAGGAACAAGAAGTTCACCATTTCTAACAATTAAAGAAGATGATTTACGATCCATCAAGTTTCCTCCTAAAGTTGCCATACCTCCAAATTTACCAAAAAGATCATCTTTTTTAGCTATTAATAAAGCCTGGTAATTAGTCTCCATAAAAGTTCCTTTAGAAGTACCATATCTACCTGTGTTAGGAGCTAGAGGGCTTCCAGCGTATGTTTTTTCATAGGTAGTATTCGTGTACATGTCAGCACCACCTTTAATTTCAGCGTTAAGCCAGTTGTTAACTTCATATTTCAAAGACGCATTCATCATAAAACGATCTCGTACGTCTTGATTAAGTTTATATTTGCTAGCCCAATATGGGTTAATTGCACTACCGCTACCATACCAAAGCATTTTCCCATTAGCATCAGTCGCATCTTTAAACTGAGTAATATCTAATGATGTTGGAAAAACATTTAATAGTGAAAATGGGTTACTACTGTTAGCGCCATTTGAAGTTCTATTATTGGCTTTTGCATTAGTATATTGTACTTTAGTATCTAAAGTCCAACGATCAGTATCTCCAAATTTAGTTAGCGCTTTAGCCATTAAATTCGTTCTAGCTAATCGAGCTCCAGGAATCATGCTCTCGTCTTCCATTCGGTTCAAAGAGGCATAAATAGAAGTTTTTTGGACTGCTTGCTGAAAAGATATACTATTGTTTTTAGTAATTCCAGCACTATTGAAGTAATTTTCCACGTTGTCGTAAGAACGTAATTGCTCAGTAGCACCATTCCAGTTTGTTACATTTTGTCCTTCAATTTTAGGTCCCCAACTTAAACCTGAAAGCGGTTCAAAAAGATTATTATTACCTTGACCATAACTACTTTGCAGTTTAGGCTTAGTAAAAATACTTTCAAAACCAAGTGAAGAAGAAACAGTGATTCCTAAACCTTTCTGTTTCTTACCTGATTTAGTAGTAATTAAAATCACACCATTACCTGCCCTAGATCCATAAAGCGCTGATGCAGATGGCCCTTTTAAAACCGAAAGACTTTCGATATCTTCTGGATTGATGTCTGATATACCATTACCCATATCAAAACTTGGGTTCCAATAATCATTGTTAGATGCTCCTGTAAAGTTATCCATAGGAACTCCATCTACAACAATTAAAGGTTGGTTATCACCTGTTAAGGAATTAAAACCTCTTAACACTAATTTAGACGAACCACCTGGACCAGCACTTGATTTTACTACTTGTAAACCAGCTACTTTTCCGCTTAAAGCGTTAGCAATGTTGGGTTCTCTAGCTTCAACTAAACTTTGACCTTTAATTTCTTGAACTGCATAACCTAAAGATTTTTTCTGCTTTTTGATACCTAAAGCCGTTACAACAACCTCTCCTAGCTCCTGAGTACTTTCTGCTAAAACGATAGTAATATTACTTTCACCTGCGGCAACATCTACTGATTTAGAAATAAAACCAACTGATGATACTGCCAGAGTAGTTTTACCTGCGGGAACGCTTATGGTAAACTTCCCGTTAAAATCTGTAATGGTACTAATGGACACTCCTTTTACCTTTATGGTAGCGGAAACAACTCCCTTGTTGTCCGCATCTGCGACTACGCCCGTTATAGACCTGTTTTGCGCAACTGCACTAAGGCAGCTAAACAACACCAATCCTAACACTGCTAAAATTCGTTTCATAAGCATTTGTTTTTTTTAGTTTTTGTTTTTGGTTTGTAAAAAATATTGATAAAAAATTTGAACTCAATTTTAGTGTACATTTTAGCAATCTCTATCTTTTTAAAAATTTGATTAACTTTTAAAAAACTACTAAAACGTTTTAGTGTTTCAACAAAAAAATAGAAAATCTTCTTTTTTAAAATTAAAAATACTTTAACTTAAAACTATACGGATTCTCTTATTACTAATTTCCCTTTTTGAAGCACCTTTTCAACAACAGCATCATTTTCATTTGTAATTTGCTTCATTAGCAAATCAACCGCTTTAACCGCAATCGTGTTTATAGGCTGCTCTACCACTGTAATAGCAGGCGAATGCAATCTAAAACTATAATGATCATCATAACTAATGATTGATAAATCTTCTGGCATTTTAATTCCCATTCTATGAAAAGCCTGAAGTCCCGCTAGTCCCATATAATTTGCTAGAAAAAGCACACCATCAATACTTTTATTATTTTCAAAAAAACGAATTACCTCTTCTACTTTTTCTTCTTCCGTACTATGATAATTGATATGTAGGACAAGATCTCCATTATAAAGACCCGCTTTTTTCATCGCATCGATATAACCGTTTTCTCTTGATTGCATTTGGATCATACCAGAATTATTATTAATTACAGCGATATTGCGTCGTCCTTTTTCAATCAAAAGTTCAGTTGCAATATAAGCACCTTCATAATTATTCATAACTACATGACTAACCTCTTGATCTGGGAAATACCTGTCGATTAAAACCACCGGTATTTTCATTTTTAAAAGCTGACCAATACTTTTCTCTAAATTCTCTGTAGGCGTGATAATAAAACCATCTACATTAGCCTGAAGCAAACTTTGTATCAACTCTGCAGCTCGGTCATCGTCATTATCTGTACTACAATAAAAAACTCTATACCCTAACTTTCCAGCTTCTTCCTCAATTCCTTTGGCAAGGACTGAAAAAAATTGATTAGATATATTTTCAATGATAAGACCTATCGATCTTGTTTTGCCGGTCCTAAGACTCGTTGCTGTCATATTAGGTCGATAGTTTAATTTTTCAACTATATCTTGTACCTTTTTAATGACTGCCGCACTAATTCCCATTTTCTCTCCTTTATCGTTAAGCACAAAAGAAACGGTAGAGATAGAAACTCTTGCCTCAATTGCAATATCTTTAATGGTGATTTTTTTCATTAGAATGTTAATTTTTTCTTAGCGCTATCACAAATATATACAAAAAATTATTTCCTAAAACGATTTTGCAACTATTTTTTTCAACTATATGTTTTTTTAAATACTAATAAATAGCAAAATCACAACAAAAACGAACAATCGCAGAAATATTCAAAAACATAAAACTTCCTATTTCGCTTAAAAATCAGCTTTCGACCGATGCTTTTTCAATTTTTTTTAACCAAAAAAACCCAAAACGATTCGTTTTGGGTTTTTCTACTTAATAAAATCTAATAGTTTTACTTTTTAAAAAAGAACTCTCGATCATTACCATTTAATGATTGCACTAGCCCAGGTAAATCCACTTCCAAAGGCAGCTAACACAACTGTATCACCAGGTTTGATCTTACCTTGCTCCCAAGCTTCTGTCAATGCAATAGGAATTGATGCTGCGGTAGTATTTCCGTATTTCTGAATATTATTAAATACTTGATCATCATTTAGTTTAAATTTGTTTTGGATAAACTGAGAAATTCGCAAATTAGCTTGGTGCGGAATCAACATGTCAATATCAGAAACTTGAAGATTATTAGCTTCTAGTCCTTCATTAATCACTTCACTAAAACGAACTACTGCATTCTTGAATACAAATTGACCGTTCATGTGAGGGAAATAACTTTCGTCATCTGGATCGTTATCTTCCAAAATATCAGATACCCAACGACCACCCATTCCTGGTGCTTTCAATACTAATTCCTCAGCATGCTGCCCTTCTGAATGCAAATGAGTCGATAAAATTCCTTTAGTTAAATCCTCTTCTCGGCTTAAAATAGCGGCTCCTGCTCCATCTCCAAAAATTACAGATACACCTCTTCCACGAGAGGTCATATCTAATCCAGTTGAATGCACTTCAGAACCAATAACCAAAACATTTTTATACATGCCAGTTTTGATGTACTGATCCGCAACCGACAAAGCATAGACAAAACCAGAACATTGATTTCGAACATCTAAAGCACCTATAGTTCTCAAACCTAAATCTCTTTGTACTAAAACACCTGGTCCTGGAAAATAGTAATCAGGACTTAATGTAGCAAAAACGATAAAATCAATATCTTCTTTAGCTACTCCTGAACGTTCAATTGCAATTTCAGCAGCTTTTACACCCATTGAAGTCGTTGTATCTTCACCTTTAATGATATGTCTTCGCTCTTTGATACCTGTTCTTTCCTGAATCCATTCATCATTAGTATCTATGATTTTAGATAAATCGTCATTGGTAACTACATTTTCAGGAACATAAAAACCTAGTCCTGTTATTTTGGAATGGTACATATTTCAGTGTTTTATTAGAATTAAAATTTACGAATTAGCTGTTTTACAGGACTTAAAATTAGAATAACTTAAATTTAATTGCAAATTCGTTTGATACTACAAGTTTATGATTTTTTAACTGATTTACAGCTAGCTGTTTCAAATAAAATTCAACAAAAACTATAGTATTAAATTAGAATCTTGAATTTTACATGAAGCGCAAAGGTTAAAAATGTAATTTTATTTCCAAATATACTATCATTCAACTATTTTAGACCAATAATTGCTAACGCTAATTTAAAATCATTCGAACTATGAAGTTAAAAATTCCATTTTTTCTATTCCTTGGATTGAGCTTAACCGCCTTTGCTCAAGAGAATTTAAGTTATCAAAAACCATCTAAATCCATTCTAGAACTGGCCGATTACGAAAGAGCGCCATCTGTTTCTATGGATACTAAAAAAGAATATCTATTATTATCTTACAGAAACACCTATAAATCTCTTGACGATTTAAACCAAGACGAATTGCGTTTAGGAGGTTTACGAATAAATCCTGTTACAAATATTTCCAGCACCGTTACTTACGTCAACAATCTTAAACTCCGAAAAGTAAGTGACAAGAACGAACTTCAAGTTGCCGGCTTGCCCTTAAACCCTAAAATTAGCAATATAACTTGGTCACCAAATGACCAAAAAATTCTTTTCTCTCATACAACAAATTCAGGAGTGGAACTATGGGTGATTGATGTTGCTTCGGCGAAAGCCACAAAACTAACGGAAGCAACTGTAAATGCGAATCTGGGGAATCCTTTTAGCTGGATGAATGACAACGAGACTATCTTAGTAAAAATGCTGCCAAAAAATAGAGCAGCACTTTTAGATGCAAAAAACGATTTACCTACTGGTCCGATTATCTCAAATGCTGATGGGGAAAAATCTCAAAACAGAACGTATCCAGATATGTTGAAAAACAAGAACGATGAGATCAATTTTGAAAACATAATGACCTCTGAGTTGTACAAAGTAAAATTGAATGGAACGGCTACTTTATTCAAAAAAGCAGATATGTATGCTGGAGAAAGTTTTTCACCTGATGGAAATTATTTGATGCTAAATACGATTCAAAAGCCATTTTCATACATTGTTCCACTGAGTCGTTTTCCTATGAAATCAACCGTTTATGATACTGCTGGAAACGAAGTAAAAGTAGTTAATGATGTCCCATTAACTGAAATTATCCCTAAAGGATTTATGGCCGTTAGAAAAGGAAAAAGAAACATGAGCTGGAGAGCAGACAAACCAGCAACTTTAGTATATGCTGAAGCTTTAGATGGTGGAGATCCAGCCAATAAAGTAGATTTTAGAGACGAAGTTTTTCTGTGGAATGCTCCTTTTACTGCTACACCAACATCATTAGTAAAAATACCACAGCGTTACAGCCGAATAATTTGGGGGAACGAAACTGTTGCAATTGTTACTGATGAATGGTATGATACGCGTAACACTAAAACCTATATAATCAATCCGTCGAATCCTAGTCAAGCTCCAAAATTAATTTTTGATAGAAACTCTCAGGATTCTTATTCCAATCCAGGAAACTTCGAAACTAAAAAAAATCAATATAACAGGAATATTTTAGCGATCGAAAATGACAATGCATTTCTTATTGGCGATGGTTTTACTAAAAACGGTCAATTCCCTTTTATCACAGAGTATAATTTAAAAAATTTAGAGTCAAAACGACTTTATACTTCATCGTACAAAGATAAGAAGGAAGATATAATAGAAATTGAAGACTTCAAAAAAGGAACTGTTTTAGTGCAAATTCAGTCTAAAAATGAATATCCAAATTACTACATTAGAAACATTAAACAAAAAAATAAGCTAAAGCCAATTACTGCTTTCAAAAACCCTTTTGAAAGCATCAAAAACGTGAGTAAAGAGGTTATTAAGTACAAGCGTAAAGATGGTGTTGAATTGTCTGGAACTTTATATTTACCTGTAGGTTATGATAAAGCTAAAAAGGAAAAAATGCCATTATTGATTTGGGCATACCCTGCTGAATACAAAGACAAAAATTCAGCAGGACAAGTCACTCAAAATGCAAATGAATTTACATTTCCTAGCTATGGTTCTTTTGTGTATTGGGTAACTAAAGGATATGTGGTTTTAGATGATGCTGCTTTTCCTATCATTGGTGAAGGAACTACTGAACCTAATGATAATTTCATCACACAATTAGTCGATAATGCTGAAGCAGCAATCAATGCAGTAGATGCTTTAGGATATATCAATAGAAAAAAAGTAGCAGTTGGCGGTCATTCTTATGGAGCTTTTATGACTGCAAACTTATTAAGTCATTCTAACTTATTTGCTTGCGGAATCGCTCGTAGTGGTGCTTATAACAGAACGCTAACTCCTTTTGGTTTTCAAAGAGAGCAACGTAACTATTGGGAAGTTCCTGAGGTTTATAATACCATGTCTCCGTTCATGAATGCTGAGAAAATGAAAACGCCTATGCTTTTAGTTCACGGAGAAGCTGATAATAATCCTGGAACATTTACACTACAAACAGAACGTTATTTCCAAGCGTTGAAAGGATTAGGTGCTCCGGCAAGAATGGTGATTCTCCCTAAAGAATCTCATGGATATGCAGCTAAAGAAAACATACTTCACTTGCTATGGGAACAAGATCAGTTTTTAGAAAAGTATTTAAAGAATTAATTCAAAGCATAAAAAACCCCGAAAGTCAAGGACTTTCGGGGTTTTGTTTTTTAAGCTAACATTAAGTCAACTTCTTGATTGACTGCTAATTCCATATCGTGTTCAAAAAAAATAGCTCTTCGTTCAAAAGCTGCTTTGATTAAATAATGACTCCCTTTAAAATAGCATTGTTTTACTACCACTTGCATCATACCATTCTCAACCACTTTTAATTGATGTGGATACAATAAAAGAAGCTGATCTTCCTCTGGTTCAACATCTATCAGTTGTGTTAAGCGCAACTCATTTACTTCCCCAAAAAGAGAAGCGATATATTTAGTAGTTGGATTTTCGTATAATGTTTTTGAATCTCCTTTTGCGACTACTTTCCCATTTTGAACAACAATAGTTTCATCAGAAAAAGACAATGCATCCGTACTATCGTGTGTTGCGATGATACAAGTAACTCCTTTATCTTTTAAGTATCGAAACAAATTACGACGCAAGGAGTTCTTTCTAAAAGAATCAATCTGACTAAAAGGTTCGTCAAGTAAAAGAATTTCAGGTTCTAATGCTAAAACTCTTGCGAGTGCAACTCGTTGTTGTTGACCACCACTCAAGAATTTTGCTTTTACTTTTGCAAAAGCAGTCATTTCGACCATATCTAATAATTCTTGAACACGAATTTTCTTTTCTTCGGGAAACATATTAGACAAGAACTTACCCACATTTTCCTCAACGGTTATGTAAGGCATTAGATCAAAATCTTGTGCTAAATATTTAATGTAATCTTCTCCAGGAACAAGATTGTATTTTGGACCCAAAATAGGCTTTTCATTATAGGTAATTGATCCACTATTCAAATCATATAATCCGTAAATGAGTTTTAGTAAAGTACTTTTTCCACAACCACTTTCACCAATAATAGCGGTGTTTTGACCTTTACCAATGGTAAAACTAACTTCTTCAATAACGGGAGTTTCAGTGTAAGTAAAGGATATGTTTTTTATCTCGAGCATCGTCTTAATTTAAGAGTGCAAATTTACAATGTTTAATTTAAAGTTTGGCACAAAAAAAGGCTGCTTCTTGACGAAACAGCCCTAGTTTTATAAAGTAATTTTAGCTTATTTTTTACTTTCAGCTTCTGCGTCTTTAATCATTTTCTCATTTGCAGTAATTGCAAATTCAACACGACGGTTTTGGCTTCTACCTTCAACTGTTTCGTTTGATGCAATTGGATCAGCAATTCCTAAACCAGTAACTTGAAATCTACTAGAAGAAACACCTTTACTGTTTAAATAATTCTTAACTGCAGCAGCTCTTTCTCCAGACAGTTTTAAGTTATAATCAGCTTTACCAGTACTATCGGTATAACCATAAATAGTTATATTAGTATCTGGATATTCAGCAAAAACAGGAACTAACTTATCTAAATTAGCTTTTGCAGCAGCAGTCAAAGATGATTTGTTAGTATCAAAACGCACTGCATTTTCATTCAAAACTAATTTGATTCCTTCTCCTACACGCACTACTTCAGCACCTGGAAGAACTTCATCAATTTGTCTCGCTTGTTTATCCATTTTGTTACCAATAACACCACCAGCAACTCCACCAACAACTCCACCAAGTACAGCTCCCATTGCTCCTTTACCACCTTTACCAAGATTGTTCCCAAGAACTCCTCCTAGAACAGCACCTGCTACAGCTCCAATTCCTGCTCCTCTTTGTTTATTATTAGTGTTTTTTACAGCTTCACAACTAGTAAACATAGAACCTACAACCATTATTGTTGCCATTGCAACTATCGAAATCTTTTTCATCTTTATATTATTTTATAATTAATTTACTTTTTGAAACTGGTATACTACGTCAGTCATTTTTCCTCCAACATCGATTCTATCAACCAATTGAAAAGAAGATTCTGTTTGATTGGCTAAGTTCAAAACGTAACCATCTCTTACTTTTTTTGCTTTTATTCCAGCATCTAAAATTTTAAGTACAAATTGTCCTTTATCATTAACGAACCAAGTAATTGGTGAACTAAATGCAGCACAATTAGATTTTGTCAAAGCCATTGTTCCTTTGTTATTGTTAGAAACAAACTTCCACGTACTTCCTACAAAACAATCTGAATCTGCTAGTTGGAAAGTCTCTACTTTGATGTACTGTGAACCTGGATAAGTTACTGAACTGATTTCCCAGTTTCCTTTGATTGCAACCTGCGCTTTTCTATCTGTATTTGTACTAGTCGCTGATGTTGATTTACATGCAAACATAAAAACTGCTAACGTGCATACTAAAATTACTTTTTTCATTTCTCTAAATTTTAATGAATTAATACTTACACAAAGATACATTGCATTATGATAAATTTGTTTCAAAATTATATTATTTTTTATCAAAATTAACACTTGCGACAATTTGTCACTTCCCTTACAATTGGTATTCTATTTGAAAGAATAGTAGGCTATAAAACAAACTTAAAAACTCAAAATATGACAACAGGTAAAATTAATGTTTCGGTTGAAAACATCTTTCCCTTAATCAAGAAGTTCCTATACAGTGACCACGAAATTTTTCTACGTGAATTAATTTCTAATGGTACTGATGCAACTTTAAAATTAAAGCATTTAACTAGTATTGGCGAAGCCAAAGTCGAATATGGCAACCCAATTATCGAAGTAAAAATCGACAAAGAAGGGAAGAAATTACACATCATCGATCAAGGTTTAGGAATGACTGCCGATGAAGTAGAAAAATACATCAACCAAGTAGCTTTTTCTGGTGCTGAAGAATTCCTTGACAAATACAAAGATTCAGCTAAAGATTCTGGAATTATTGGACATTTTGGTCTTGGATTCTACTCTGCTTTTATGGTTGCCGAAAAAGTAGAAATCATCACTAAATCGTTCAAAGACGAACCAGCTGCGCACTGGACCTGTGATGGAAGCCCTGAGTTCACATTAGAACCAGCTGACAAAACGACTCGTGGAACTGAAATTATATTACATATTGCCGAAGATTCTCTTGAATTTTTAGAAGAATCTAAAATAAGCGGTTTATTGAATAAGTACAATAAGTTCATGCCTATTCCGATTAAATTTGGAACAAAAACGGAGAAAATTGAACAAAAAAAGGGCGAAGAAGTTGCTGAAGAAGATAAAGATAAAACTTTTACAGAAGTAGAGGTTGACAATATCATCAACAACCCAAATCCAGCTTGGACCAAACAACCAACGGAATTATCTGCTGAAGATTACAAGAATTTCTACCATGAATTGTACCCAATGCAATTTGAAGAACCTTTATTCCATATTCATTTGAATGTTGATTATCCGTTCAACTTAACTGGTATTTTGTATTTCCCAAAACTAGGCTCTGATTTACAAATTCAGAAAGACAAAATCCAATTGTACCAAAATCAGGTGTATGTAACGGATAATGTAGAAGGAATTGTTCCGGAATTTTTGATGATGCTAAAAGGTGTTGTTGATTCACCGGACATTCCATTGAACGTATCTCGTTCTGGATTGCAAGCGGATGCTGCGGTGAAGAAAATTTCGAACTACATTACTCGTAAAGTAGCCGATAAATTGAAATCATTATTCACTGAAAACCGTGCCGATTTCGAACAAAAATGGAATGACATTAAAATCGTTTTAGAATACGGAATGCTTTCTGAAGATAAATTCTATGAAAAAGCAGGAGCGTTTGTTTTGTATCCAACAGTTGACGATAAATTCTACACACTTGAAGAATTAAAAACAAATCTTGCCGCTAATCAAACGGATAAAGACGGAAAACTAGTGGTTTTATACGCTGGAAACAAAGAAGCACAACACTCATATATCGAAATTGCGAAAGAGAAAGGATACGAAGTATTATTGCTTGATTCTCCAATTATCTCCCATTTAATTCAAAAAATTGAAGGCGATAACAGCAACATGACTTTTGTACGTGTAGATTCAGATCATATTGATAATTTAATCAAAAAAGAGGAAACGACCATTTCTAAATTATCAGAAGAAGAGCAAACCAACTTGAAAACGGTTCTGGAAACGATCGTTCCTAAACAAACCTATTCAGTTCAACTGGAAGCTCTAGACAGTAATGCTGCGCCATTTATCATCACGCAACCAGAATTTATGCGCAGAATGAAAGAAATGAGTCAATCTGGTGGTGGCGGAATATTTGGAATGGGCAATATGCCTGAAATGTACAATTTAGTAGTCAACACTAACTCTGAATTGGCAACAAGCATTCTAAACAACAAAGACAAAATCGCACAGGAAAGTTTGGTCAAACAAGCGCTTGACTTAGCGAAATTATCCCAAAACCTATTAAAAGGAGAAGCATTAACCGCTTTCGTAAAAAGAAGTTTTGAGTTAATCAAATAATCCTTCCCTAACCCTTTTAAAGAAGGAAGAACTGAGACCTGCGAGTGCAAACTTGCGGGTCTTTTTTTTTGGGAGCACAACAAGTGTTTTTCATAAGAAGTTTTGTCCCGCTATACGCTGCAATCTTTTTTTAGGCTTCCAGCCTTTGAAAGGCTGGAAGCCTAAAAAAAAGGATTTTCACTGCTATCGGGGCTCCAAAGAACTTTTTATTTTCATAATACTATTTGTTAGATTTTGACATCAAAATTTAAAATGTACGGATGATTTGTAAGAAAAAAAGCAATATATTTGAAACAAATATTGTGTGATTATCATCACACATACCTACCCATTATCGGGTGGCTTTATGTAACTTTGTCAGATATATAAACGAGTTACTGGCTAGTTAACCGCAACTTGGGAGAAATGAATGACAAAATAAATTATTATGAAAAATTTGAAAAATATATTTATAACCCTTCTATTATTATCTAGTATTTATTCAAAAGGTCAAACGAAATATTTTAATACATTCACTTTAATCGTTGATGGACAAGGAAAAGATGTAAAAGATAATATTTACTTAGATTATAGTAATAATAAACTTAGTTTAAAATGTAATACATTCAATTTTAAAAATGCTATAAAAACTGGAAAAAAAGAAACATATATTGATTCGAAAAACGAAGAAATTTTAGCTACCCAGTATAAAACTAATTATTATGAGGTTATTTTAATGAGAAATATCGAACATCCAGAATTTGTTTATTTAAAAATTATTGATATAATTGATAATCAAACTTACCTAATTCACTTGCACAACAAATAGATAAAGATCAAAAGTGTAAATTTGATAAATTATAATTATAAAAAATTTGAAATCTATATGAAAAAAAATATTTTAATCTTATTCTTAATAATGAATATTACAATGATATATTCCCAATCACCTGTAGAAGATGACCATCTTCGTGTAAAAGCTTTTTATGGAGAAAAAGTAATTGTTAATAAAAAAGTAGTATCGTATACAATCACAGGAAAAACAACTTATTCTAATATCAATATCCCATTCAATATTTTTATTACTTCAAATGACCTATCAGGAACTATAAGGATTAATTCTAAAAAATTACGTGAAGATATTATGTTGAGATTTAATTGTATCCATAAAAAAATGACATATCTTGGTCTTATGTATAGTTTTTATGATGATGATGGTGAAGTGGCCTCTTATACAATTCCCAAAGACGGAAGTCATCAAGAATTGTACATGTCATTTAAAGATGGTAGTTCCTATCTTTTTACAATTTCAAAGTATGACCAATTGTAATTTTTTTAATACTTGTCAGTATAATACTTAAAAACGTTCTCCCGACCGCGCCGATATCCTACAATCGTTAGCGCAGTTTTGCAAACTGTGCCCACAATAATGAGCAAACAATAGTGAGCCAATAATACAAATAACACAAAAAATGTCTGCAAAGTATAAAGCCACAACAACCGAAGACGCTTATTTCATCACTATAACTACAGTGGGTTGGGTAGATGTTTTTACACGATTAAACCCGACCGCGCCGATATCCTACAATTGTTAGAGCAGTTTTGCAAACTATGCCAACAATAATGAGCAAACAATAATGTCCCGACCGCGCCGATATCCTACAATCGTTAGCGCAGTTTTGCAAACTGTGCCCACAATAATGAGCAAACAATAGTGAGCCAACAATACAAATAACACAAAAAATGTCTACAAAGTATAAAGCCACAACAACCGAAGACGCTTATTTTATTACTATAACTACAGTGGGTTGGGTAGATGTCTTTACACGATTAAATCAAAAACAAATCATTATCCAAGCACTCCACTATTGTCAAGTTCAAAAGGGCTTAGAAATCTATGGATATTGTATTATGCACAGCCACATTCACTTGCTCTGCAAAGCAACAAACGGTTTTATATTATCCAATATTATGCGTGATTTTAAAAAATATACCTCTAAAAAAATTATTCAAACTATTATAGAAGAACCGGAAAGCAGAAGAGAATGGATGTTGGATTATTTTAAAAAAGCGTGTCAACATTTAAAACAAGAACAACAGTACAAAGTTTGGCAAAACGGCTATCATGCGGAACATATTTACAGCAATAAATTTATAAAACAAAAAATGGATTATATACACAACAATCCTGTAAATGAAAAAATTGTAACGATGCCGGAAGATTATTATTTCAGTTCTGCAAGAAACTATGCTGCATTAGAAAATGAATTAGAAGTGGTTTTATTAGATTTATTTTAGTTGCCTGTTGAAATCGGCACAGTTTGCAAAACTGCGCTAACGATTGCCTGTAAATAAGAGCTATCGGAACATATTTACAGCAATAAATTTATAAAACAAAAAATGGATTACATACACAACAATCCTGTAAATGAAAAAATCGTAACGATGCCAGAAGATTTTTATTTCAGTTCTGCAAGAAACTATGCTGCATTAGAAAATGAATTAGAAGTGGTTTTATTAGATCTACTTTAGTTGCCTATTGAAATGGGCACAGTTTGCAAAACTGCGCTAACGATTGCCTGTAAATAAGAGCTATCGGAATTAGAAAATGAATTAGAAATGGTTTTATTAGATTTATTTTAGTTGCCTATTGAAATAGGCACAGTTTCCAAAACTGCGCTAACGATTGTGTAAATAAGAGCTATCAGGTTAAATTTAAAAAAGAATAAAACCCGTAGTGCTTAAAAATCAGAAAGAGGTACTATCAGAAAACCTTAACTTAAAGAAATGGAGCACGACCGTCCCGCTCATACCTAAAATAAATCGCAACTATCAGAACTTTTTCGCTCTAAAACTAATTCAATATCTCAACAAATTTAATTGTAGTTTTGCGGTTCAAGTGCAGTTGCAAACAGTTAGCACAACATTCTGCTTTAACTTCACAATAAAAAAAAACCAAAAATATGTGGTGGCATTATCTTTTAGTTTTCTTGGGTGCAGTATTATTTGACATAGTACCCTTTCCATTTGCACCAGCTTTTACGATAATGGTATTTCTTCAAATTCTTTTTGATTTGAATGTTTGGGCTGTAATAGTTATTGGAGTCCTAGGTTCCGTTTTAGGTAGATATATTCTTTTATTATATGCTCCATTATTGGCTAACAAATATCTAAAATCATCTAAAAATGATGATATTAAATTTCTAGGTGATAAGATGAATGAAAATAAGTGGAAAGGCGTTTTAGTAGTCCTGGCTTATTCTTTATTACCGCTTCCTACCACACCACTTTTTTTAGGTGCCGGTATTTCAAAAATAAAACCTATTTATATTATTATTCCTTTTTTAATTGGAAAATTCACCAGTGATTCTATAGCTCTGCACTTAGGCAAATTTGCCGTAGAAAACCAACAAGATATTATTGATAATATTTTTTCTTGGGAGTCAATCGCTAGTTTTACATTGGGTTTTGTAATGTTATTTTGTTTGTTTTTCGTTGATTGGCGGACCTTAATTCAAACTAGAAAATTAGCCTTTGATTTTAAAATTTTAAATTAAAACTCTTCTTTTATTTTTTCTCATCGCCGTAAAACATCAAAGTAGGTATTATGATTTAGAATGAAATTCCATCTTTATTACAACTATTTACTTTTGACTTTCCTAACCCATTGACATAGCTAAAAATAAACGGGTTGTTCATTCACTTATAGTTTGTTGCTTTTTTTTTCATAATTTAGTAATCAAATAAAGTCATCAAAAGCTTTTGGTCTAACTTGCTTTTACAAAGCTTTAGACAGCATAAAATAATCATCGGTTTGTCAATCTTTGACATCTAGATCAATTGATTGCCGAAAAGATAGCGCAGCTTGAAAACAAAGAATTTGATTCCGATAATAAATTTCTAAAAGTTAAGAAAAGAAAAATAATCTATTGCGATTCAAAAGGTTAATTTATTAAAATCCTGCTTAAGCCATTTTGCAGGATTTTCTAATTGATACTTAATTCATTAAACCTTTTGAAAAGAAACAAGTCCTACTCACACTTTAAATCATAAGCGATATAGTAAATGCTAATTTTATTACGTTGATTGGCGTACTGAGCGACTACTTTAATTGATTTTCGACATTAATCCAACCTTAAAAATATGGATAATAATATACTTTGGTCATTACGTCTTGGTTTTTCTAGTAAGGAAGCGCAAGCGATTTCAGACTTAGGTTTGAAAAAATTCCTTGAAAGGTCTTTTGAATCCAAACCACAAACAAAGAACCCAGATTTTCTTGAAGATAGTCCAAAAACTATTGAAGATTTCAAGCAAATCCGCATGCAATACAAAGAAAATAATACCGAAGCCAGAAAGCAATTACGAATTACTGAAGCCAAGGTTTCACAAGACATGAAAGCATGGTGGATTGATAAAATGAGAACGGATGAATTCCCTCTTCGCGAAAAGATGACTTGTTTTTGGCACAATCATTTCGTTGCTACTTTTCAAAAAGTAAAAGTCAATTATTACATCTACCAGCACCATCAAATAATAGAAGAAAATGCTTTTGGCAATTTTAAGGAATTGACCAAGAAAATACTCAAGAGTAATGCCATGGTACGATATCTTGATAATACAGATAATAAAAGAGGAAAAAATAACGAAAATTTAAGCCGTGAGTTATTAGAATTATTCACACTAGGTATTGGCAATTATACTGAAAATGATATTAAAAATGGAGCCAAAGCTTTAGCTGGTTTAGGAATTGGACAAGATGGAGCGCAATACCGCAGAGCTCTTGAAGATAATGATTCGAAAACCTACTTTGGAAAAACTGGAAATTTCAAGTGTGATGATTTGGTCGATATTATTTTCGAACAAAAAGAAATCCCTTACCTCCTTACACGAAAAATTCTGGGATGGTTTATTTACGATACGCCAAAAGATGAATTGGTTAGATATTACGGTGATTATTTCCGAGAGATGAATTTTGAAATCAAACCGTTATTAACAAAAATTTTTAAAGAAGAATACAGCAAAAATAATGCAGGTTCTAAGATAAAAAATCCGCTAGAATACATTTTACAATTAATGTCTGAACTACACATTGACAATTCTAATTCCAAAGCGGTTGCTTTTTTTATAAAAGAACAAGGAATGGATTTGTTCAACCAACCCAATGTAAAAGGATGGGTTGGAGGAAATTCGTGGCTGACGTCACAAGTATATTTACAACGAAATAACATGGCTGATTTGCTGTGTAGCGGACGCGGTTTAAATAGAAAAAATTTGAAACCAAACGAAGAAATGACTGGCAAATCATTTAACAAAAAAGGCGCTACAATCGATTGGGATAATAATGGAAACAACAAGAAAATTATAGCTGAACTAAAAGATAGATTGCTCTGTGAGGCAGATGCTGTTTCGCAAAAAGACTTTGAAACGATTATAAAATACGATTTTAATCCAAAAGCAGAAAATGCTAATCAGGTTGTTTTACGATTGTTTAATGCCATGGTAAAAATGCCAGAATATCAGTTGATTTAAATTTAAAACCCCACAAAATGAATAGAAGAAACTTTTTGACACTTACTGGTACATTTACTGGAGGCGCAATGCTTTTACCTGATTTTCTGCATGCTTTTGGTTCACAACAAAACGTAGTTATTGGTGATCAATGTGTCGTTTTTGTGCAATTAAATGGCGGAAACGATGGACTGAATACCTTTGTTCCTTTCGATAATCCTTTGTATTATGCCTTACGACCGCAAATCGCATTGTCTAAAGACGCTGTTATTGGGAAAAATAAAGGAATGGCTTTCCATCCTGCATTAAAAGGCTTTGCAGAAATGCAGCAAAATGGTGATTTATCGGTTATACAAAATGTGGGTTATCCAGAACCAAATCGTTCTCATTTTCGCAGTCAGGAAATTTGGCAAACCGCTTCAGATTCCAATAAATATATTAATGAAGGTTGGTTAGGACGCTATCTAGATTTGCAATGCAAAGACCACCAACCTACCGCCGGAATAAACTTAGACAGTATCGATAATTTATCCTTAAAAGGATTGGAACCGAATTCTATTACTGTAAAAAACCCAAACGTTTTTAAAACTAAAAATCAGAAAGAAGAAGCAGGTACCTTATCCGATAATCCTCAGTTAGATTTTGTTCGAAAAATTGCCAATTCAGTTACAGAAGGTTCAGATGAAATCCAGAAAGCATTGGCTAAATCGACTGCTGAAATCAGTTATCCTAAAACGGGTTTGGCTACAAATCTAGCGTGGATTTCTCGCTTAATCAAAGGGAATTTGAATTCAAAAGTATATTATACTTCGCTAAATGGATTTGATACGCATGATAATCAATTAGCTGTTCAAAATAACAAATTAACCGAATTGAATGATGCTCTATTTAGTTTTTATACAGATTTAAAAAAAGCTTCATTAATGCAAAATGTGACAATCGTTGTGTTTTCTGAATTTGGTCGTCGCGTAAAAGACAATGGTAAAGGTACAGATCATGGAACCGCAGCACCAATGTTTATTATTGGAGGAAACAACCGCGGAAAAATCATCGGTAACAACCCCAATCTTTCCGATTTAGATCAAGGTGATTTAAAATACGAAACTGATTTCAGAAGTGTATATGCTAGTTTATTACAAAAGAAACTAGACTTTGATTACACTAAAATAGGAATTCAGAATAAAGCGTTGCAAGGACTTTTTTAAAGATTTTTGATTGCATAGTAACAATTTTTGATTGCAGATTTAGGGGTTGAACATAAATTGTTTCTTTATCGATATTCCCACATCAGAAATCAAAAATCTTGAATAAAAAATCTTGAATAAAAAATTACTGATTCAAATTTCCTTCGCCATCTTCTTTCTTTTCTTTATTTAATAAATTTGGATCTTCTTTAGCCAATTTATTTTTAGTTGGGATTTTATAATTAATACTAAAACCAAATCGGCGTGAGTCATTTTTATTAGATAATAGCAACGGGGTATTGTACGAACTCACTACAGTACGATTAGAATTGAAGATATCATTAGCACTTACGGAAACTGAAACTTGATCTTTGAAAAACTTTTTAGAAAAAGTCAAGTCTACATTATTTCTCATTGGCTTCTCAACAATAAAATAAAAATAATTCCCTTTTGGAAACATATAATTAAAGTTGGCTACAAATTTAATTCCTTTTGGCAGCACGGTTTGTGACATCAAATTAAACATCCAGAAACCATTAGTATTAATATCTGGAATTTGGTGGTATTGATACGCTGTGTAAACATATAAGAAGTTCATCGTATCTGGATTGACATTCATTTTCATTGTTTCTTTAAGTCCTTCCGTAAATAGCATATACGGAATAGGCAATCCCACATTAAAATTATGAACTTTTATTTGTGGCACATTGACACTTGTATTGACAACAACATCATTTGTCAGCAACACTCTATTTACTACCTGATTTTGGGCTGAACTTACATTATATCCTATAAAAGCATAATCAAAAGCGCTTAATTTCACTTCGTAATTATCAAAAATAGTAGGTTGCAAGTTTGGATTTCCAGAGTAATCTACATTTGGATTTTGATAATTGGTATTATTCGGATTTAAAGCTGAAGTGCTCGGTAAACTAATCTTTTTGTTGTAATTAGCATTAAAATAAATGGAATTACTAAAATTATATTGCGCGCTTGCATTTGGAAAAAAACGAAACTGCTTAAATGGAATTAATTCTTCTGTGTTCGTTTTACCCTTAATGTTATAATCTTCGGCTCTACCGCCAACAATAAAATTGAACTTATCAAATTTAGTTTGAAATTCAGCATAAGCTGCCGCTGTTTTTCGTTGATAATCTAAATTGACAACATTCTCACTCTGCGTTTCAAAAAATAATCCTTCATACAAACCTCCAAAACTTAATTTTCCTTCATCAGAAAAATTTATTGGCTGAGAATAATCAATTTTTGCATTCAATAATTGTTGGTCTGACTTATTATCTAAAACAGTAGTATTGGTAGTTCTTGAATCCAATACGAAATCATTTTTATTGTCATTATAATTAACTTTAAATTCTAATTTTTTAGCTCTGTCCTCAAACTTTTTTTGGTAAGTAACCACAAAATCCTGACGTAAAGCATCCGTGTAAGAGTCATCATCAGTACTGAATCCTGGGCCATTCCCTTTAGTATTGCTACTATTGTTACTGTAATTTAAATCATAATTAAGCAATAATCGATCTTTTCCAATATCAAAAGTCACTCCTGATTTTATGAAATTTGTTCTTCCAATGCGATCTGCATTCGTAGCAGAAACTAACGAATTAACATTGTTTACGTTTTTAGTAACCGTGGTCCACAAAGCACTTTCGTAATAACTTTGTCCAAGATTCAGTTGCCAACCAAAATATTTATTTTTAGCACTCAACAACAAACTATTGTTTACGCGCCATCTCAAATGATCGTAACTAGTAATATTAGTGCTATTAGTGTAGGTTGCGCTTAAATATTTTTTGGCGTTAACATTCGTAATGATATTCATAATAGCTCCACCAGAAGTTGCAGGAAATTCTGCACCAGGTTGCGTAATGATTTCAATTTTCTCAATGGCGTTTGCCGGCATTCCTTCAAGAAAAGCATTCAGTTCATTAGTTGTAATATTTAGAGGTCTTCCATCTAAATAAACATCTAATTGCTTGCCTTGATACATCATTCCAGCCACATCTGAAGCAATGAGTCCGGGTAATTTTTTAATTCCATCTAAGACAGATCCAGAATTTAAACTCGGCTGACTGGCAAAATCAAATATGGTTCTATCTGCTTTTTGCTCTACTGCTTTCTTCACTTTTACAATAGAAACTTCGTTTAATTCGACCGCTTTTTTTTCTGTTTCTTGCGCTGTAAGTGTAGAGACTAAACCTAAAAATAGAAATGCCAGTAAGTGTTTGTTTTTCATGATCCTTTTTATAATACCTATTAAGTCTCATTAATATACAAAACGTTACTAAAAATAGGACTAATTTTCTGATATAGTTCTATTTATTGATGTATCAATATTGATTCCTCACTTTAACCACTGTTTATAACTCATAAGTAGGAACTAAAGCCTATCTTTGCCCGCTTTTTAAAATTTAAAAAATGACAAAGAATAACGTATTAAAAGGAGTTTTTCTAGTAGCATTAGGCGCAACTAGCTACGGAATGTTGGCCACTTTTGTGAAAATAGCATACGGCGATGGTTATACTACTGCAGAGGTTACGACTTCTCAATTTATATATGGAATTATAGGAATTCTAATTTTGAATTTAATTCAGAAGGTTAAAAACAAAAACAAAACTCCAAAAGCATCAAAAAAAAATATTTTTCAGTTGATGCTAGCTGGAACTTCATTAGGAATGACAAGTATTTTCTACTATCTAGCCGTGAAATACATTCCTGTTTCTATAGGAATTGTATTGTTGATGCAAACCGTATGGATAGGTGTTTTACTAGAGTGGTTTTTAGATAAGAAAGCACCTTCATTTCAAAAAATAATTTCGGTATTAATTGTTTTAATTGGTACAGCATTAGCAATAAACATCTTCAAAATCGACTTTAATGATTCCAATAATAATTGGCCGTTAGGGATTTTGTTTGGCTTACTAGCTGCTGCTTCCTTTACAACAACTATGTTTACTGCAAATCGTGTTGCAACTGCTATTTCGCCTACACAACGAAGCTTGTATATGATTCTTGGAGGTGCTGTGATTGTATTTACATTTGCTATATTCACACAAGTTACTCCATTCAACTTTGAAATCTTCGCAAAATGGGGAATTATCATGGCACTTTTTGGAACCATAATTCCACCAATGTTATTGAATGCTGGTTTTCCACTTACAGGAATTGGATTAGGAAGTATAGTTTCTGCACTGGAACTTCCTGTTTCGGTTATGATGGCTTATACATTGCTAAATGAAAAAGTAGATCCATTACAGTGGTTTGGTATCGCTTTAATCATTCTGGCCATTATCATTATGAATGTTAATTTAAAAAAAAAGGCTGAAACACCTGGCCATTAAAACCTTAAAAAACATAAATAAACTCATTGATTTTTTATAAATTCGTAACAAACACTCTTATTATGAATTTACCTTGGCATTTATATGTAATGGCTTTTATTTATTTCGTTGCAGGAATAAACCATTTTAGGAATCCACGACTTTACATAAAAATCATTCCACCTTCTTTTCCAAATCCAAAATTACTGAATATAATAAGCGGTTTGGCAGAAATACTTTTGGGAATTGGATTATGTATTCCAATTATTTCGAATTATGCTGCCTGGGGAGTAATCGCTTTATTGATAGCTGTTTTTCCTGCAAATATTTATATGTTTACCAATCAAAAAGCGAGTATGGGTCTACCCAAATGGGTTTTACTTTTGCGAATACCTTTGCAATTACTTTTAATTTTTTGGGCTTACCAATATACTTAATCGAATGAATTCCTTATTTGACTTTGCATCCGAACCACTATTTCTAGGGTTGCCAGATGCTGAAATTATTTATTATCCTGAATTTTATGATAAGCCAGCAGCTGATTTAATGTATACTGAATTAGTGAAAGACATACTGTGGCAACAAGATGAGATTAGAGTATTTGGAAAAATTCACCCGCAACCTAGATTGACTGCTTTGTATGGAAATGAAGGAAAATCCTATTCCTATTCCAATATAAAAATGCAACCCCATCCTTGGAATTTGCTTTTGCAAAAGATAAAATCAGAAGTTGAGAAGGTCGCCGAAACACATTTCAGCACTGTTCTACTGAATTACTATCGAGATGGAAAAGACAGTAACGGTTGGCATGCTGATAACGAAAAAGAATTAGGATTGAATCCGATAATAGCTTCAGTAAGTTTTGGTGCTGAACGAGTTTTTCAGCTAAAACATAATTCTGATATAGGACAGAAACAAAATATCGTTTTACAACATGGAAGTTTATTATTGATGAAAGGAACAACTCAACATTTCTGGAAACATCAAATTCCAAAAACTGCCAAACCTATTGGCTCCCGAATAAACCTCACATTCCGATTGATAAAGTAATTTACGTACTGAAATTGTGTTATATTTGAAAGTAACTTTTTTTAATTATGAACGAAATCATTTCCTATTTTTCTACCATTCCATCTTCACACAGAAGTTTAATCCTTGTGGGCGGAATTACATTATTTTGGTTGATTGAAAATGCATTTCCGCTTTTTAACTTCAGTTATAAAAAATGGCGTCACGCCAGCATCAATATTTTCTTGACTGCTACTACTATTGTAGTTAATTTTTTCTTGGCTTTCATTTTATTAAAAACTGCCAATTGGACCATTGCTAACGATTTTGGCGTTTTACAATGGCTACCCGAAATGTCTATTTGGCTTTATGCACTTATTGGATTGCTATTGTTGGATTTAATTGGCGCTTATTTAGTTCATTTAGTAGAGCATAAAGTAAAAATATTATGGCGTTTTCATATCATTCATCATACGGATACTTGGGTAGATACTACTTCTGCAAATAGACATCATCCGGGTGAAAGTGTTATTCGGTTTGCTTTTACAACTCTAGGAGTCTTAGTAGTGGGAAGTCCCATGTGGATGGTATTCTTGTATCAAACACTATCCGTCATTGCTACACAATTCAATCACGCTAACATTTCATTGCCTAAAAAATTAGATACTGTTTTGAGTTATTTTATCGTATCACCAGACATGCATAAAGTACATCATCATCACGTTCTTCCATACACGGACAGTAATTACGGAAATATATTTTCAGTTTGGGATCGTTTATTTAGAACATATAAGACACTTCCAAGGGCGGAAATCAAGTACGGAATTGATACTTATCCCGATCCAAAAGAACACAACAACTTAAAAATTTTATTAAAAATACCCTTTCAAAAACCACCAATAAAATAAAAGAAGCAAAAAATATAAAAAAAAATATTTTTTGTCAAAACGTAATTTTTTTTTCTTAATATTGGTACAAATTAGAAATGTAATTTATTAATCATTAACAACTTATTTGAATTAATTTTCACGTGATGAAAAAGAGTAACCGAAAAGAATTAAACTGGGAGCAAACAGAAAAACTTGTTACAATGGCTTTAGAAGAAAAAAATCCTTTTGAAATAATTAAAAAGGAATTTGGTCTGGCCGAAAAAGAGATTCTGGAAATCATGAAAAAGAAGATGCCAGCAGAAAAATTTGAAATGTGGAAAAAGAAAGCCGTAGCAAATAAACCAAAACCGAAACCAGTTAAAATTGATGATTTTGACGAAGATTTGGATGGTAAATACTATATAAAAAATAAACTTGATTAGTTTTAAAGCTCCTGTACTTCAGGAGCTTTTTTTTTAATTGATAATAAAACTGAATTTAGTAAACGAAAAAATCCAATCTATGAAATTACGATTCACAGATTGATTTTTTTTTTATTAAGACTATAATAATGCTAATTGGCTACTTTTTGAAAATCTTGTCTAATTTTCTGTTCTTTCAAAATATTTTCTAGAAAAGGCTTCGTTACATTTTCAATTTCAGTTTCGGAAATAGTTAATGCTTTAGGATTTTTAGCTAATTCTAACCATGGTTTAGGAGCTTTGAAATCATAACTACCAAAAACAATTACTGGTGTTCCTTTTACTTTAACCGTTTCTGGATTAGACAATTCCCATTGGTCTGCGAAATCATATAATTTACGAGCATCTTTTTCTTGAAGTCTCAAACATGAATGGGAAGCGGGATAACCTGGCAAAGTATATTGGTGCCATCCTACACCTAATTTATTTTCGATATTAAAGTTCCAACGTAATTCCCATTCATCATCAAAAGTACTCGTTGTTTCCTCTGCTTTCCAATTTGTAAAAAAGAGACCTGTAGGAGTTTTATCTTTTTCTCTTCCCATATTAGTAGGCCCTGTATAAACTAATTCTCCTTTTTCATAAGCCGCAAATGTTTGTGTGGGGTAAGAAAAAAAGACGATTTTATTAATATCTTTCAGTGCCGAAACGGTTAGCGGGAATGGCAAATAAAATTCAATGTCACCAGTTAAATCATCTGGAATAACTACAGAATCCATTTTTTTAAAATTCGCAGCATCCGTCCTATTTACGGCGTAGGCAATGTGGAATTTAGTACTATCAGTAGCATTTTTTGAGAGCCAGTCTTTGGCACTTTCAAGATGATAAGAAGTTTTTTTAGGTTCATGCCTTTCTTTGACAACAACTTTTTCAGCAGTTGACTCAGTTTTATTTTCTTGCTTACAAGCAACAAATAATAATGCAAGACTAATATTTAAAATCAGGGCTATTTTTTTCATAATGGAATATTTATTTTGATTTTTAAGTTCCGATAAACTTTTATTTTACAAACTTCAGCCATTTAACTGACCTTACTGTTATATAATTAACCCGTATTCTTATCAAATTATGAGATGAGTAAAATTAGTATTTTTGGATTACACCACTATTTTAATAAGTCTGTATTGCATTTGCCACGAAGACACAAAGCCCCAAAAACAATCATTAGATTATTAATAAATCAAAGTTGACAATGCCTTTGTGAGTTCTTGACTTAGTGTCAACAAACATACTTGTAAACCAAACTCTACATAGTATAATCAGTTTTTATGATAATAATCAAAAGTTAATAGTATCATATTTTACTTTTTAATAACAGTTAAAAAAAGGGAATGGTTTAACTTTGTAAATCATATTAGAAAAAGAAAAAATGAACGATTTAAAAAATAAAAATGCACTTATTACGGGTGCCGGAAAAGGAATTGGAAAAGCAGTCGCTATTGCATTAGCTAAAGAAGGTGTAAATGTAATTTTAATGGCAAGAACGCAATCTGATTTAGATGAAGTAGCTAAAGAAGTAAATGCTCTGGGAGTAAAATCCTTGACTTTAATTGCTGATGTAGCTGATATTACTTCAGTAAATACGGCAGTTGAAAGAGCTTTAGGAGAATTTAAAACAATTGACATATTAGTCAATAATGCTGGAGTTGCAGCATTTGGAAAATTCTTAGAATTAGAACCTGTGGCTTGGGAAAACATTATTAAGGTAAATTTAATGGGAACGTATTATGTAACACGTGCTGTTTTACCTAACATGATTGAAAGACAAACGGGCGATATCATCAATATTTCTTCAACAGCAGGATTAGCTGGAAATGCTTTGACGAGTGCTTACAGTGCTTCAAAATTCGCTGTTTTAGGTTTAACTGATTCGTTGATGCAAGAAGTTCGTAAGCATAACATTAGAGTAACCGCTTTAACGCCAAGTACCGTTGCTACTAATATGGCGAAAGAATTAAACCTTACGGATGGTAATCCTGCTAAAGTGATGCAATCCGAAGACATGGCAGAATTAATTATCGCTCAATTGAAATTAAACCGAAGAGTTTTCATAAAAAACAGCAGTATTTGGTCTACAAATCCTTAAGTCATTGTCTTTAAAGATATAAGACAAAGAAGGTAATACTTAAAATAAAAAAACATTAAGAGAATAAGTTTAATTAAGTTTTGTGCTTAATTAAACTTATTCTCTTAATGGTTTAAAACTAAATGACTTATTTTTTTAAATATTTATTTTAAACTAAAGCCGAAATAAAATCCATACGAACGCTTCCATCTTCGTCAATTTTAGTCAAATTAATGTCGTGTAATGTATTCACTAATTCTGGATTCCACGGTGTTTTTACTTTTACGTAATTCTCCGTAAAACCATGAATATACCCTTCTTTATTTTCACTTTCAAAAAGTACTGTTCTATTTGTTCCTAACTGACTTTCATAAAAAGCACGACGTTTTTTAACGGATAAGCCACGCATCATTTTACTTCTCTTTGCACGAACATTAGCAGCAACAACTCCATTCATATCAGCAGCTTCTGTATTGTCACGTTCTGAATACGTAAAAACATGTAAATAGGAAATATCCATTTCGTTTAGGAAATTATAAGTCTCCAAGAAATGCTCATCAGTTTCACCAGGAAAACCAACAATCACATCCACACCAATACAAGCATGTGGCATTACTTCGCGTATTTTATTAACTCTTTCAGTATAAACTTCTCGCTGGTAGCGACGCTTCATCAACTTTAAAATAGCATTACTTCCTGATTGCAAAGGAATATGAAAATGGGGTACAAAAGTTCTGCTTTTTGAAACAAATTCTATCGTTTCATTTTTCAATAAATTAGGTTCTATAGACGAAATTCGCAAACGCTCAATTCCTTCTACTTTATCTAATTCTTGAACTAATTCCAGAAAAGTATGCTCATGCTTTTTATTCCCAAATTCACCTTTTCCGTAATCACCAATATTTACTCCGGTCAGAACAATTTCTTTAATATTTTGTTTCGAAATTTCCGATGCATTTTTCAATACATTTTCCAGTTCATCACTTCTAGAAATCCCCCTTGCTAACGGAATCGTACAATAGGTACATTTGTAATCGCAACCATCCTGCACTTTCAGGAAAGCGCGCGTTCTGTCACCAATGGAATAACTTCCTACATAAAAATCAGCCTCAGAAATCTCGCAAGAATGTACTTCGCCCATATCATTTTTGGACAAATCATTAATATAATCAGTGATTTTAAATTTTTCAGTAGCCCCAAGAACTAAATCGACACCATCAACTGAAGCTAATTCTTCTGGTTTTAGCTGTGCATAACAACCTACCGCCGCAATAAAAGCCTTGTTATTTAACTTCATTGCTTTTTTTACAATCTGCTTAAATTGTTTATCTGCATTTTCAGTAACGGAACATGTATTTATCACATACATATCAGCAACTTCCTCAAAGTCGACCCGATCAAAACCTTCATCTTCAATAGAACGAGCAATTGTCGATGTTTCCGAAAAATTTAATTTACAACCAAGCGTATAAAAAGCAACTTTTTTTCTATTTTCCATATTGACAATCAAGAACTTACATAATTTATTGTTAAATTTACATTGTTGTAAGTTTGGTTTGCAAATTTACAAAGAAAACCCAAGAAATAAAAAATTTAAATTTTATAACTTTTTCACAGTAATGATTAGAACTTTAATCCATTTAAAAAAAAATTATATGAAAAAAACTATTTATTACCTCGTTATATTACTAATTTCAATTAGCAATATGAATGCCCAAATTGTCACCAATCAAAAAACTGTTCCTATTTTAGATCGAGAATTATTTTTTGGTAATCCTGAAATTTCCGGTGGACAATTAAGCCCAGACGGAAAATGGATCTCATTTATGAAAGCTTATGATGGGATAATGAATATTTGGATCAAAAAATTTGATGAACCTTTTGAAAAAGCAAGACCACTCACTAACAGTAAACGTCCAATGCAAGGGTATTTCTGGACTTATGACGGCAAATACATTTTGTATGTAAAAGACGAGAATGGAGACGAAAATAGGAATGTTTTTGCAGTTGATCCTATGGCAAAACCAGTATCCAACAGCGTCCCTATATCCAGAAATATAACTCCTTTAAAAGATATAAGTGCACAAATTGATTTGGTTAGTATAAAAAATCCAGACTTATTGATGGTTTCTTTAAACGATAAAGATAAAGCTTGGCATGATTTATACCAACTTAAAATTTCTACAGGAGAGCTCACAAAAATATATGAAAACAAAGATAGAGTTACAGGTTATATTTTTGACTGGGACGATAATCTAAGAATCCTTTCTAAAACTGACGAGAAAGGAACGACAACCTTCTTCAAAAAGGAAGGTGACAAACTAACTTCCATTTATGAAACTCCAGTAACAGAACAAGCATATGTTGCCACTTGGACTCCAGATAACAAAGAAGCCTATTTTGTAACTAACAAAGGTGATTTAGACCTTTCTTCATTATTTTTAATGGATATGGATACTCAAAAAATGAAAAAAATTGAGAGTGACCCAAAAAACAGAGTAGATTTTGGTTCTTTGAGTGTTAGTGATTTGACCCGAGAATTGATAGCTACTTCTTATACTGATGACAAAACAGAATATCTATGGAAAAACAAAAAATGGGAAAATAATTATAAATTCTTAAAG
The DNA here is from genome assembly GCF_020911945.1 of Flavobacterium galactosidilyticum. Classification (NCBI taxonomy): domain Bacteria; kingdom Pseudomonadati; phylum Bacteroidota; class Flavobacteriia; order Flavobacteriales; family Flavobacteriaceae; genus Flavobacterium; species Flavobacterium galactosidilyticum. Next base: position 3,513,837 of record NZ_CP087135.1, read on the forward strand.
TCTAAATTCCCTGGTAGAGAAATTTCTTTTCAAAGCCAAACTAAAGACGAAAGCAAGTTTTTAATTGCCGTATCTGGAGATAAATATGCCGCAGAAGTATATTTTTTTAATGCTGAGACTAAAGCATTAGTATTGCAATATGTGCCTAGGCCTGCTCTAAAGAAAGTGGAAAAATATTTAGCTCCTATGAAACCCATACATTATAAAAGTAGTGATGGTTTAGAAATTACAGGATATTTAACCTTGCCCGTAGGTAAAGACGGAAAGAATTTACCAACCGTAATTTTAGTACACGGCGGACCTAAAGGACCACGAGATAATTGGGGATACAATTCTATCGCTCAATTTTTGGCTAATCGTGGATATGCTGTTTTACAGCCTAATTTTAGAGCTAGTGGTGGTTATGGTAAGAAGTTCTTAAATGCAGGCGATTTACAATGGGGAAAACTAATGCAAGATGATATTACTTGGGGTGCGAAATATTTACTCTCAAATGGCATATCAAATAATGATAAAATAGCTATTATGGGTGGAAGCTACGGCGGGTATGCAACTTTAGCTGGACTTGCATTTACACCGGACCTTTATGCATGCGGTGTGGATATCGTAGGGCCAAGTAATATATTTACCTTATTAGAATCGGTGCCTGCTTACTGGGAATCTGGTAGGGCCTTTTTATATGGTATGGTTGGCGATCCAAATACAGAAGTTGGAAAAAAATTGATCCATGCTGCAAGTCCTATTTTTAGTGCGGACAAAATTGTAAAACCATTACTAATTATTCAAGGAGCAAATGATCCAAGAGTTAAAAAAGCAGAGGCCGAGCAAATTGTAGTTGCATTAAGAGACAAAGGGAAACAAGTGTCTTATATTTTAGCTGATGATGAAGGACATGGTTTTGCAAAACCAGTAAATAATATGGCAATGTTTGCTGAAACTGAAAAATTTCTAGCAGGAATTTTAGGTGGCAGGTATCAAAAAGAAATGCCAGAAAATGTAGCCAAACGCTTAAAAGAAATGACCGTCGATGTTAGGACAGTAACATACGTACCTAAAATAAATTAAAAAAATATCCGATATATAATAGTGTCACCACTATTATATATCGGATATTTTCTATTCCATCAATTCTATATTTTAAAAACTCGGAAATTAAATTTCATTCCAGCTTTCTCATTCTTAATATTTGTGCAAGAATTAATTATACAAGAAAAATACTATTAGTTAAAATTTAATTCAAGATAAAACGTCGCACAACCTCAGCCACACCATGATCATTATTTGAAGCAACAATCACATCTGCCCTATCTCTCAATTCTGGATCTACGTTGTCAACCCAAACACCTAGTCCCGCATATTCAATCATCGATAAATCATTACCAGCGTTACCAACAGCAATGATTTCACTTTGGAGAATATTCAGTTTCTCGGCTAAGAATTTCACACTTGCTGCTTTATCAATTCCATTTTGAGCCACTTCTAAGAAAAAAGGTTTTGACATAGAAACACTCAAATGAGGCATCGCCACTTTTAAGTCGGCTTCAACCTTTCTAAGGTATGTTGGTTCTTCCAATAAAATACATTTTACCGCAGATGAAGTAACTGCATCCTTGAAATTACGAACTTTATTATGCTCTAAGCCTGTAATATTTTTTTCTATTTCAATATATTCCGAATCGGTTTCGCTAACAATTTTCCCATCTACGTACGTAATAATATGGGTTTTACTTTTTAAACTGTAATCGTACAACTCATGAATTTGCTGTTGTGTTAAGGTTTGTTCAAACAACACTTTATCTTCTTTTAAATCCGTAATAACAGCTCCGTTAAAAGAAAGCATAAAAGAATTATTAATATCTAATTTCAATTCTTTAGCAAAAGTAGTCATTGCTAATGTAGGCCTACCCGAAGCTAAAACTACATAAACACCTAATTCTTGGGCCTTAAATAACATTTCCTTATTCTCTTCTGATATTTTATGGTCATCAGTCAACAAGGTATCATCCATGTCCAGAACCAACATTCTATATTTCATCTAATTCTTTTAGCAATTACATTTTGAGTTTAGATACTCATTCTAAATTCTTCGATAACCGGATTTACTTTAGCAAACTCTGTTTCTTGAACGAACAGTTCAACTGCTAAATCCGAATTTCCAAAACCACCCAATCGAGCTGACTGTATGTTGTTTTTTACTACTACATCTATTCCAACAGCTTCAATTTTTTGTTGTAAAGCTGTAGCTAAAATTTCACTTCCTGAAAATACTTTCATTAATCCCATGATATTATTTATTTTACTGATTAATATTAATTTCTAAACTTAGCTCCTCTAAATATCTAGCTTTGAAGAAGCGTAAAAAGGTTTCATGACCTTATAAATTAAATTACTTTTCCATAAGCTCCGCAAAGTTTCCTAATTTGCGGAGCGAGTATTATTCTTCTTCTCCTTCTATATCGTCCTCATCTTCTTCATTATTATCCTCTTCATCAAATTCTTCCTCATCTTCGTCTTCCTCATCCATTTCGAATACAAAAGGTTCAAGTAGCATTTTATCAACTAATATTTCTACTCGTTCTGTTAACACATCTGAAAAAACAATGCGTTGCGTTTTACTAATACTATTTGAAATACGCATAATTTTAGTTTCATTACGCAATTTCAAAATAGGATCGGCATCATCCAGAATAAACATTTTTAACCTATTGACGTTGAAACCTGCCGTAGTAAACATATCATTCAATTTAGTTGCAGTTCCAATTAACACATCGACTCCAGTAGAAATATAATTTTTATCATATTCCATGTCGCCTTTATCATGCACCCCAAACACTTGAAGATCCGTATATTTACCATACTTTTCAAAAAGGGCTTCCATTTCTAAAACCTTAGCTTTATCTTCAACAATAATTAAAGCACGTGGAGATTCTTCGGTTTCCTTAGCCAATTGCTGAATCACATTCAATACAATTGTCGTTGTTTTTCCACTTCCTCTTTCGGAAATAATAAGACAATCTGCGCCACTTTTTATTGTCGAAAAAGTTTCTTGCTGTAGTGCGTTAGCTACAGTCAAACCGTTCTCAATTAGACCTTCTTGTAACTTCTCGTTTATTTTTTTTAATTTCATTTTTTTATAGCTTAAAGCTCAATTCAATAATTTATTCGAATGTCATTATTTACTGGCAAACAATTTAACATCACTTTCGGAAATTTCGCTTCCGCCAAGGATTATCAAACGTTCCACAACATTTCTTAACTCACGGATATTTCCCGTCCAATCATATTCTTTTAACAAGCTTATTGCTGCTGCCGAAAACTTCTTCACTGCATTTCCTTGTTCAGAAGCAATTTTATCTGCAAAATGGCTAATCAACATTGGTATGTCATCGCGTCTTTCGTTTAACGCAGGAACTTTTATTAAAATCACTGCTAATCTATGGTACAAATCCTCGCGGAAACGACCTTCGGCAATCTCTACTTTTAAGTCTTTATTCGTTGCAGCAACCACACGAACATCTACTTTTATATCTTTATCAGCACCTACTCTCGTAATCATACTTTCTTGTAAAGCACGCAACACTTTAGCTTGAGCCGAAAGACTCATATCCCCAATTTCATCTAAGAAAATAGTTCCTTTGTCAGCCGCTTCAAATTTTCCTGCACGATCTTTCACTGCTGATGTAAAAGCTCCTTTTACGTGACCAAACAATTCACTTTCTATCAATTCTGATGGGATTGCAGCGCAGTTCACTTCGATTAATGGGAAATTAGAACGTACACTTTTTTCGTGTAATTGATGCGCCACTAATTCTTTTCCAGTTCCGTTTGGTCCTGTTATTAAAACCCTAGCTTCAGTTTCTGCTACTTTATCAATCATCACTTTGATGTGATTTATCGCTTCACTTTCACCAATCATTTCGTAGTTTTTACTAACCTTTTTCTTTAAGATTTTATTCTCTACTACGAGTTGTTTTTTGTCTAAAGCATTACGAACCGTATTCAATAAACGGTTTAAATCTGGTGGCTTTGAGATGTAGTCAAATGCTCCCAAACGCATCGTATAAATAGCCGTTTCCATATCGCCGTGACCGGAAATCATAACCATAGGTATTTCAGGTTTGATTTTTTTAACTGCTTCTAAAACCTCAACACCATCCATTTTTGGCATTTTGATATCACACAAAACTAAATCGTAGTCGTTATTTTTTATTTTTTCAAAACCAACAACACCATCTTCTGCTTCTTCTACTTGGTAAGTATCGTTTTCTTCTGAAAGTATTTTGCTGAGTACTCTTCTGATTGCAGCTTCGTCTTCTATTATTAGTATTTTTGGCATGTTTTTATTTATTTTTTTAAGGCGAAAAGATTACAAATATTCTAATTATTTCTTATCACGGCCATTCTTATATCAAAGAATATGCCCTAGCCCCGATTGCAGTGAAAATCCCACGCTTTTAGGCGTGGATTGCAGCGAAAAGCGGGAAACAGCTCCTTAAATTAATTAAACTTTATCGAAAAATCAATTAGTCAAGCTTTAATATTTTAACCATTTGTATAATTCACCCCAACTCGGTTTTTTTCCATACATCAATATTCCTATTCGATATATTTTTGCAGCAAACCAAACTACTGCAAAAAAGCTAGCAAATAATAGCGTTACTGATATGGCTATTTGCCACAAAGGTACGCCAAACGGAATTCGCATTAGCATTACGATAGGTGAAGTAAGTGGAATCATTGAAAAAACCACTGCTACCGTGCCGTGTGGATCATTAATAACGGTAAAAAAACCGATGTAAACACTCAACATTAATGGCATAATTATAGGCAAAAGAAACTGCTGCGAATCAGTTTGATTGTCAACTGCCGCACCAATTGCCGCATAAAACGAGCTGTATAAAAAATAGCCACCAATGAAATAAACGACAAAACCAATCAGGATACTTGCAATGGGCAAATTCCATAATTCCTTAATATACATTTGCGCAGTGCCAGATATTTCTTGCTGCGCAGCTTGCATTAATTCAGGTGAAATTCTCGCCGTTGGTCCAACATTTACACCTAAAAATACCGAAGCTGCAAACATGAGCGAGAGTCCGATTATTGTCCAAATGAAAAATTGTAGTAAACCCGCTAATGATGTACCAATGATTTTCCCAATCATCAGTTGGAATGGTTTTACAGATGAAATAATAATTTCGACAATTCTGCTGGTCTTTTCCTCTATTACACTTCGCATTACCATATTGCCATAAATGATAATAAACATCATGATCAGATAGCCAAAAGCACCTCCAATACCAATTTTTATTTCATTTAATCCCTTCACACTTTCTTCTCCCGATGTTTTTGTCAAGTTGATATTTACATTGGCCTTTGCTTTATTAATAGCTAAGGTGTCTAAATTAGCTTTGATCAGATTATCTTTTGTTAGCTTAGAGGCAATTTGATCTTGGATGTTTTCGATAAATGAAATGCTTGGACTGTCATTTGAAATGAACTGAATCTTACTTTCAAAATCCCTTGAATTGCTAACTTTAGGAATATACAGAAGTCCTTCATAACTTTCGCTAATGATACTATCTTTTAACAACTTTAAATCGACAAGAGATAAATCAAGGTATTTATATTCTCCATTTTCCTGATTTTTAGTTGTAAATTCTTGAACAAACAAACCAGACTCATCGTGAATTGCAATACTTTTTGTATCGGCTTTCATAGCACTAAGGTATGCTACGAATCCCATTAATGCCACAAATAATAATGGACTTAAAAAAGTCATAACTATAAAAGACTTGTTACGAACCTTCGAAATAAATTCTCTTTTTATGATTAATGAAATTATACTCATATGTTTTAATTATCAAATATTAAATTCCAATATTTGGAAGATTTGGAATTTTAAAAATCAGGACTTATTTATCGCTTACCGTTTGAATGAAAATATCATTAACGCTTGGTATTTTTTCCACGAAATGATTGACTTGACCTCGTTTTGTTAAGATATTCAACAATTCGTTTGGTGTTGCATTTCCTAATTGGATTTCTAATTTTAATGAATCATTTAATGACTTAAACTTAGCGGGACTAACTGTATATTTTTGTGTAATATCATACATCAAGCCTTCAACATTGTCTGACAAAATGCCAACTTCATAACTATTGGTTTTGAATTGTCTTTTCACATCATTCAACTTTCCTTCAATCAACTTGTTTGATTTGTGAATTAATGCAATGTGATCGCATAATTCCTCGACACTTTCCATACGGTGCGTTGAGAAAATTATAGTAGCTCCATCTTCACGAAGTTTTAAAATTTCATCCTTAATAACATTCGCATTTACAGGATCAAAACCAGAAAAGGGTTCATCAAAAATCAATAATTTAGGCTTGTGCAACACACATACAACAAACTGAATTTTTTGCGCCATTCCTTTAGATAATTCTTGAATTTTCTTGTTCCACCAACCTTGAATATCCAATCTTTCAAACCAATACTCCAATTGTTTTTTGGCTTCAGCCTTAGAAAGTCCTTTCATCTGCGCGAGATACAAGCACTGCTCTCCTACTTTCATAGTGTTGTAAAGTCCTCTTTCTTCAGGAAGATACCCTATATATTGTACATGTTTAGGTTGTAATTTTTCACCATCAAGAATAATTTGACCACTATCAGGTAAGGTAATTTGATTTATAATTCGAATAAGAGATGTTTTTCCAGCTCCATTTGGACCTAATAGTCCGTAGATACTCCCTTTTGGGACAGCTAATGTAACTTCGTTCAGCGCTACATAATCACCATATCGCTTTACTACTTTATTAACCTCAAGTATATTACTCATGCTTTGTTTTTAATTGATGTAAAAGTAAATAATTAGTGCCGAAATACTTATAATTGTTACACAAAAAACCCATCCTTGTCTAATTAAGGATGGGTTTTAGATTATTTATAAGTTTGCTTTAAATTGCAAACCTATTTATGAAAACATATCTTTTACTTTCTCGAAAAATGATTTGTCTGATTTTTCTGGATTTGGAATAAAGTTATCATCCGTTAAAGCATTTTCAAAAAACTGTTTTTGTTCTTTATTTAATGTCTTTGGAGTCCAAACATTAACATGAACTAACAAATCTCCGTTGCCATAACCGTTAATACTTGGAATTCCTTTCCCTTTTAACCTAAGAATTTTACCTGATTGAATTCCTTCCTCAAGTTTGATTCTTACCTTACCATTAATTGCCTCGATATCCTTAGAAATTCCAAGAACCGCTTCAGCAAAACTGATGTATAAATCAAAATGTAAATTTTCACCTTCGCGTTTCAAGAACTCATGTTCTAGTTCTTCAATGGCAACAATTAAATCTCCTGGAATGCTATTTCCTGGAGCATCATTTCCTTTACTCGAAACTTTCAACTGCATTCCATCAACAACTCCCGCAGGTATTTTGATAGAAACAGTTTCATCTTCAAGAATCATCCCTTGCGAATCCGCATTAGACGGTTTTTTATCTAAAATTTGACCTGAACCACTACAAGTAGGACAAGTTGAAGCAGATTGCATACGTCCTAAAATAGTATTAGTAACACGCATTACTTGCCCTTGACCGTTACAAGTAGAACAGGTTTTATAAGTTACGCCAGGCGCTTGAACCTTACGCTTTACTTTTACTTTTTTCTCAACACCATTAGCAATTTCTTCTAGTGTCAATTTTACTTTAATACGAAGATTACTTCCTTTAGCACGACGAACTCCGCCTCCACCTCCACCTCCGAAGCCACCAAAACCGCCTCCGAAAATATCACCAAATTGACTGAAAATATCATCCATATTCATGCCACCGTGTCCACCACCTCCGAAGCCTCCTGAACCATCAAAAGCTTGATGACCGTATTGATCATATTTCGCTTTTTTCTGCGGGTCGCTTAAAACTTCGTATGCTTCAGCAGCTAATTTAAATTTTTCTTCTGCCGATTTGTCTCCAGGATTTTTGTCAGGGTGATGCGCTATAGCTTGCTTTCTATATGCTTTTTTAATTTCGGCAGCATCAGCACTCTTTGTAATGCCTAATATTTCGTAAAAATCTTTTTTCATTTTTATTTTTCTTTCAAAAGTTCAGACGCAATGAATTGCTTCTTTACTTATACGTATTACTGACCTATAACAACTTTTGGGAAACGAATAATTTTGTCGCCTAGTTTATATCCTTTTTCAAGAATATCAACAATTTTACCTTTCATCTTATCAGATGGAGCTGGTATTTGAGTAATAGCTTCAGCAAAATCAGCATCAAATGCATCACCTACATTTACATCAACTTGCTCTAATCCTTTAGCAGCTAGCGTAGTCTTTAACTTTTCATTTATAAGCGCTACACCCTCTAGTAAAGGTCCATCATCCGTTTTACTGATTTCTGTAATCGCTCTATCGAAATCATCTAATATTGGCAATAACACCAATAAAACTTCTTGATTCGCCGTTTTGAACAACTCTATACGTTCTTTAGTTGTTCTTCTTTTGTAATTTTCAAACTCAGCAAATAATCGAAGATATTTATCTTTCTCTTTAGCTAAGTCTTGCGTTAATTGCTCTTCAACACTTAATTCCTCAATAATAATTTGCTCTCCATTAGCATTCATCTCTATCGTTGCATCATCTAATTCTTGATCGATTTCTGTATTTTCAGTAGTCATAGTACTCTTATTTTTAAAAATATTCTTAAAGTTCATTATTAATCTTTTTTCTGGATTGCAAAAGTACTGCCAATTCTTTTTAAATGTCAAATTGTCACCTTTTGTTAACTTTATTTTTTAGCCTGCTACTAATTGTTAAAATTATAAATTTTAAGATTATTTTAAGAATATATATGTGTTGTTTTTCTATTTTTGTAAACTTAGACAACAAATTTTATTAAATGTAAAAATTTAAGCCTTTAGTCTAAACAATTATTAATTCACCCCCGTATTATATAAAAAAGCTTCGTTTTGTACAAAACGAAGCTTTTTTTATGTTTTAGAACTCTACTCTTTACAGCAAAGCAAGTTTTAACTGTTCGAAATCAAGTAAAAGCTGTTCACCGCTACTTAAGTTTTTAAGTGAATAAGAATTTGTTTCCATTTCTTGCGCTCCTATTATAACCGCATAAGGAATTCCCCTTTTAACTGCATGCTGAAATTGCTTTGCAACCTTAGCATTATCGGGATATAATTCTACTTTGATTCCTGATGCTCTTAATTTTTGTATCGCTTGCATTGCGTATAAAGCCTCATTATCACCATAATTAATAAACATGGCTTTTGATGTTGCTGTAACGGTTTCTGGAAATAAATTTAGTTCGTCAATCACTAAATAAATTCGGTCTAATCCAAATGAAATCCCAACACCACTCATGTTTTTCAACCCAAAAATCCCGGTCAAATCGTCGTATCGTCCACCGCCTCCGATGGATCCCATAGCAACTGATTTTGGAGGAGCAACTTCAAATATAGCTCCAGTATAATAATTTAGTCCTCTTGCCAAAGTTACATCAAGATCTAAAATAGCGCTACTTAATCCTAGTTTTGCCACATTATCACATATAAAACGAAGTTCCTCTACTCCTTTCATTCCTTCATTAGAAGCCGAAAGTAAATCAGATAGTTTTTCGATTTTCTCTGAAATACTTCCAGTAAAATTGAATAAAGGCTGGACTTTTGTAATTGCATCTTCTTCAATTCCCTTTTCGATCATTTCTTTTTTAACACCATCCTCGCCTATTTTGTCCAGCTTGTCTAGTGCAACAGTGAAGTCTATTAATTTATCTGAAGCGCCTATTACCTCAGCAATTCCTGATAAAATCTTTCTGTTATTAATTTTAATTGTTACACCTTCTAATCCTAATGTTGTAAAAACAGTATCATATAATTGTACTAATTCTACTTCCTGCCACAACGACTTAGAGCCTACAACATCAGCATCACACTGGAAAAACTCTCTGAAACGTCCTTTTTGCGGTCGGTCTGCACGCCAAACTGGTTGGATTTGATATCTTTTGAAAGGAAATTCAATTTCATTTTGATGTTGCACCACGTAACGTGCAAAAGGAACGGTTAAGTCATAGCGCAATGCTTTTTCGGAAATACTTGAAGTTAACTTTGTACTATCCTTATTTACTAAATGTGTCACATTGGCTTTCGCCAAATAATCGCCTGAATTCAAAATTTTGAAAATCAGACGGTCGCCTTCCTCGCCGTACTTACCCATTAGAGTATCCGAATTTTCAAACGACGGTGTTTCTATAGGTTGAAATCCGAATTTTTCGAAATTACTTTTTATAATTTGTATAATATACTGACGTTTTGCCACCTCGCTAGGTGAAAAATCTCTAGTTCCTTTTGGAATACTCGGTTTTGATGCCATTTTTATGCTATATGGTTTTTGATATTACAAGTAAGATTTGTATGCTCTTCTTAATAAATCTCAATTTGTAAATTATTCTGCAAATATCTTATTTTTTAAATTATTCTAATTACTTAATTCATCATTTTATTGCAAGCCTCATAGCCCCGATTGAAGTGAAAATACAGTTGTAAAAAATAATATTGTTTTCTTGCATAAAAGAGCGACCAGAGGAAGCTACTTTTAGGCACTTGAAAACAAATTATTCTTGCTGCTGGATTGTAACGGAAAGCGGGAAATAGCTCCAGATAAAATCTATTACAAGAAATTAAATTTTAGCTTAAGAAAAATTGTAACAAAAATTGTATTTTCGTGTCAAACTTATATGATGTTTAAATTATTTAAAGAAAACGTACGCATTGCCCTAGGTTCTATACGAACGCAATTGCTGCGAACTGTACTTACAGTAATGATTATTGCTATTGGGATTACAGCTTTAGTTAGTATTCTTACGGTTGTTTCGGCGCTTGAAAACACTATTTCATCTGATTTTGCATCGATGGGAGCTAACACTTTCAACATCAAGCAATACGAAAACACGACTAGAAACCGTGGCGGAAACGAACGAATTATTGTAAATCCAATTATTTCTTATCCTGAAGCAGTTGCTTTTAAAAATAAATACAATTTTCCATTTACGGAAACTTCACTTTCATTTACAGCGACTAGCAATGCTGAAGTAAAATACGAATCGACTAAAACAGATCCCGAAAATTCAATTGTAGGAGTTGATGAATATTTCATGTCTAATTCTGGGCTAGAAACGAGTTCTGGTCGAAATTTTACTGGATTTGACATTGACAATAATGCGTATGTATGCGTTGTGGGTTCCGATTTTGAGAAAGGATTATTAAAGGATGTAAACCCAATTGATAAAGTCATTTCTATACGAGGCGCGAAATTTAAAGTTATTGGTGTCTTGAAAGAAAAAGGTTCCACTTTTGGAAACAGTCAGGATTTACGAGTTTTGATCCCTATTCAAGTGGCGCGTTCTTTATTTACAGCTCCTAACATCAACTATACTGTGAGTGTTATGGTAGACAAAAAAGAATTACTTGAACAAGCGCTGGACAATGCGACAAGTACCATGCGTAGAGTTCGTAAGTTAAGCCCTGTAAAAGAAAATAATTTTGGGGTTGTACGTAGCGACGATTTAATCAACCGAATTTTAGGTATTACAAAATATCTTGGACTTGCTTCTTGGCTTATAGGTATTATAACGGTGCTAGGCTCATCGATCGCATTGATGAATATAATGATTGTTTCTGTCACGGAACGCACGAGAGAAATAGGTGTTAGAAAAGCATTAGGAGCTAAAAAAACTACAATTGCAATTCAATTTTTTATTGAAACTTTACTGATTGGTCAACTAGGCGGCCTTGTAGGTATTATCTTTGGAATCCTTATTGGTTTTGGAATAGCAACAGCAATGGATTTTGCATTTGTGATTCCGTGGGGAGCGATAATAGCAGCTTTTATTACTAGTTTTATTGTTGCTATTGCTTCTGGGTTATACCCAGCAATTAAGGCAGCGGTATTAGATCCTATTGAAGCTTTGCGATACGAATAATGAAGGTACGAGCTAGCAAAAAAAGCACAAACTATTTAATTTCCAAATCGTTAATCTAAGAATAAAACTGTCTCTTTTAAACCTATTAGAAATAGATCTACGTTTTAGTTTTAGATTGAATAAATGGACTTATAAGTAGTATCGCAACATTGCAGTTTTTACTTTTCACTTCGAATCATTCTATCATTGCCATAAATATCTTTTCGCAATTCGATATTTTTAAAATTCATTTCTTCTAGTAAATTAATCATTTCTTGACCTAAATATTGATTAATTTCAAAAAACAACTGGCCGTTTTCCGAGAGGTTCTTTTGAGCTAGTTCTGCGATTTTTCTATAAAAAATTAAAGCATCATCATCTTCTACAAAAAGTGCTAAATGAGGTTCATTATCTAAAACATTTTTCTTGATTTCCTCCTTTTCGAGATTTCTAACATAAGGAGGATTTGAAACGATTATATCATATTGTAGCTCTAAGTCAACTGTCTCAAGAATGTTTTTATTTGTAAAAGTAACTTCTACTTTATTACTTTCTGCATTTTTTTGGGCTGTATCCAAAGCATTTTCAGAAACATCAATAGCAAAGACCTGAGCATTCGGAATGTAGTTAGCTAAAGAAATTGCGATGCAACCGCTACCTGTGCCAATATCAAGAATCTTTAAACCTTTTGAATTATGATCAACTTGATTGCTTTTGATAATCCAATCGACCAATTCCTCCGTTTCAGGTCTAGGAATCAAAACATTAGTATTTACTTCGAAATCTAATCCGTAAAAACTAGTTTTCCCAAGTAAATATTGAACTGGAATTTCATTTTTTAATTGTTCTAAAATCGCATTCCATATTTTTATTTCATCTTCAGAAAAAGTCAAATCATGCTGTAAAGCCAAGTCAATACGCTTCAATTGCTGTTTATTTTCTAATATTAAATAGAAAAAACTTTCAGCTTCGCCTTCATCAAAAATTGGCGTTAATTCTTGAATAAAATAAGATCTATATTCTTTAATTTTCATTTGTTGATTTATATCGAGAAATAAATTAGGGCTAAAAAGTGTAACTATTACGTTATAATTTTTTCAACATCCAGACCGGACAACTTACATGGCCAGTGCTTCCCATTGGTTCAGCGATAGTTTCAAAGCCAGATTTCCTATATAGTTTTTGTGCGTCAAGCATGAAGGGCATTGTTTCCAAATAACAACTTTCAAAACCAAAAGAAATCGCACTTTGCATACACAAATCCATCATTTCACTACCTATTCCTAATCCACGAACTTCAGGCAAAAAATACATTTTTTGAAGTTCACAAACTGTTTCTGCCTCATTTTCTAAAGGCGCTATACCAGCACATCCAACTATTTTTTCATTATGCTCCACAACATAATAAACCGCTCGAGGCTTATTGTACTCTTCAAACATAGAATCCAAATAAGGATCCGCGTATGCTGTACCCACTTTTAGAATATCCATTTCGTCAAAAACAGCGCGTATCAATTGAGCCACTGCCTGATTGTCTTCCTTATTAATTTTTCTGATGTTGTAATTCTCCATTTTATAAAAAATCTATTTGCACTCACAAAAATAGAAATTGTTTGGTGTAAATATCAATAGTTTTCAAACTAAATCATAAACTCAAAAATTACTACTTTTGCAATGTGAAAATACAGGAAAAATATATAAAAAGGTGCATCGAATTAGCCAAAAATGGATTAGGTACAACCTACCCAAATCCAATGGTAGGTAGCGTGATAGTTTATGACGGGAAAATTATTGGTGAAGGTTGGCACAAAAAAGCAGGAGAACCACACGCAGAAGTAAATGCTATAAATTCCGTTAAAGACAAGTCGCTTTTGCAAAAAGCGACTATCTATGTGAGTTTAGAACCATGCAGCCACTTTGGCAAAACACCACCTTGCTGTAATTTGATTATCGAAAACAAGATTCCGAATGTCGTTATTGGAACAGTTGACTCCAATGTGAAAGTAGCCGGAAACGGAATAAAAAAATTAATAGAAGCCGGAATTCAAGTGAATGTTGGAGTTTTAGAAAAAGAATGTCACGACTTAAACAAGCGCTTTTTTACCTTTCACGAAAAGAAACGTCCTTATATAATATTAAAATGGGCTCAAAGCCAAGACGGTTTTATTGCACCATCTGAAAAATTAGAGAAAAAACCAGTTTGGATTACCAATCCGTATTCTAGACAAATGGTTCATAAATGGCGAAGTGAGGAACAGGCGATTCTAGTAGGAACGCAAACAGTGATTGATGATAATCCAAAATTAGACACTAGAGATTGGGCAGGAGATAATCCAATTCGATTGGCTCTTGACCAAAACAATCGCATTCCAGAAAACAGCCAAATTCTGAATAACCAAGTTAAAACTATCCTATTTTCCAAATCTAAAACAGCTGTTATAAAAGAAAATACTACCTTTGAGTGTATCGATTTTCAAAAAAATGTAGCTAAACAGATTGTAGAATCACTATACGAGCACCAAATCCAATCTGTTATCATTGAAGGCGGCAGCCAAACCCTACAGACATTTATTGATGCTAACCTTTGGGACGAAGCTCGAGTCTTTATTGGAAACATCCATTTTACTAACGGAAAAAAAGCCCCTCAACTCGTGAGTAAAGAAGCAGAGAAACGATATATCGGTGCAGACGAACTTATAATTTCAAGAAACCATGATTAACACTATAATTTTTGATTTTGGAGATATTTTTATCAATTTAGATAAAGAAGCGACCATTACTGCTTTTAAAAAATTAGGATTAAGCGAATGGAATACTGATTTGAATAATTTGAACATGCAATTTGAGACTGGAAAAATTTCCCGCGAAAATTTCCTTTCGGGAATTCAAAAACACATTCCAAATGCTAGTATTCAAGAAATTGAAACTGCTTGGTGCACAATACTTCTTGACTTTCCTCTCTATCGCTTAGAGTTTCTTCAAATACTTTCTCAAAAATACCGTCTATTTTTACTATCAAATACAGATGCAATTCATATCGAGTCATTTGAGCAAAAACATGGAATTTCTTTTTATAGCGATTTCTATCAATGTTTTGAAAAAGTGTATTTTTCGTATGAAATTGGTTTACGAAAACCTGATTTAGAAATATACAAGCATTTAATTAACAATCATGAATTAGATCCAAAACGCACATTATTTGTTGATGACAAAAAAGAAAACACTGATGCGGCTCATAGTTTAGGATTTAACGTTTATAATTTACAAGTAGGAGAAGAAGATGTAATCCATTTATTAGACAGAACAATAATTTAGAAATAGAACACTTTTGGACATTAAAGACACTTACAAAACCATTGATTTTTCACCAGAAGAGGTGCTTTTCAAAGAAAAAAATAGTAAGTTTTTTGGATACGCATTTCCAATCCAGTCGGAGGAAGAAGTCAAGCCACTAATTGATACTCTACGTAAGCAACATCCAAATGCTGGCCATTTTTGTTACGCCTATCAGTTAGGCACAGATATTATTTCTTATCGTGCTAATGATGATGGAGAACCAAGCAATACTGCCGGAATGCCTATTTACGGCCAAATTCAATCTTTTTCAGTAACTAATATACTAATTGTAGTGGTACGGATTTTTGGCGGTGTTAAATTAGGAGTCGGTGGATTAATTTCTGCTTATAAAACAACGGCACAATTAATTCTTGAAGGTTGTGAGATTACTGAAAAAACCATCGATATTCATTTTACAATCTCATTTGATTACAAAAACATGAATAAAGTAATGCGAGTAGTTAAGGAAAAGAAGCTCGACATTGTGAATCAAGAAATGGAAATAAATGAAATTTCGGGACTTCCAATAGGCAAAATAGAGATAAAAACACGAAAAAAAAATGCCGAAATGATCTTCGACATTTTCAATTCAATGTTTGAGATTGAAATAAAACGAATTTAAATTCAATCGAAACAGTATTATTTTGAACTTTATTCAAGTGTTTTGAACAACTCTAAAATATTATCTGGTGGAGCTGTCGGTCTTCCCGTTTTTAAAGACACAAAAACCAAAATAAAATGGGCAGTTGTTAATAACTCATCAGACTCATTATAAATAGCGCAGTCAAATTCTATCTTTACAGCGGACCTACTTTTAAAAGCAGTATGAACTGTTAGCAGCTCATCATAGCGCGCTGATTTCTTATAATTTATATTCATAGAAACTATAGGAAGTGCAATTCCATTTTCTTCCATAGATTTATATGAAATCCCTTTGTTTCTGAGCCATTCGACGCGTCCAATCTCAAAATAAGGGATATAATTCCCATGATATACAACACCCATTTGGTCTGTTTCAGAGTATCTAACCCTAACTTCTATTTGATGATTTTTCATTTATTATATATTAAAAAATTTAATTCTAAATAACCCCTTACGACAATAATTCGTAAAATTATACCCCCTTTAATTTTTTTTTACAGAAAATTGTTCACATATTTGTTACCCCGATAATAGATAACAAAACTACTTTTATTTAGTAAGATAAAAATTACCAATTAAAAAACAATTTAATAGAATAT